>CAZHMA010000010.1:0-6436 GCA_964533555.1 uncultured Eubacteriales bacterium
GGGGTCGACCCGGCGATCATCGCCGCGGCGGGCGAGAAGGGGCTCGACGTCGTCGACGCCACGTGCCCGTTCGTGAGTACCGCGCACCAGGTCGCGGAACGCCTCAAGTCCGACGGGTACACGGTCGTGATCGTGGGTGAGGCCGACCACCCCGAAGTCGAAGGCATCCTCGCCCATGCGGGCGGTGACGCGCTCGTCGTCGAGGAGGTGGACGACCTGCCGGCAAAGCTTCCGTCGCGCCGCGTAGGGGTCGTCGTCCAGACGACACAGTCCCTGTCGCGGCTGACGGCGGTGGTCGACGCGCTTCTGCCGCGCGTGAGCGAGCTCAAGGTGCACAACACCATCTGCAGCGCCACCGGCCAGCGGCAGCGCTCGGCCGAGGAGCTGGCGAAGACCGTGGACGTCATGGTGGTCGTCGGCGGCCACAACTCGGGCAACACCAACCGCCTGGCCGAGATCTGCCTGGCGGTGAACCCCCGCACCTACCACGTCGAGACGGCCGACGAACTGCGGCCGGACTGGTTCGACGGTGCTGCGACCGTCGGAGTCACGGCCGGGGCGTCGACGCCCGATGAGCAGATACAGGGCGTCATCCGCGCCATCGAGGCGATGGGGGAGTGACCCCGGGCTCCTACGAGGCCGCCGTCGGACGTGCTTCGGGCGGGGGCGTCGTGTCCGCCGTGGAGCCCGGCAGCCCGGCCGCCCGGGCCGGTGTGCGAGCGGGAGACGTCGTCCTGACGGTCGACGGCTCGCCGGTCCGCGACGTCATCGACTGGCAGTGGCTCACCGCGGAGCCGCGTTTCGAACTCGGCCTCGCCGACGTGCTCGGCGAGCGCGGCGTGATCGTGGAGCGGGCATGGGACGAAGCGGTCGGCGTGACCTTCTCGGCGACCTTGTTCGACGGCGTGCGGGAGTGCGACAACGCCTGCTCGTTCTGCTTCGTGGCGCAGCTGCCCGCGGGCCTCAGGCCGTCGCTGTACGTTCGGGATGACGACTTCAGGCTGTCGTTCCTCGCCGGCACATTCGTGACCCTCACCA
This sequence comes from uncultured Eubacteriales bacterium, assembly GCA_964533555.1. Taxonomy (GTDB): domain Bacteria; phylum Actinomycetota; class Coriobacteriia; order Anaerosomatales; family PALSA-660; genus JANYAK01. Next base: position 1,039 of record CAZHMA010000010.1, read on the forward strand.
ACCTCACGGACGATGACGTGGCGCGGATCGTCGGGCAGCGTCTGTCGCCGCTCCATGTGTCGCTGCATGCCGTGGACGCCGAGGTGCGCCGACGGCTGGTGTGCCCGACCGTCGACGACAGGGCACTCGAGAGGATCGACGAGCTGGTCGCCGCGCGCATCGCGCTCCATGTCCAGATCGTCCTCGTGCCGGGGGTGAACGACGGCGAGGTCCTGGACCGCACGCTGGCCTGGCTGGCGGACCGCGGCACGGTCCTCTCGGTGGGCGTCGTGCCGTTGGGGTTCACCAAGCATCAGTCGCGGTTCGCCCGCTCCTTCGGGGACCCGGCGGACGCCGCGGCCGTGCTCGATCAGCTGCACGCGTGGCGCGCCCGCATGGCCGTCGACCGCGGCGTGAGGTGGGTGCACGCGGCCGACGAGCTCTACCTTGCCGCCGGGCGCGAGCTGCCCCGCGATGAGGACTACGACGACTACCCGCAGTACGAGAACGGCATAGGGCTGGTCCGCGCCTTCGTCGACGAGTGGGACGAGGCCGTCGCGGAGATCGCGCCCCGCGATCCTGCGGTCGGCGGCGCACTCTCGGCCTGCACCCTCGTGACCGGGACGCTCTTCGCCCCGGCGCTGCGGACGCTGGTGGCGCGTTCGGGAGATGCCCTCTCCGCGTGTTCGGTGCTGCCCGTCCCCAACGCGTTCTTCGGCGGGAACGTCAGCGTGACCGGCCTGCTGACCGGGGCCGACATCACGGACGCCGTGCGCCGCGACGCGGGTGGCGGGCCGTACCTGGTGCCGGGTATCGTGCTCAACGACGACGGGCTCACGCTCGACGGCGTCGCGGGCGGTGACCTGGCCGCACTGACGGGGAAAGACGTGCGTGTGGTACCCTACGACGCCGCGGGGCTCGTACACGCCCTCGCGGACATCAGCGGCGCAGGCGCGCCCTAACACCCCCGGGACGCGAACTCACATGTCACTACCTATCATCGCAGTCGTCGGACGGCCGAACGTGGGCAAGTCCACGCTGGTCAACCGGCTCGCGCAGGTCCAGGACGCCATCGTGCACGAGCAGCGCGGCGTCACGCGCGACCGGAGCTACCACAAGGCCGACTGGAACGGCCGCGACTTCATGCTCGTCGACACCGGCGGCATCGAGCTCACCACGGACGACGCCTTCGGCGCCTCCATCCGCGAGCAGGCCATCATGGCCGCCGAAGAGGCCGACGTGGTCATCTTCCTCGTCGATGGCAAGACGGGCACGCAGGCCGGCGACGCGGACGTCGCGCGCATCCTCCAGCGCTCGAAGAAGCCGGTGTTCCTGGTCGTGAACAAGATGGACACGCCCAACGACGAGACGGCCATCCACGAGTTCTGGGCGCTCGGCCTGGACCAGCCGTGGGCGGTCTCGGCCACGCACGGCCACGGCACCGGTGATCTTCTGGACGCCGTTGTCGCGATGCTTCCTGAACCTGAGGTCGAGGAAGACGTCGCCGAGATCGGTGTGGCCATCATCGGCAAGCCGAACGCGGGCAAGTCCTCGATGTTCAACCGCATGTTGGGCGCCGAGCGCGCGATCGTGTCGGCCGTTGCCGGGACCACCCGTGACGCCATCGACACCGTCCTCGAGCGCGATGGGGTCCGCTACCGTCTCGTGGACACCGCGGGCCTGCGTCGCAAGAGCCAGATCGACGAGTCGGTCGAGTACTACTCGTTCGTGCGCGCCATGCGTGCCATCGACCGCGCGGACGTGGCACTCTTGGTCGTGGACGCGTCAGAGGGCGTCACCGACGGCGACCAGCGGGTCGCGCGCTTCGCGGAGGAGCGCGGCAGCGCCATCGTCGTCCTGCTCAACAAGTGGGACCTGCTGGCCGACGACGAGGAGCGCGATATCGTCATCGAGCAGGTCGCCGAGAAGCTCGGCTTCATCGGCTACGCGCCGGTCCTGCGCGTGAGCGCGCTCACCGGGCGCGGCGTGGACAAGATCTACAAGCTGATCCACGACGTCTACGCGGCCTACACGCGCGAGGTGTCCACCTCGGCGCTCAACCGCTTCCTCACCCAGATCCGCGAGACGGGCCACACGGTCTCCAAGCACGGCGCCAACCTGCGCCTGCAGTACGGCACGCAGGTGCGCGTCGGCCCTCCGGGCTTCACGTTCTTCGCGAACCACCCCAAGCTGGTCGACGAGAACTTCAAGCGCTACCTGGAGAACAGGATGCGCGAGACCTTCGACATGACCGGCACACCGATCATCCTCGGCTTCCGGCAGAAGGACTGAAGTCCCGGTGGCGGTCACGCTCCTGCGCATAGCGGCCCCGCTCGTGCTGGGCTACCTGCTCGGTGGCGTGCCCTTCGGCGTGATCGTGGCGCGCGTGTTCTACAAGGTGGACATCACCACGCTGGGCTCCGGCAACACCGGAGGCACCAACGTGTACCGCAACCTGGGGTGGAAGGCGGGCCTGGCGGTCGCGGCCCTCGACATCGCGAAGGCGGCGATTCCCACCGCCGTCGGGCTGTGGCTGGCGGACCCGGCATGGGGGCCCGATGCGGCAGACTGGCTGGCCATCGCCGGCGGCGTCGCCGCGGCGGTCGGTCACAGCTACTCGCCCTACATCCGGCTGCGCGGCGGCAAGGCCGTCTCCAGCTTCGGAGGCATCGTGATCGTGCTCATGCCGCTCAACGCGGCGATCCTGCTGCCGCTGTTCGCGCTGTATGTGGCGGTCATCCGCATCGTCTCGGTGTCCTCCATGCTCATCGCCGCCACGCTCCCGGTGCTCACCTGGGTGATCTACCCCGGCCGCACGCCCCTCATGGTCGTGTCGGTCCTCGCGTTCCTCTTCGTGGTCTGGCGCCACCGGACGAACATCGCCCGCCTCATCCGCGGCGAGGAGCCTAGAATAGGCAAGGGAGGCCTGGCGCTTGCGAGCCTCCGCGAGCGGATGCAGCAGTCGAAGGACGGCGGGAAGGACGAGGCGTGACGACGGTCGCGGTCATCGGTGCGGGCTCCTGGGGAACGTCGGCCTCCTGGCTGCTGGGCGGCAAGGGGGCATCGGTACAGCTGTGGTCGCGTGAGCCCGAGATCGCCGAGACGGTCAACGCGGTGCACCGCAACCCGCTCTACATGCGAGACATCACGCTCCCGGACACCGTGCGCGCCACTCCGGACATCGAGGAGGCGCTGCGTGGCGCCGAGATGGTGGTCATGGTCACGCCGAGCATGGGCGTGCGCGAGACGGCCGAGTCCATGCGCCCGCACCTGGGCGCGGACGTGCCGGTGGTCATCCTTTCGAAGGGCGTCGAGAACGAGACGCTGCTGCTTATGACCGAGGTGCTCGAGGACGTGCTCGGCAATCGGGCGCGGCTCGCCGGCCTGTCGGGTCCCAACCACGCGGAGGAGGTCGGGCGCGGCGTGCCTTCGGCCACGGTGGTCGCGGCGTACGACGAGAGCGTCGGGCGCCGGTTCCAGGACCTGTTCATGACACGGTTCTTCCGCGTGTACACGAACACGGACGTCGTCGGCGTCGAGCTGTGTGGCGCGAGCAAGAACGTCATCGCCGTCGCGGCGGGCATGTCCGACGGACTCGGCTATGGCGACAACACGAAGGCGACGCTGATGACCCGCGGGCTGGCGGAGATGAGCCGCCTCGGGCACGCGATGGGTGCGAACCCGCTCACGTACATGGGGCTCGCCGGTGTCGGCGACCTCATCGCCACATGCACGTCGCCGAACTCACGCAACCGCGCGCTCGGCGAGTTCGTGGGCCAGGGCGGCACGCTCGAGGGCTGGCGCGCCAGCACGAGCATGGTCGCCGAAGGCGCCTACGCCTGCATCGCGGTCGAGGAGCTCGGCAAGCGCAAGGGGATCGAGCTGCCGATCACGCGCCAGGTGCGGGCGGTCCTGTACGAGGGCGTGCCGGTCTCGGCCGGCGAGGAGGCCCTGCTGGGCCGTGCGGCCCGTGACGAGCTGCACGGACTCGGCCTGGTGGAGGGGTAGGGGAGCCATGACCGAGCACGTGCTCATCGCCCCGTCGATCCTGTCTGCGGACTTCGCGTGCCTCGGCAGCGGGATCGCGATGGTCGAGGCCGCCGGCGCCGGGTGGATCCATGTGGACGTCATGGACGGGCACTTCGTCCCGAACCTGACGATCGGCCCTCCCGTCGTCAGGGCGCTCAAGAAGGTCTGCACGGTCCCGTTGGACGTGCACCTCATGATCGACAACCCCGACGCGACCGTCGGCTGGTACCTGGACGCCGGGGCCGACCTCGTGACCGTCCACGCCGAGGCCGCGACGCACCTGCACAGGATCGTGCAGGAGATCCACGCGGCCGGCGCCAAGGCGGGCGTGTCGCTCAATCCGGCCACGCCGGCCTCGGTGCTCGCCGAGGTCATCGGTGACATCGACCTCGTGCTCGTGATGAGCGTGAATCCCGGGTTCGGCGGGCAGGCCTTCATCCCCGCGTCCGTCGCCAAGGTCGCCGAGATCGCGGAGATGGCACGCCAGGCGCGCTCCGACCTGGTCATCGAGGTCGACGGCGGCATCGATGAGACGACCGCCCCGCTCGTCGTGGGAGCCGGCGCGCGCGCACTGGTCGCCGGCAACGCGATCTTCGGGCGACCCGATCCGGCGGCCGCGCTGCAGGGCATCCTGGCGGCCGCGGAGCGCGCGCTGACGCAGAGCGCGTAGTGTCACGCCCTTCGAGCGACACCTGGGTGGCGCTGGACTTCGAGACCGCGACCTCGCAGCGGGACTCGGCATGCGCCCTCGGCGTAGCGGTCCTGGAACGGGGCACGGTGACGGCCACCCGCTCGTGGCTCATCCAGCCGCCGGGCAACCGCTACGAGCCCTGGAACACCCGCATCCACGGCATCAGCGCCGCCGATACCGCGTCCGCGCCGACGTTCGCCGACGTGTACGGCGAGGTACTGCCGTTCCTTGGCGACCGGTCCGTGATCGCGCACTCGGCGCCGTTCGACGTCTCGGTCCTTAGGGCGCTGCACGCGACCTATGGTCTGGCGCTGCCTCGCGCCCGCTACATCTGCTCGTGTGCGATGTCTCGGCGCGCGTTCCCGGGCCTCGCCGACCACCGGCTGCCGACCGTCTGCGACCACTGCGGCATCGGCCTGGACCACCACGACGCTGCCTCGGACGCCCTGGCGTGCGGGCTGGTCGCCGTCAACTGCCGCGACGCCGTGGGAGCCGACACGATCACGGAGGCGGTCTCCGTGCTCGGCATGCAGCTGTCGGTGCTGTGAGGCGGCCGAGGGGGATAGAACCGTACGAGGGTCGTAGCGGGAGAGGACTTCGAACATGATCAAGGGCCTGAGGGACTTCATACTGCGGGGCAACGTGGTCGACCTGGCGGTCGGTATCGTCATCGGCGCGGCGTTCACCGGTGTGGTTCAG
>CAZHMA010000010.1:6446-22863 GCA_964533555.1 uncultured Eubacteriales bacterium
CCAGGGTGGGTTAACTCGTCCGCCCTGGCGTCGTGCGGGGGCGCCGCGGTCGCCGTCGGCCCGTGGTGGAATTCGCTCGTCGCCAACCCCACCCTGTCGCCGATCGGCGCGATCTTCGGCAGGGCGAGCTTCGACGCGCTCGCGCTCGGACCGTTCAAGTACGGGGCGTTCCTGACGTCGCTCGTGCAGTTCCTCATCATCGCGACGGTCATCTACTTCGCGGTGGTGACACCCATGAACCACGTCATGAAGCGGCTCGGGCTGGCGAAGGAGCCGCCGGCCATGCGGGACTGCCCCGCGTGCCTGCAGCCGGTCCCCGCGGCGGCGTCTCGGTGCATGTATTGCACATCGGAACTGCCGTCGGCGTAGCACGCCGGCCGGTGGATCGGGGGGATAGCGATGTGGCCCAGCCGCATGAGCCGCAACAACGACCTTGTCGGTGACAAGCTGTTCGAGCTCGTCGAGGAGGACAACCGCGGCGATGCCGCGCGCTACGCCGAGTCCTCATGGCGCTCGACGGTGATCTACGGTGCCACGGTCCTCATCGGCTCGGCCGTCGTCGTGTTCGCCGTCATGTGGGTGCTGGACCTGCTGACGCGCCCGTGAGCCCGCCCGGCTGTTGGCACATGTCGGTCGCGACCTGCTAGAATCCCACAACGCACGTTCTTCAGGGCGGGGTGAGACTCCCCACCGGCGGTGAAAGCCCGCGAACCCCTCGCGAGAGGGGCCGATCCGGTGAGATTCCGGGGCCGACGGTCATAGTCCGGATGGAAGAAGGATGGTGTTCAAGCCGCATGGCGCGTCTGTTCTCCGACGCCTGCGCTCCGGTGTCCGACCCGTGGCTTCGTCGCGCCTGCGATCTGGCCGAGCGGGGCCGCGGCACGACGTCTCCCAACCCGCTGGTCGGCTGCGTCCTCGTGCGTGACAGCGTCGTCGTGGGCGAGGGGTTCCACGAGCGGGCAGGCGGGCCGCACGCCGAGGTCGTCGCGCTCGACGCTGCCGGGGACGCGGCCCGCGGGTCGACGGCCTACGTGACGCTCGAGCCCTGCAACCACGCCGGACGCACCGGTCCGTGTGCGCCCGCGCTCGCGAAGGCCGGAGTCGGCCGCGTGGTGATCGGGATGCCCGACCCGAACCCGTCGGTCGCCGGCGGAGGCGCCGACGCGCTGCGGTCCGCCGGGATCGACGTGTCGTTCGCCGATGACGCGTCGCCCTTCGCCGAGCAGAACGTCGAATGGATCCGTTTCGTGGAGACGGGCCTCCCGTACGTGCGCGTCAAGACCGCCGTCACGCTCGACGGCAGGCCGGCGCTCGCCGCGGGCGTGCGGTCCTCGCTGACCGGTGAAGGGGCGCGGGCGGTCACCATGCGGCTGCGTTCGGCCGCGGATGCGGTGATGGTCGGGGCCGCGACAGTCGCGATCGACGACCCGGCCCTGACCGTGCGCACCGCGGACGGCGCGCCTGCCGCACGCCAGCCCAGACGTGTGGTGCTTGCGCGCACGGAGCTCCCCCCGGTGGCGGCCCGGCTCTTCGAGGACGGGCTCGGGCGGGCGCTCGTGCTGGTCCCGGAGGAGGCCGGCGGGGACCCGGACCTGGAGCGCGTGGCGCACGTCGTCGAGTTCCCAATCGCCGAAGGCCTTCGCGGCGCGCTGCGTGCGCTCGCTGCCCACGACGTGGTGAGCCTCCTCGTCGAGGCGGGGCCCCGCATGCTCACGGCCCTGTGGGGCGAGGACCTGATCGACGAGCTCGTGCTCTACCACGCCGGGGGCATGGCGGGCGACACGGCGCCCGCGCTGTTTGTGGGAGAATCGCAGGACGATCCCGCGTCCCTCCAGCGCCGCATGCGCGCGGTCGAGGCCGGGCTCGCGGGGAGCGACGCGGTGACCGTGTGGCGTCGCGCGGGGACCGTCACCGAAGACGACTAGACGGCTGAAGGTAGCCGTGACCGAGAGGACGAGGTACACATGTTCACCGGACTGATCGAGACGAAGGGCATCATCACCCGCACCGAGCGTGCGAGCGGAGGCATCAGGCTGGAGGTCTACGCGCCGGACTTCGGCCGTGACATGGCCATCGGCGACTCGGTCGCCGTGGACGGGGTCTGCCTCACCATCGTGAAGTTCATCCGCGGCGCGTTCCTGGTGGACGTCAGCGAGGAGTCGCTCACGCGGAGCACCCTCGGCCGTCTACAGCAGGGATCGCATGTGAACCTGGAGCGGGCGCTGAGGCTGTCCGACCGGCTCGGCGGGCACATCGTGTCCGGCCACGTGGACGCGATCGGCAAGCTCGCCATGAGCCAGGCGGCGGGCAACGCGACGATCTACCGCTTCACGGCACCCCCCGAGATCATCGAGTACCTGGTCGAGAAGGGCTCCGTGGCCGTGGACGGCATCTCGCTCACCGTCGCACGCCTTCACGAAGACGGGTTCTCCGCCGCCGTCATCCCGCACACCGACGAGGTGACCACGCTGAAGGACAAGCCGAACGGAGCTGAGGTCAACATCGAGGTCGACATGTTCGCGAAGTACGTGCGCCGCTACGTGGAGGGCTACATGGGCGCGGACGCCGCGAAGGACAAGCCGGCCCGCCGCGGGCTCGGCGACCTGCTCAAGGACCTGACGGAGGGCTCGTGACCGTGACCGACGACAGCACGACACGCACGTTCGCCACCATTCCGGAGGCCGTGGCCGAGATCGCCGCGGGCCGCATGCTCATCGTCGTGGACGACGAGGACCGCGAGAACGAAGGGGACTTCGTCATGGCGGCCGACAAGGTCACCGCGGAGGCCGTCAACTTCATGGCGACCCACGGGCGCGGCCTCATCTGCCTGCCCCTCACCGGGGAGCGACTGGAGCAGCTGCGTATCCCGCCGATGACCAACACGAACACCTCCGCGCAGGGGACGGCCTTCCACGTCTCCATCGGGGCGAAGGGCAAGATCACCACCGGGATCTCGGCTCGGGACCGGGCGGTCACGGTCCTTGCGGCCATCGACCCGTCGACGGGCCCGGACGACATCGCCATGCCGGGACACGTGTTCCCGCTGCGGGCCAAGCCGGGCGGGGTGCTCGAGCGCGCCGGGCACACGGAGGCCGCGGTCGACCTTGCGAGACTTGCCGGGCTCGCACCCGCGGGCGTCATCTGCGAGATCATGAACGCCGACGGCACGATGGCGTGCCGGCCGCAGCTCGAGGACGTAGCGCGCGAGCACGGCCTGAAGATGGTCACGGTCGCCGACCTCATCCGCTACCGGCGCAAGACCGAACGGCTGGTGGAGTGCACTTCGAAGGTGCGCCTTCCCACGCGCTTCGGCGACTTCAACGCCTACGGCTACACCAGCTCGGTCGACGACCTGACGCACGTGGCGCTCGTCGCCGGCGAGGTGGCGGGCAAGGCCGACGTGCTCGTCCGCGTGCATTCGGAATGCCTCACCGGAGACGTCTTCCACTCCCTGCGCTGCGACTGCGGCGCCCAGTTGGAGGAGGCCATGCGCCTCGTCCAGGAAGCAGGGGAGGGCGTCGTCCTCTATATCGTCGGACACGAAGGCCGCGGCATCGGGCTGTCGAACAAGCTCAAGGCCTACGAGCTGCAGGAGCAGGGGCAGGACACTGTCGAGGCCAACGAGTCGCTGGGCTTCGGCGCCGACCTGCGCGACTACGGCATCGGCGCCCAGGTCCTGGTGGACCTCGGCATCACGAGCATGCGGCTGATGACGAACAACCCTACGAAGATCGTCGGTCTGGAGGCCTACGGGCTCACGGTGACCGAGCAGGTACCCCTCCAGGTGCCGTCGTGCCCCGAGAACATCGCCTATCTGCGTACGAAGAAGGAGAAGATGCGCCACAGCCTGGACCTCTAGGCGGCGCGTGACGGAAAGGAGGCGGCCGTGGCCGTCTACGAAGGAAACCTGATCGGATCGGGCCTGAAGGTGGCCATCGTCGTCAGCCGCTTCAACGAACTGCTGTCGTCCAGGCTGCTCGGCGGGGCGAAGGACGCGCTGCAGCGCCACGACGTGGCGGAGAAGGACGTCGACGTAGCCTGGGTGCCCGGAGCGTTCGAGATCCCGCTCGTGGCAAAGAAGCTGGCCGCTTCCGGCAAGTACGACGCCGTCGTGGCGCTGGGCATCGTCATCCGGGGCGCGACCCCGCACTTCGAGTACGTGGCGTCGGAGGTCTCGAAGGGCATCGCCAAGGCGTCGCTGGACACCGGCGTGCCGATCTCGTTCGGCGTCGTCACTGCCGACTCCATCGAGCAGGCCGTCGAGCGTGCGGGCACCAAGCAGGGCAACAAGGGCTGGGACGCCGCGTCCGCGGCGATCGAGATGGCGAACCTGCTGAAGGGCATGTAGGCGCACGCCGCGGTCCACCCGGGAAAAGCTGAAGCCCCGCTCCGGCGAAACGCCGTGTGGCGGGGCTTCTCACGCTTGTGGAATCCGGTGGGTCCTCGCGACCCCGTCGCTGTCGACCACGGATCTCCGTCCTGCGAGACCGGGACCTCCCCCCGGAGACGCGGGAAGCGACTGTAGCACGCGTCCGCGAGACCCCGCAACGGGTCTGACCTCGCTTCCGATACGCGGGGCCGCGCGGGCCACGACCGAGTGACGGGCGCCGCCGAGCGGTCGCGTTCCGGCGACAGTTGTCCCGCGCGTCGTCGAGCGGTCATGTGTCGCGTTTCGCGTACAATGGGGTGGCACGGGCACGTGTCCGGTCCCGCACGCTGATGCGCCGCGAAGGCCAAGAGGAGCGCGAGATGTCCGACGAAGGCAAGGGTTCCGCGCAACCGCGCGACAGGTTCGCGGTCATGGACGTCTTCGGGCTGAAGCTCGAGGTAAGCAATCCGCGGCTCGCCGAGCTGCTCACGATGGATGCCAAGCAGGCGCTCGTCAGCGACGTGCGCGACCTCGGCACCCCGCAGGCGGTCCGCGAGTTCCGTGAGGAGGTCGCCCAGGCGGCTCCGGAGGTCGTGTTCTCGCCTCCCACGCCGAAGGACGACGAGGACGCGGCGCTTCGCAAGGACTTCCGGCTGCGCGCGGCCACCATCGGGGCCGACCTGGGCTTCGACGTGAGCGCCGACGGAGTATGGGAGTCGCCGGCGGGCCTTGTGATCCTGACGCGCGCGATCGAGCGGCCGGTATCACTCGCGGCAGCCAGCCACTACGTCACCGAGCTGTCGAACCGGCGGGAGCAGCTGGCCGGGGTCGGCGCGAGCGTCCTCTTCATCGCCGAAGGGCAGCAGTCCGCGGACGTGTTCAAGGTCGCCATCCGCCAGCAGCGCCTGTACGACAAGATGCGGGTCATCTCGATCGGCAACCTCGAGGATGTGAAGCGCCTGTTCACCGCGGGCGCCGTGGACCACGCGAAGGCCGTGATCCTGCTCGCGCCGACCGCCACGATCGACGTGGGCGAGATCCTCTCGGTGATCCGTGCCGCGTCGGCCGGCGAGGACGCGCCTGCCGGCACCTGATACCGGCCCGTCCTGCTCCGCCCGACCCGAGGCTCCCCGGCCGCCGCAACCTCGTTGACACCCGCCGTGCTGGCACATATCGTGCATACCATACCGAAACGGTAGAGATTCCTCGGGACGGTCCACCAGGACGGTCTTTGACTACGGAGGCGGACGGGTATGCGGCTGACGGCGCGCAGCGAGTACGGGCTTCTGGCCCTGATCGATCTCGCATGTCGTCCGGGTGAAGGCCCGGTGAGCGCACGCGGAGTCGCGGAGCGCCAGCACATTCCGGGTAAGTTCCTCGAGCAGCTGTTCGCGTCGCTTCGCAAGGCCGGACTTGTCACGGCGGTCCGCGGGGCCCGCGGCGGGTTCGAGTTGAGCAGGCCGGCGACGACCATCACCGTCCTGGACGTCGTGGAGGCTCTCGAGGGCCCGCTCAAGCCGACGCTGTGCGGCGGCGGGTCCATGTGCGAGCGGGGCGGCGCCTGTGCGGCAGCCGACGTATGGGGAAGAGCCACGTCGGCATTGCGCGAGGTGTTCGGCACGACCACGCTCGCCGCACTTGCGGGAGCGCAGACGGCGATCGATGAGGATGCGGGCGGCGCGACCGGTGCCGCCGAACGAGCAGGAGGCGCAGACAGGTGATGGCGGACGAACAGGGCAGGCAGTGCTACCTGGACTACGCGGCGACGACCCCGGTGGACCCGCGTGTCGTGGATGCGATGCTGCCGTTCTTCAGCGGGCGCTTCGGCAACCCCAACAGCCTGTACGGGCTCGGGAGGGACAGCTATCGCGCCATGGAGGACGCCCGCGAGCAGTTCGCGGCGGCCATCGGCGCGTCGACCCCGGCGGAGGTCATCTTCACGGGATGCGGCACCGAGGCCGACAACGCCGCGGTGCTCGGGATAGCGGAGACGGCGAAGGCCCGCGGGAAGGGTTCGCATGTCGTGGTCTCGGCCTTCGAGCACCACGCCGTGCTGGAGCCGGTGAAGCGGCTCGGGAAGCAGGGCTTCGACGTCACCGTGCTCAAGCCGCGCGAGGACGGGATCGTGCACGCCGAGGACCTCGCGGAGGTCGTCCGCGACGACACGGTGCTCGTGACCGTCATGCACGGCAACAACGAGATCGGCACGGTCCAGCCGCTGAAGGAGCTGGCCGAGATCGCGCACGGTGTCGGCGCCTACATGCACACAGACGCCATCCAGACGCTCGGCAAGATCGAGTGGGACGCGGCGGACCTCGGCGTGGACGCCGCCTCGTTCTCGGCTCACAAGATCTACGGCCCCAAGGGCGTGGGCGCCCTGTACCTCAAGAAGGGGACCCCGTTCGAGCCGCTGCTGATCGGCGGCGGCCAGGAGTCCAAGAAGCGCTCCGGCACCCAGAACGTGGCCGGCATCGTGGGTATCACCAAGGCGCTCGAGCTCATGATCGCCGAGCGCCCGACCGAGTCACCGCGCCTCACCGCGCTCCGCGACCGCGTGATCGACGGAGTGCTCGCGATGCCGAACTCGCTCCTGAACGGCGGGCGGGATGTCGCGCGGCTCCCGCACATCGCAAACCTCGTGCTCAAGGGCGTGGAGGGCGAGTCGATGCTGCTGCAGCTCGACAACAAGGGTATCGCCGTCTCGACCGGCTCGGCCTGCTCGTCGGGCTCCCTCGAGCCCAGCCACGTGCTCCTGTCCATCGGCTGCCCGCCGGAGATCGCGCACGGCTCGCTGCGCGTGACCGTGGGGCGCTTCACGACCGCCGATGACGTCGAGTACTTCCTGGAGACCCTGCCGCCCATCGTCGAGCGGCTCCGGGCGATGTCGCCCGTGTACGCGAAGATGTTCGGCTCCGGCGCCTAGCAGCGCCATACACGGTCGCCGCGAGCGACCCCGGAAGCGAGGAACCATGCTCTACTCGGACAAGGTGATGGACCACTTCAACAACCCGCGCAACGTCGGCGTGATCGAGGACGCGGACGGGGTCGGCGAGGTCGGCAACCCGGTGTGCGGCGACGTCATGAAGATCACGATCAAGCTCGACGACGCGGAGCGCATCGGCGACATCAAGTTCCAGACACTCGGCTGCGGCGCGGCCATCGCGACGTCGTCCATCGTCACTGAGATGGCGAAGGGCATGACGCTCGAGGAGGCCGTGGCGATCAGCAAACAGCAGGTGGCCGACGAGCTGGGCGGTCTGCCGCCGGCGAAGATGCACTGCTCGGTGCTCGCCACGGACGGGCTCAAGGTGGCCGTCGACGACTACCTGGTCAAGCACGGCCGGGAGCCCATCGCGGGGCACATCAAGAGCGAGGACCCGAACTTCGACCCCCACGCGGACGAGGACGAGCCGCACGATAGTGCGGAGGCGTGCGACCTGTGACGGTCGCGCGTCAGGGGCGGGGCTGATCAAAGGCGATGGCGCGCGTCTGGGTGGCCATGAGCGGCGGCGTGGACTCTTCCACGGCCGCCGCCCTGCTTGTCGAGGCCGGGCACGAGGTCACAGGGGTGACCATGCGGCTCCTTGAGGAGGACGCGCCGGGCGGGTGCTGCCCGTCCGGTTCGGTGCGCGACGCCAAGCGCGTGTGCGACATGCTCGGTATCGCCCACTACACGCTGGACCTTCGCGGTTCCTTCGAGCGGTACGTCGTGCGCGGTTTCGTCGACGGCTACGCCGCGGGCCGGACGCCGAACCCCTGCATCGACTGCAACGACCGCGTGAAGTTCGACGACCTCCTGGGAAGGGCTCTTGCGAACGGCGCCGACTTCCTGGCCACGGGTCACTACGCGCGCGTCGTGAGCGACGACGACGGCGCGCCGTGGCTCGCCCGCGGGGTCGACCGGGACAAGGACCAGTCCTACTTCCTGTACCGGTGCACCGCCGAGCAGTTGGGGCACCTTATGTTCCCGGTGGGGGAGTTGACGAAGGGAGAGGTGCGTGCGGCGGCGGCCTCGCGCGGACTGCCGACCGCGGCGCGCGCGGAGAGCCAGGAGGCGTGCTTCCTCGCATCCACGGACGCCCGCTCGTTCGTGCGCTCGCGCCGGCCGGAGGCGTTCGTGCCCGGGCATGTCGTGGACGCGGCCGGTGCCGTGCTCGGGCGTCACGACGGGGCCGCTGGGTTCACCGTCGGGCAGCGCCGCGGCGTCGGTGTGTCCGGCTCGGGGCCGCGCTACGTGACGGCGGTGCGCCCGCGCGAGGGCACCGTGGTAGTGGGGGAGCGCTCGGACCTGCTCGTGCACACGGTCGTGGCCGACGACGTGATCTGGAGAGGCGGCGCGGCCCCCGTGCGCGTGACCGCCCAAGTGCGCTACCGTGCGCCCGAGGCGCCCGCGACGGCCGTGGTTCGTGACGGACGGCTCGAAGTGAGCTTCGACGAACCCGTGTCCGCGGTGGCCGCGGGACAAGCCGTCGTATGCTGGGAACGAACAACAGTGCTGGGCGGAGGGACGGTGACTGCGAGCCGATGATCGACCTTCACACCCACACATCGCGCTGCGGGCACGCCACGGGCACGCCCGAGGAGTACGTGGAGGCGGCCCTGGCGGCAGGGGTCGCCACGATCGCCTTCTGCGACCACCTTCCGCTTCCGCCGGGCTATCCGGTCGGTTACTCGATGCCGTGGGTGGAGCTTCCCGACTACGTCCGCGACATCAGGGATCTGGCCGACCGCTCGCGGGCGACCGGCGGGCCCGAGGTCCTGCTCGGGATCGAGGCCGACTGGATACACGGCCACGAGTCCCTGGTCTCCGGAGCGCTGGAGGAGCACCCCTTCGATATCGTCCTCGGGTCGGTGCACTTCATCGACGACTGGGCCTTCGACGATCCCGACCTGCGCGACGGCTACAGGAACTGGAGTACGGACGGGCTGTGGCAGCGCTACTTCGATGACCTTGCGGCCGCCGCATCCTCCGGCCTGTTCGACGTGATGGCGCACCCCGACCTGATCAAGAAGTTCAACTGCGTCCCGAGCGCGGACCCGCTGCCCTGGTACCGTGAGGCGGCCTCGGTGTTCGCGGAGCGAGGAGTCGCCGTCGAGGTGAACACGGGGGGCCTCCGAAAGCCGTGCGCGGAGGCGTACCCTTCGCTGGAGTTCCTGAAGGCGTGCCGCGAGCGGGGCGTTCCCGCGACGGTCGGGTCCGACGCCCATTCCCCGGACGAGGTCGGTCACGAGTACGGATCGGCGCGCGACCTGCTCATGCGCGCCGGCTATCGGTCGGTCGTGGTGTTCCGCCAGCGTGTGATGGCCGAGGTGGCGCTGTGACGACCCCTCGCGTCGCGGACCTGCTCGCGCACCTGGAGTCGGTGCTTCCGACCGCGTGGGCCGAGCCGTGGGACCGGGTGGGCCTTCTGGTCGGCGACCCGTCGGCGCAGCTGCGCCGCGTGCTGGTCTCGCTCGACCCGACGCCCGACGCCTTGGCGAGGGCCGTGGCGGCGGGCGCGGACGTCCTGCTCACGCACCACCCGGCGTTCCTCGACGTGCCTGCCACGACGCCTTCGGCAGGGTTGCGCGGCGTGAGCTACGCGGCCGCGGCCGCGGGGGTCGCCCTGGTCGCCGCGCACACCAACCTGGACCGCGCTCCCGCCGGAGCGGACGCGCTCGCGTATGCGCTCGACCTTGAGATGCGCGGCCCGCTGGAACGGTCGCGGCAGCCCGTGGCGGTGATCGTGACGTACGTGGATCCCGGCGCGGCCGAGGCGGTGCGCGGTGCGCTCGCAGCGGCCGGTGCCGGGCGCATCGGCCTGTACGCGGGCTGCTCGTTCTCCTCCGAAGGCACGGGGCGCTACACGCCGCTGGCGGGTTCGTCCCCGGTACGCGGAACGCCGGGCGAGCCGGCGCGCGCGGACGAGGTGCGGGTGGAGGTCGTCTGCGCCCCGGACCGGGCCGACGCCGTCGTGCAGGCGGTGCGCGCCGTTCACCCCTACGAGGAGCCCGTCGTGGCCGTGTGCCAGGGCTCCGTGGACCGCGGAGCCGCCCGGATGGGCCGGGTGTGCGAGGTGCCCGCTGGCGTCAGCCTGCAGACGCTGGCGACGGGGGTCGTCGCCGCGCTCGGTGTGCGGCCGACCGTGTGGGGCGACCCGTCCTCGGTCATCACCACCGTCGCCCTGGCTCCCGGGTCGGGCCGGTCGCTCGTCGACGACGCGATCTCGGCAGGCTGCGACGCCATCGTCACGGGTGAGCTGCGCTATCATGAGGCGCTCGAAGCGGCGGCCTCCGGACTCGCCGTCATCGAGGCGGGTCACGACGCGACCGAGTGGCCGCTCACGCGGGTGCTCGCGGGGATCGCCCGGGAGACACCGGGGCTCCGGGACTCGGACGTGGTTCTGGACGAGCCGGGGACGCACTGGTGGACGGCGGAGGGCTCCTAGATGGACGAGGCACGCATACTTCTCGAGCTGCAGGACCGCGATCTGAAGATCGCGCGGCTCAACAAGCAGCTGGACGACATGCCGGAGAAGCGGGCCATTCTCACGGCACGGGCCAAGATCGCCGAGATCGAGACGCTGCTCGCGCGTACCGAGGCGGTCGGCCGGAACATAGAGGGCAAGGTCAAGAAGCTCGACGACGAACAGACCGCGCTGGCCGCGAAGATGGAACACGAGCAGGGCAAGCTGCTCTCCGGCGAGGTCAAGAACCCCAAGGAGCTCACCGCCATATCGATGGAGCTGGACTCGCTCAAGCGACGCCGCGAGGCGCTGGAGAACGAGGAACTGGCTGAGATGGCGAAGCGCGACGCCGCGACGGAGCAGGCGACGAAGGTCGCGGCAGTGCGCGACGCGGGGAAGGCCAAGGAGGCCGAACTCGTGGCCGCGTTCAAGGCGCGCGGCAGTGACATGGTCTCGGAGATCGAGCACCTCACTGCCGAGCGGGAGAAGCTGGCCGCGACACTGTCTGGCCCGAACAGGACGCGCTACGAGTCGGTCAAGGCGGCCAAGCATGGCATCGCCGTGGGCGTGCTCGAGGGCGACACGTGCGGCGTGTGCCGCATGAACATGTCCGCCAAGCGGCTCGAAGCCCTTCAGGCCGGGCCGGACATCGGCGAGTGCCCGCTGTGCCAGAGGATCCTGATAGTGAGGCCGCGCTAGATGGCCGCATTCCACGTGTTGCGCACCGACGGCGGCGCGCGCGGCAACCCCGGGCCGGCGGGCTCGGGCTTCGTGCTGGAGGAGCCGGGCGGAGCGGTGGTCCGCAGCGGCGGGCGGTTCCTTGGCGTCGCGACGAACAACCAGGCCGAGTACGACGCGCTCATCTGGGGTCTTGAGACCGCACTCGAGCACGGGGTCCGGACGATCGAGGTGCGGGCGGACTCGGAGCTGGTCGTGCATCAGTGCAACGGACGCTACCGGGTCAAGAACGCCGGCCTCGTGCCTCTGCACAAGAAGGCCTGTGAGCTGCTCGCGCGCTTCGACTCGGCGAAGGTCACGCACGTGCGGCGCGAGGAGAACTTCGCCGCGGACGGTCTGGCGAACCAGGCCATGGACACTCGCTCGACGGTCGGCGACGGCGCGGGCAGCGCGCCGGGCGGCCAGTCGAGCCTCTTCGAGTAGGTGCCATGTACGAGCTGACGGTCAAGGACCACTTCGATGCGGCGCACTCCCTGCGCGGCTATGCGGGCGAATGCCGCGAGCTGCACGGACACACGTGGGACGTCGAGGTCACCGTGCGCGGCGAGACGCTCGACGACGTGGGCATCGTGTACGACTTCAAGCGCTTGAAGGAGGACCTCGCCGCGGTGCTGGGGGACTACGACCACAAGCACCTCAACGAGGTCCCGCCGTTCGACGGCATCAACGCCACGGCCGAGAACCTGGCGAGGGTCGTGTTCGAGCGTATGCAGATGCGGGTCGGCGCCAGCATCCACGTGGTCGAGGTGGCCGTGTGGGAGTCGCCGATCGCGAAGCTGGTCTACCGGCCCTAGGGCCGCGAGGGTGCAGGGGCGGAGCGCAGAACGACCCGGCCGGCGGCCGGGTCGTTCGTCCGTAGCATAGAGGTGTCCCAAGAAACCTCGCCTGCCAAGCCTCTACTCGCCAACTTCCCGTTTCCCACCTCCGCAAGGAGCGGTACTCGGGTCAGCCTCGCGACGAAACCCTTTCTCGCACACCCCACTCGGGTAGCTACTGGTACGCTGGTTTTCAAGTCTCGCTCGGTCCGACTTCTTGGGACGACTTGCACGTTACGGCACCCCGAAAGCCGGGTCAATAGCGATTTCGGCAATTGCACGTCTTTGCGTTGAGTGGACGCATGGCGACGCTGAAGGGTAGCCAATGACGCTGAGCGGCGTGGAGACCGTTCGTCGCGTAGGCCGTCCGCCGGATCGCTCCGGGCGTTCGCTGACACGCGTCCCGGTCGGCTATACTCACCGTACGCAGCCTCGGCGACCAGCAGTCGAGGGCGCCCGGACCAGGGATCGGTGTCGATGCCCAGCGCGACGCTCGAGGAGTATCTCGAGCTCACCTACAAGCTCTCGCTCATCGGCGAGGTCCGGCCGGCCCAGCTTGCCGAGGCGCTGTCCGTGTCGGCGCCGACGGTCACCTCGACACTGAGGCGGCTTGAGACCGCCGGTCTCGTGACCCGCCCCGGGGGCGGAGTGGCGCTGACCGAGACTGGCCGGCGAGAGGCCCTGGCGATCGTCAGGCGGCACCGGGTGGCGGAGCGCTTCCTGGTGGACGCGCTGGGGCTCCCCTGGGACGCGGCGCACGAAGAGGCGTGCCGCTTGGAGCACGCGCTCTCGGAACGCGTGCTGGCGGCGCTGGAGGTGTTCCTGGACAACCCCGCTGTGTGTCCGCACGGGCACCCCATCCCCTCAGTGACACTCGACGTGGCCGAACCCGACGGCGTGCCGCTGAGCGACCTTGAGGTCGGTGCCACCGGGATCGTGGTCAGCGTTCCGGAGGACGACGACGCCGTGCTCGCGTACTTCGGGACGATCGAGATGCGCCCGGGTGCCGCGATACGCATCGAGGAGAAGGCGCCGTTCGACGGCCCGCTGCTGGTCAACGTCGCGGGAGCCAGGGTGCCCGTCGATCGCGCGATGGCAAGGCGGATCTGCGTCCGGCCGGTGGCCTGACATGCGTCGAGCCCGGTGGAGCGTCATGGGCGTCTTCGCGCTGTGGAGCGCCCTGGTACTGCTGGTCTTCACCGTAGTGATCACGTTCTTCGCGACGCGCCAGATCGAGGGCATGGTCGTGACCTCGTCGGCGAAGTCCATGGCCGCTGCCGTCAACGGCATGATCGTTCACACGCTCAGCGACGAGCAGCTGCGCAGCCTTCGTACGACCGACCTGAACCAGTTCGACTCGGTGATCGCCGACAGCATCAAGACGAGCGACATCCGCGCCGTGAAGATCTGGAACAAGGAAGGCGTCATCGTCTACTCGTCGCTCGACAAGGCCGAGGTGGGCAAGGTGTACCCCGGCTACGCCAACCTGGAGGCGGCACTCGGCGGCGAGGTCGTGTGGAACGCCGACACCTCGGACAAGGACGAGAGCCGCGAGGAGGCCGACTCGTTCGGCGGGGACGTGGTCGAGGTCTATTCGCCGATCCAGTTGAAGCCCGGCGGTGAGGTGCTCGGCGTCTTCGAGGTCTATCAGTACTACACGCCCGTGCGTGGGACCGTGGTTTCGCAGCTCATGGGCGTCTGGGGGCTCTCCGCGGCCGCTGCCGTGCTCCTGTACGTCGTGCAGCTGCGCATCGTGAAGAGCGCAGCGGACCGGCTCAGGCAGTCTGAGGCCGAGGCGGAGCAGGTCAACGAGCGCCTGCAGGCGTCGATGAGGGACCTCGAGGAGCACTCTGTCGGCACGCTTCAGGCGCTGACCTCCGCCGTGGACGCGAAGGACAGCTACACGGCGCGCCACTCGCTCGGCGTGACGGACTACGCGGTCGCGGCAGGGCGCTGCATGGGTCTGGACGCGCACGATATCGAGCTGCTGGAGCGCGCGGGCCTGCTGCACGACATCGGCAAGATCGGTATCGCCGAGGCGATCCTTCTGAAGCCGAAGGCGCTGACCCAGGAGGAATATCGGGCGGTCCAGGACCACAGCGACATGGGCGCGAGGATCATAGAGTCCATCCCGTTCCTGAAGGACCTCGTTCCGATCGTGCGTCACCACCACGAGCGGTGGGACGGCGGCGGGTATCCGGACGGACTGTCGGGCGAGAACATCCCCAGGCTGGCGCGGCTCCTGGCCGTCGCGGACGCCTTCGACGCCATGACATCCGACCGGCCCTACCGGCGCGCGATGCGGGTGTCGGCGGCGCGCGAGGAGCTGGAGCGGGCCTCGGGCACGCAGTTCGATCCGGAGGCCGTGCAGGCCCTCATGACGTGCATCTCCTCGGGCGAGAAGGGCGCCGACGGCGATATGCGCTGAGTGCGTCGGCGTATACGGCGCCCGGGTCGCTGACGAACGGTCGGTTGCCGACCGGACAGCGAATCCGACCGGATAGTGCCAACTTCCGACCCCTGAGCGCAAACACCGGCATTTGCCGAAATCGCTATTGACCCGCTCCCGGGGGTGCCGTAACGTGCAAGTCGTCCCAAGAAGTCGGACCGAGCGAGTTTTGAAAACCGGCGTACCAGTAGCTGCCCGACCGGGCGGCGCGCGAAAGGGCCTCGTCGTGAGGCTGGCCCGAGTATCGCTCCTCCGGAGAGGTGTGAAACGGGAAGTCGGTGACTAGATACTCCGCAGGCGAGGTTTCTTGGGACACCTCTATGTCATGGAGCAGGACCCGGTCCGAGATGGCCGGGTCCTTTCATGTCGCGGGCGTGCACGCGCCGCCCTGCTGAAGCCGTCCGCACCCCTCGATCTCCGCGTGTCGGAGCGGTGTTGTATATCGAACAT
Source organism: uncultured Eubacteriales bacterium (assembly GCA_964533555.1). GTDB lineage: Bacteria > Actinomycetota > Coriobacteriia > Anaerosomatales > PALSA-660 > JANYAK01. The sequence goes on from CAZHMA010000010.1 coordinate 21,714, forward strand.
ACGTTCGATATACTGACCGTCGGGGCCGCGTAGACGATGCGGCCCCCGGGTGTCTCAAAAGGAGGCCGCACGTGGGCCGCAATTCCGCGATCAAGAGATTCGACGCACACCCATCGGGCCAGCCGCAGGACCTGTTCGCCGTGTCGACGGGGAAGACCCCGGTGGTGCTCGAACTGCTCGGCACCCCCTGGATCCGGCGTGCGTCCGACCTGCCGTCGGGCGACGGCACAGGCAAGCGGGCCGAGGTCCCGGTCGAGGTCGTGTGGGACGCCGAGCGCGGGCAGCCTGCTGCCTTCGGCTACAAGGGCAAGCGGTACGCCGTCGACACGGTCGCGGCGCAATGGTCCATCGAACGCTCATGGTGGGACCGGTCGAAGGCGGTCAGCCGCCGGTGCTTCCGCGTGCTCGCGCGAGGGGGCGTATGGGACCTGGCATACGACCGCGTGCGCGAGGAGTGGCTGCTCGTCGGCGTCGTGGACTAGGACGACACGGCCGTGCCCGGCTCCTTCGTGCACCTCCACGTGCATTCCGACTTCAGCTTCATGGACGGTGCCGCCCGCGTGCGCGACGTCGTGGAGCGCGCGAAGTACCTCGGCATGCCGGCGGTCGCCATCACCGACCACCAGGGGCTCTCGGGGGCGGTCCGCTTCTATCGCGCCGCGCTCAAGGCGGGCGTGAGGCCGATCCTGGGAGCGGAGGTCGTCGTCGAGGCCTGCGGCCTGGCGGGCGAGGAATGCGACGAGCCACCGGCTTCCAGACTCGTCCTGCCGCCGGCTTCGGGCTTCGGCCGGGCTTCGGCTGCCGGCTTCCACCTGACGCTCCTCGTCAAGGACATGGCGGGCTACCGCAACCTCTGCCGGCTGCTCTCCCGAGCGCACTTGCGCGACGGGGCCGCCGGCGGTCCCGCGCGCTCGGTCATACCGCTGTCGGACCTGTCGCGCATGAGCGAGGGGCTCATCGGGCTCTCGGGCTGCGAGCGGGGCGAGGTCGGTTCCGCACTTCTCGGCGGGGTGCCGTCGCGTGCGGCCGCCGCCGCACGGCGCCTGGAGCGCTGCTTCGCGCCGGGTGACTTCTACATCGAGCTCGTGCATTCCATGACGCCGGGCGCGTCGCGCTACATCGCGGCACTCGCGGACCTGGCGGGCTCGCT
>CAZHMA010000011.1:0-22663 GCA_964533555.1 uncultured Eubacteriales bacterium
GAGGGCGTCTACGTGATCGGCTTCAGCTACCCCGTCGTGCCGAAGGGCGCCGCAAGGATCCGCGTGCAGGTCTCGGCCGCGCACACCGACGAGCAGCTGGACCTGGCGGTCGAGGCGTTCACGCGGGTCGGCAAGCGGCTGGGCGTCATCACGTAGCGAACGCGCCGGTCAGTCGATGGCCGAGCCGACGAGAACCCGCTGCCTACCCTTCAGCACCTAAGGGTCCCCGCTCGTCGAGAAGGACCGTCGTCTTGGCGACCCTTCGCTAGGATGGTGTGGCGCGGCTCCGGGGGGAGCAATTGGGGGGCGCTGATCCGTCGAGCGTGAGCGGTCACCTTGATCGACGGGGAGCCAGTGGTGAGACCGACCCGACAGGGTCGGTCTTTGCGTTTTCCGGGCTTCGCACCGCCGCACAAGAGCGTTCAGGAAGGAGGCCCTGATGACGCCTGTCCGCGTGCGGTGACCTGTCCCGAAGCCACAGCTACTCGAAGGGGGAACCGAATGAGAGTCAGGATCGCTTGCATCGTCGTCGCGATCGCCATGGTCACCTCGATGGTCGGGTTCGCCGTGCCGGCGCTCGCGACCGACGAGTGTGCCGCCTGCGCGGAATGCACCAGCTGGGTCGCGTACCCGCTGTATGCGGGCCAGACGTGGCGAGTCGGCGACATCCTGGTCAGCAACTCGGCCGACAAGATATGCGTCAAGTACGTGCTCTACGACGCCGGGGTCGCGGACCTCGGCTGGCGCATGACCGAGACGCACTTGGCCGTGTCGACCGCCGATCCGCGGATCAAGCCGTACAACGGGATCCCGCAGACCAAGACGGGCAACCCGATCCCGGGTGAGTTCGCCTACGCGCGGTCGTATCCCGACGGCGCGAAGAGCGACTGCTTCAGCATCCCGCGTCCCGCAGGCTGGACCCGGGGCACGAAGCTCTACATCGCCGCGCACGCCGCCATGAACAAGCCGTCGACGAGCCACCTCGTCAGCGGCTCGTTCTGCGTCACGAGCGGCGTCAACACGAAGCTCGCCGACGCGGTCACACCCGCCACGCTGTGCTGGGTGCATCCGGCGTGGAACCCCAGCTTGAGGGACGCCACCACCGATGCCACGAGCTACCTGTGGCAGGACGCGGGCTGGGTCTGGGACACCTACCTGAACCCGTCACCGCGCAACGGTGATCTGGTCGACCTGTACCACGAGTTCCAGATCCCGGACGGCGCGACGATCAAGAGCGCCCAGCTGTCCATCGCCTCCGACAACGCCTTCTCATGGAAGCTCAATGCGGGCACGTGGACCGACGTCAACCTCGCCGGCGACTGGCGCAGCCAGTCCGTGTTCAGCTGGCCGACCTTCGTTGTGGATCCGAACCCGACCGCGTGGAAGAAGGTCTACACCTACGACGTCGCCAGCCAGATCTCGCCGCTGGCCAATGCGCTCTACGTGACCGGCGTCAACGCCGCATGGGACACAGACGATCCACAGATGAACCCGGCCGGCGTCCTGTACAAGTTGTGCGGCGCATGGGAGCAGGAGGTTTCCGACAACAACGCGGCCAATGACAGCGCCTGGGGAGGCACCCTGCCGTTCAACGGCAAGAACTGGGCGAAGTTCATGGAGTACACAGTGCGGGACTGGACGCTCGTCGAGACCGTAGTCGTTCCGTCGAACGGCACGCTGGTCTCCAGCGCCGCGACCCTCGTGTCCGGCAAGCCCTACAAGCTGGAGGCGAGCGGCACCTACACGTTCGCTCCCGGTTGGCTCCCGGCTGCCGGCATCGCCGACGCGGAGTACTCTCTCCGCGCCCCGGGCTCCTACAACCCGAGCCCGACGCCGCAATGGGTCAGCGGTGACGTCTTCCCGGGCAGCCTGAACGGCTATCTGGAGGTCAAGATCGACAACACGAATGTGACGTGGGGCGCCTTCGACGCGAGTCACGTCTACACCGTCACCTACACCGGAACGGGAAGCCCTCTCACCGCCAAGATCTGGGACGACTACTACGGGGACAACTCCGGATCCATCAACGTCAAGATCTACGCGTTCCAGTAGCGCGTCGACCGTCGGCGAGCACCAAGCGGCCCGTCCCGTTCGCGGGGCGGGCCGCCTCTTCTCCCGGGCAGCCGGTCGCGCCTAGGTGTTCGCCGGCTGCTGCGTGCGCGTCCCCCGCTCGACCAGCCAGTGCGCCAGGTCGGCGCCGGCCACCGCGGCGGCCCCCACGATCCCGGCCAGCATGGCGAAGATCACGGCCTCGATCATCTCGCCGTCCGGCGAGCGCAGGGACACCACGGTAACCACGGACGTGTAGATCACCAGTACGAGCAGCGCGATGAGCCGCCACGCGTCCAGGCGCACGTGCACGCGCCGCTCCGGCACCAAGTCGCGCGCGGTGTCCACGACCAGCCAGACGATCAGCGCCACGAACGCCACGCTCGCCGCGACCATGAGCGCGACCGGCCCCGCCATCTCAGCGGTGGTGACCGAGCGCAGCACGAACGCGAAGATCGACGAGAGCACCGGCAGGACCATCGTCAAAGGACCCGCCACGCTCATGCCGACGAAGGCGCCGATCACCGTGACGAGCCCGATGCGCCGGCCGTAGAGTCGCCACGCCAGCGCGACGCCTGACACCGTTCCCAGCACCAGGAGCACCAGGGTGGCCACGGCGAAGAACACGTTCTCCTCTTCCGCCGGACCGAAGAGCCCGACCAGGGCGAACTGCAGCGCTATCGCCACCGCGAACGTCGCCGCGGTCATCAGGCAGGCGTCGGCGGCGAGCTGCAGGTGGAGCCGTTTCGTGGAGGTCTCCTCAGCGGACATCGTGCCCACCCCTTCGCGATAGGGCGGCCCGCCCGGAGTCCTAGACCCCGGCGACCGCCATGCCCGAACCCTGCTTGCCTCGCGCCCACAGCACGTTGGCCAGGTCGGCGCCGGCGATCGCACCCGCACCGATCGCACCGCCCGCCATGGCCCAGATGACGGCCTCGCCCTGCTCCGGACCGGGGTCCGAGACGATCAGCACGACGCACACGACGCCCAGCAGGGCGAACGCCGCGGCCGCCGCGATCCGCGCGATGTCCAGGCGGTAGTGCTCGCGCTTCGACGGCGCCATGTCGCGAAACGCATCGCCCAGCAGCCAGCCGATCAGCACCACGAGCGCGACCGACACGATGCCGAGCATCGCAAGAGGACCCGCGTACTCGGACGGGGTGAAGAGGCTGAGGGGCACACCGATCAGGAACGACAGGCCCGCGAACAGCGGGATCATCATCGCGCCGAAGGCCGGACCGACCAGACCGCCGACGACGGTCGGACCGGTGATGCGACGGCCGTGGAGCAGCCACGTGATCACGACGCCGCTGACGCCGCCGCCCAGAAGCAGGATGCCGTTGCCGGCGATCGCCCCGCCGATCGAGTCACCGAAGCCCGGGATCGCCGCAAGTGCGGACAACAGGGCCATCGCGACGGACGCGGTGCCTGCTGTGATCAGGAAGCCGTCGCCGATGAGCCGGGCGTGGTCGCGTTTGCTGAGAGTCGTGTCGGAGGCCATCGACCTCACCGTCCCCTCATGACGGGCGAGAACCGCCCACCCGCATATGCACTATGTATCTACCCTGCCGGGCCGTTTGTCGAGGGGCCTCCTATACGAAAACCGCCCATCGGCAAGGCGCTGACCGAGAGGCTGCCGCGGGAATGAACATCATCGAGGGGGTGATCCTCATGAAGCGCAACAACGCGCTCATCAAGACCCTGGCCATCCTCGGCACGGTGCTGGTCTGGCTCCCCGTCGCCGCCCCGCTTGTGATGACACGGTGGGCCCGGATCGGGCAGGAGGGGTTCAACTTCGACTGGCTGATCCCCGCCGAGCTCTCGCCCATCGTCGCGCTGGGCGCCGCGCTGGTGCTCACGGCGGCGCTGCTGTCGCACTCGCGCCGCGCGTGGGTGGTCTGGGGCATCGCGATCATGGTCGCGGGTATCGTCCTCGGTTCGGTCATCGCACAGGTGAGCGGCCTTGCCACGGGCGCGGTCGAGCCGTCGGAGACCGGGTGGTGGATGGTCGTCATCGGGATGATCGGCGTGTACGTGGCCGGGATCGTCGAGACCGGTGTGGCGGGCATCCTGCTGACACGCGACCTGTTCCGGCACCACGCCGAGGACCCCGAGCGGGCCATGCCCGCGTCGCCGACCCCCGCATAGCCCGCTGGAACGCCGCCGGCGGCGCCACCTCCTGGCGGGCACCGGGGCCGGAAGCGCTACTCTTGACTCGAGCGGGCGTGCCGATCGAGTCAAGGGGCGTGGTACGAGATGGCGATCCACCAGAACGACGTGCTGAAGGAGATCCACCGCGCGGAGCGGGGCGTGACCAGGTTCAACCGGAAGCTGGGCGAAGGCATCACCAACGCGGTCGCCACGATGTGGGCCGCCTACGCGTTCGCGATACTCACGTTCATCTCGCTCCCACAAGCGATACACGATTCGTTCGCGGGCGGCTTCAAGCCCCTGCCTATCGTCACGTGGGTCGCTCAGACGTTCCTCCAGCTGGTGCTGCTGGCGATCATCCTGTACGGGCAGAACCTGCAGTCGCAGAAGGCCGACGCGCGGGCCGAGGCCACGTTCCGCAACACCACCGACGCCGAAGCGCGCCTGGCCGACCTGCTCGCCGGAATCAAGCAGCGCGGCGAGGAGAACGCCCGCATGGAAGCTCAGAACAACGAGATCCTTAAGCGGCTGGAAGCCAGGGCCTGAGCGGGCTTCCGGACGCCCGACGCGGAGCCTAGTAGCGCACTTCGGGCAGGGGCAGCTCCGCCGTCCCGCCCCCGTCGGGCGGCGTGAACGTGACGACCAGGTCCGGCGTGCCGTGCGGCACCTCGAAGGCCGCCTCGATCGCGACCGGATTCCCCGCGCGCGCCGTCTGCGCGGTGTAGCCCTTCAGCGGATACGAGGCGCCCGCCGCTTCGGCGGCGAAGCACCCCGCGGTGAGCTCGGCATCGGCGGCCCCCTGGTTCACGACGAAGAGACTGACCAGCACGAACGTGGACCCTTCCTTCGCGTTGCCCGCCTCCGGCGTGTAGTCGCTGGTCAGGACACGCTGGCGGGCCAGCGCGATCTCCCACGTGCCGACCTTCACGTAGGTGGGCTTCCACGACTGGTCGACGTGGCCGGGCGCGGTCTCGTTGTGAGCGCCGGAGCCGGCGGCGTCCGACGGTGCGCCCCCCGAGGTTGCGCCGGGGAGCAGCGGCGGGCCGTCCTCCTCCGGGCCGACCGCCCGCTGCAGGAGCGCCTGCGTGAAGAAGCACGCGCCACCGGCTGCCATGAACAGCACCAACAGGCCCACGGCGAGCAGGTAGAGCATGCGGCGGCTCACCGTGCGCTTCGCCGGAGCGGGAGGCGGGCTCGCTGCGGCGAGCGACGCGTCGTCGATCCCGAGGATGCGTTCGCCGTCCTCGACGAAGTGGTGCTTCACCTCGTTGGCCGAAGGGCCGAGCGGATCAGCCATGCGCCATCCCCCCTTGCGCGCACGCGGGCGCGCGCGAACGCCCGCTCATACGCGCAATGTACCCGTCGTGCGGCGGGCGTGCAAAGGGCGCGGACACGCCGGCTCCCGGCGGTGATAGAAGGCCTTCCGAGGCGGGTACAGGTGAGTGCCGCTATCACCTGGCGGGGGCGATCGAAGGTGAACGCGCGCCCGATTCCGCGCGGCCGGATCGCCGGAAGGGGGAGCCATGAAGACCCGAATACCGTGGATCATCGCGCTCGCGATCCTGCTGATCCTGGGCGCCGGCTGCGCCGCATCGACGTCGCCGAGCGGCACGGCGAAGCCCGCCGGGAATGCGAGCACCGCGCCGGCGAGCGCGCCGGTGCCGCTGGCGATGGCCGACAGCGGCTGGGCCCTGAGTGAGAACGGCTACGTCACCTGGGGCTTCATCCTGGAGAACACCAACGTCGACGCCGGTGCCGAGAACGTCACGGTGCGGATCTCGATGAAGGACGCCGGTGGCGCGGAGCTCGGGACCCAGGACGTCGCCGTCAAGCGCATCATGCCCGGCGCGACGGTAGCGCTCGGCGGCGAGGACGCCGACCCTCATGGGAAGGTGCCTGCCACGGTCGACTTCGAGGTGCTCGACCCCGGCGCGGGATGGAAGCGCGCGGACGCGATGGCGCCCGTAGGGTTCAAGGCGCTGACCGTGGTCGATCCGAAGGCCGGCAAGGAGGGCATGACCACCTCGTTCACGGGCCAGCTGAAGAACCCGAACGACTCCGCGTTCGAGCAGGTCGCCGTGACGGTCCTCTTGCGGGACAAGACCGGCAAGATCTTCTACGGGGGCTACAACACGGTCGACAACGTCAAGGCGGGAGCCACGGTCCCCTACCGGGCGGACATGCTGGGCGCGGCCGACTACGCGACGTTCGAGATGAGCGCAGCGCCCTGGTAGGACGCGCTGCCCGGACGCGAAGTCCCCGGGTCGCGATCGGTGCGGGAGCCCGGGCCTCTACGCGATCGCGGCGGAGACCCGCATCACGAGCTCGGCGGACGGCACATGCTTGCAGATGAAGCCGTCCGCGCCGCAGCGCTCGGCGATGTGGCGCAGGTCATCCTCAGGCTCGGACGAGAACAGCAGGACGCGCATCGGCCGGTCCGTCGCGTTGCGCTTCAGCGCCCGGCAGATGTCGTCGCCGCGCAGGGAGGGCATGTTGTAGTCGAGCAGGATGACGTCGGGCTCGAACGACCGGACAAGGCCGGCCACGCCCACCCACTGCTCGCAGGTCTCGACCTCGTACCCCGCCCCTCGCAGAAGGGCGGAGATGGCGTTCAGCAGGAACGGCTCGTCATCGACGAGTAGGATCTTGGACTGGACGACCATCACGCTCGACCTCCCGGCAGAACCCCTTGTGATCGGCGAAACAACCCACGACACCATTCAAGACACCGCGCCTCGACACGCCAATCGGGGAATCCCGCAGTGGCGGGTCGGGGATACCATCACCCCGCCCTATCCAATAGGCGTGCTTGCCGCGCGCAGGGTACGCGCTATGCTGGTCCACAGCCGCCCTCCCGCGACGGGCGCGCACTTGGAGATCGCTCATGGCAATCAGGGTCCTTCTATGCGACGACCACGCGATCATCCGCGACGCGGTGCGCCGTCTCGTCGAGAGCACGCCCGACATCAAGGTGGTCGGCGAGGCCGAGGACGGGCGGGCGGCGGTCCGGCTGGCCGCTGAACTGCGCCCCGACGTCCTTGTGATGGACATCGGCATGCCGGAGCTCAACGGCATCGACGCCACCCGGCGGATCGTCAAGGAGTGCCCGGGCGTGCGCATCATCGCGCTGTCCATGCACTCGAGCAGGCAGTTCGTCTCCGAGATCCTGCGCGCGGGCGCCTGCGGCTACGTGCTCAAGGAGGCCGCCCTGGACGAGGTGGCGGCGGCCATCCGCACATGCGCGTCCGGGCGGGTCTACCTCAGCCAGGGTGTCGCGCACGTCGTGGTGGACGACTATGTCCGCCGGATGGAGGGCGGCGGCGAACAGACCACCGGCACGCGCCGCCCCCTGTCGCCGCGCGAGCGCGAGGTGCTCCAACTGGTCGCGGAGGGTCGGACCACCAAGGAAGTCGCCTCCATGCTCAAGCTGAGCGTCAAGACGGTCGAGACGCACCGGCGTCAGATCATGGAGAAGACCGGTCTGTTCAGCCTTGCCGGACTCATCAAGTACGCGATCCGCGAAGGGCTCGCGAGCCTCGATGAGTGACGGGCGAAGGAGCCGGGTCCCGGCGCCGCCCAACCCCCTGCTGATCCGGGTGATCCTGTCCGGCGGGGCAGCACTGTCGCTCGTCGTCTACGACCTCGTGCTGCACTGGTTCACGCCGAACCTCGACGTCGACGCCCACGGCATGGCCATCGTGGGGATGGGTGTCGCGCTGATCGTCGGCACCGCGCTGACGTCGCATGTGGTCTTCACCCGACTGAGCGGCATGTACGAGCGCACCGAGCGCCAGCGCCAGGACCTCGAGATCGAGAACGAACGTCTCTCGGCGGGCCGCCTCCCGACCCAGCGCCGTGCCGCCTACACGCTGCACGAGGTCGTCGCCCAGGACCTGAGTGCGTGTCGGGCGCTGCTGTCGGCGGCGTCCTCGTCCGCCGACCCCGACGACCGCGCCGACCTCCTGCGCCGCGTGGACGGCGTGATCGGCGGCGTCATCGCGAACACCCGGCGCATCGCCGCGGACCTGTCTCCGGGGATCTTCGAGGAGCTCGGCCTTGCGGTGGCGCTGGACGTGCTGGCCGACTCGATCGGCCGCAGCAAGGGGATCCCGGTGCGCGCGGACGTGAACCCCTGCTGGCGGCTGCTGTCGGTGGCCGCCCAGTCGGAGCTCAGAGACACGCTGACCGACGTGGTCGCGAGGGCCGCCGACATCAAGGAAGTCACCTTCATCGACCTCAAGATCGCTCCCGACGGCGAGAGGCTCGTCGCCCAGATCGCGTTCGACGGGCAGGACCTCATGGACCCGCCGTGCCAGAGGGGCTATCTCGCGCAGTCGCGCGGCACGTGCTCGGTGACCCCCGTGGGCGATTCCGGAACGGCGGTCGAGTTGGCCATGCCGCTCGAGCCGACCATGGTCGCGTCATCCACATCCCGATAGTCCCCTCAGGCAATCCCCTGCACGTATAGGACCTGACCCCGATACTGCGACCGCACCCCCCGCCGGGATACTCGACCTTGGGACCGAAGCGTGGCATCCGGATGCCACCGTCGGACCGAAGGCGGCGGGAGGATGGCCACGGTGCGCACAGGCGACAGGGCATGGCCCGACAGCAGGACCCCTCGTGTGGGGTCCGCACTCGGACGCGCAGGGGGCGGATCGGTATGACCGCCCGCAGGAGCACGCCGCCGCCGCTCGACGCCGTCGCGGAAGCGCTCGTCCTGGCCGACCCCGCCGACCTCGCCTCCCTGGAGGACCTCCAGACGCGGGTCGACGCGCTCGCACGCTGGGTCGAGCGCGCAGGTGCCGCGGGATTCCAGGCGCCCGTGCACGACCTGCAGCTCGCGGTCCGTGCACTTCGGCTCGACCCGGAGAGCGGTCAGCGCGCCCTGGAAGCGATCGGCGCCCGCTTCTGCTCGATCGACGCGGCGCTGGGATCGGGCCGCGAGGAAGTCAGCGGGGCCGGTGCGGTCGCGTTCGAGCCGGCGGTCGGCGCCGGCGGAGCCGAAGCGGCTACGCCGGTGCGGGCAGCGGCCGCCGCACCCGAACTCAGCCAGGACCCGGAGCTCATCGCCGACTTCGTGACCCGCGCGTTCGAGCATCTGGAGAACGCCGAAGAGCAGCTCATCCTGCTGGAGAAGACCCCCGGCGACCGGGAGGCGCTCAACGCCACGTTCCGGGCGTTCCACACCATCAAGGGTATGGCAGGGTTCCTCTCTCTCGCCGACATCCAGAACATGTCGCACGCCACCGAGAGCGTGCTCGACGCCCCGCGGCACGGGCACGAGGCGCTCGGGCCCGCGGCGCTGCACCAGCTGTTCGGCGCCATCGACGCGCTGCGCACCCTCGTGTCGCGCGTCGCCGGTGACGACGGCGCCGACGAGGGATCAGCCGCGGCGCCCGACTCCGGCGCACCCGAAGAGGCCGGCGAGCTGGCCTACGGGCGGCGGCGCGACGACTGGCGCCCCGACTCGGTGGCGCCGCAGGCCGCCGTCACGCGCACCGTCCGCGTCGACGAGGACCGCCTGGACCGGCTCGTCGACTCCATCGGCGAGCTCGTGATCGCCGAGTCCATGGTGAGCGAGGCCGCGAAGGAGCTCGGTGGCGGATGGACGATCCTGTCCCAGCAGTTCGCCCAGCTGGACAAGATCACCCGGCGCCTCCAGGAGATGGCGACGTCGCTGCGCATGGTGCCGCTCAAGTCCACGTTCCGCCGGATGTCCCGGGTCGCCCGCGACATGTCGCAGAGCGCCGGCAAGCCGGTCGAGTTCGAGCTGTCCGGCGAGGACACCGAGCTCGACAAGGAGATGGTGGACCGGATCGCGGATCCGCTCACGCATCTGCTGCGCAACGCCATCGACCACGGCTTGGAGTCCCCCGCCGAGCGCAAGGCCGCCGGCAAGCCGGCGAAGGGGCGCGTCGAGCTGCGTGCGTACCACCGCGGTGGCGCCATCAACATCGAGGTGAGCGACGACGGTCGGGGCATCGACATCGCGGCCGTCGTCGATGCGGCGCGCGAGCGCGAGATCATCGGCGCGGAGCAGCAGTTGAGCGACCGCGACGCCCTCCAGCTCATCTTCGAGCCGGGATTGACCACGTCGCGCACCGTGACGGACGTCTCCGGGCGCGGGGTCGGCATGGACGTGGTCAAGCGGGTCGTGGAGGGCCTCCGGGGGCACGTGGACATCTCGACCGAACCCGGCGTCGGCACCCGGTTCACCATCAAGCTCCCGCTCACGCTCGCGATCATCGAGGGGATGGTCCTGCGCGTGTCGCAGGAGCGCTACGTCCTGCCGCTCACGGCCATCGACCGCTCGGTCAGGCCGCTGCCGGGCCAGCTTCTGTCGGCGCTCGGTGGACGCGGCGAGATGCTCGACACCGAGGAGGGGCTCGTCCCCATCATCCGCCTCGACCGCCTCTTCTCCATCGACAACGCCGAGCAGGACCCCGCTTCCGCGGTGGTCGTGGTCGTGAGCGAGGCCGGGCACCGCGCCGGCCTGCTCGCGTGCGAACTGCTCGGCCAGCAACAGACGGTCATCAAGCCGCTCGGCGACGCGTTCAGCAACCAGCTGGGGCTCGCGGGCGGCGCGATCATGCCGGACGGCCGCGTCGGACTCATCCTCGACGTGGCCGGTCTGGTGCAGCTTGCCAACCAAGAGAGGGGGTGAATGAGCGTGGCTCAGAGTGACACGATCGCTGCAGGGACTCACAAGTACCTGACTTTCACGCTCGGCGAGGAAGCGTACGGAGTCGACATCCTGCGGGTCCAGGAGATCATCGGCATCATGCCGGTGACCCGGGTCCCCCAGACGCCGAGTTTCGTCCGCGGAGTCATCAACCTTCGCGGACGGGTGATCCCCGTCGTCGATCTGCGCGTCAAGTTCGACACGGGAACCGCTGAGGACACGGAGCGCACGTGCATCATCGTGCTTCAGGTCTCCGGCAAGACGTCCTCGATCATGGGCGCCGTCGTCGACGAGGTGTCCGAGGTCGTCGACATCGCCAACGAGCAGATCGAGGCGACGCCCGAGTTCGGCGGCGGGATCGAGACGGATTTCGTCCGCGGCGTGGGCAAGATCGACAACCGGGTCGTGATGCTGCTCGACATCGACAAGGTCCTATCCGCAAGTGAGGTCAAGGTGCTCAAGAGAGTCGCTTCGTCACACACCGACGACGAGGAGACAAAGGGAGATGACGATGTTTAGAACGTGGAGTATCGGCCAGAAGTTGATTGTCGCCTTCCTCGCCGTCGCGGTGATCGCCGGCGTTGTCGCCGGTGTCGGCTACTACGGCCTGACGGTCGTCAGTGACAGCGCGAACGAGGTCGGCCTGCACGACATGCCCGCCGGGCGCGAGTTGCGCGACGTCAAGATCGCGGTGCTCAACCTGAAGGCGCAGGAACGCGCCTGGATGCTCGCCATGGACGACAACGCGGGCAAGAACAACACCAAGGAGATCGAGTCTCTCAAGACCAAGATCACCGCCCTGTTCGCGACCGTCGAAGAACGCTCGGCCGCCTACGAGAAGCTCGACCTGTCCGCGGACGAGAAGGCGCAGTGGGAGAAGTTCAAGGCGTCGTTCGTGAAGTGGACGGAGGTCCACAACCGCTGGCAGGCGCTCGCGGACGCGGGCAAGCTCGAGGAAGCGTACGCGCTGAACACTGGTGAGGCCCGGACGCTGCAGGACGAGATGGTCAAGGAGCTCGACGCGGCCACGGAGCAGGCGGGCAAGCTCGCGGACGAGGCCCTCCTCCAGGCCGGCGCCACCCAGAAGTCGTCGGTCATCCTCCTCTGGGTCACGGCAGCCGTCGCGCTTGTCGTAGCCGTTGCGCTCGGAGTGACGGTGTCCCGCTCGATCACCAAGCCGCTGGAGCGCGTCATCACGAGCCTCAACGCCGGGTCGGAGCAGGTCACGTCCGCTTCCAACCAGGTCGCGCAGGCCAGCCAGCAGCTCGCTGCCGGCGCCAACGAGCAGGCGTCATCGCTTGAGGAGACGTCGTCCTCGCTCGAGGAGATGGCCTCGATGACGCGGCAGAACACCGAGAACGCCCGGCAGGCTGACGCCATGGCGCGGGAAGCGCGCGAGTCGGCGAACAAGGGCGTGGACGCCATGACGTCCATGGGCGACGCGATCGGCAAGATCAAGTCGTCGTCCGACGCCACGGCCAAGATCATCAAGACGATCGACGAGATCGCGTTCCAGACGAACCTGCTCGCGCTGAACGCAGCCGTCGAGGCCGCGCGCGCCGGCGAGGCCGGCAAGGGCTTCGCCGTCGTGGCCGAAGAGGTCCGCAACCTCGCGCAGCGCTCCGCGGAGGCCGCGAAGACCACCGCCGAGATGATCGAGGGCTCGCAGGCCAACGCCAACGAGGGTGTGGCCGTGGCCACGCGCGTCGGCGACCTGCTCCGCGAGATCGCCACGTCGGTCGACAAGGTCACGTCGCTGGCCGGCGAGGTCGCGGCCGCCAGCGAAGAGCAGTCCCAGGGCATCGACCAGGTCAACGGGGCCGTGGCCCAGATGGACCGCGTGACGCAGGCGAACGCCGCCAACGCGGAGGAGTCGGCGTCGGCGAGCGAAGAGCTCTCCGCCCAGGCCCGCGAGCTCTACGACATGGTCACCGTCCTCCAGTCGGTCGTCCGCGGCTCGTCCGCCGGGTCGGCCGCGCACGGCTCCACCCTCAACCTCGCCGCACCGACGGCGGGGGCGCAGCAGGCGCACCTCGCTCAGCAGGTGCACGAGACGCTGCGCGCCGACAATGCGGCCAAGCGCCGCGCTGTCCGGCCGGAGCAGGTCATCCCGCTCGAAGAGGACGATCTGCAGGGCTTCTAGGTTCTAGTCGAAGCTTCAGGGATCTCCCGCGGGCGCCGTGAAGGCGGCGCCCGCGGGGGCCCTCGACCGCAAGGGACGCATGTGAAGCGCGCCACGCTCGACAGGTTCAGGAGCATCGTCTACGGCGAGGCGGGCATCTCGCTCAGCCCGGCCAAGGACGCGCTCGTGCAGGCGCGCGTGGGCAAGCGGCTCCGGGCGCTTGGGATCGACACCTACGAGGCGTACCTGGACCATCTGGAAAGCGACGTCTCCGGCGACGAGATCGTGTCCCTGCTGGACGTCGTCTGCACCAACGTCACCTCGTTCTTCCGCGAGCCGGCGCACTTCGAGTTCGCCGCCACGGCCATGCAGGAGTGGCTGGCGGCAGGGCAGACCCGGTTCCGCATGTGGTCCGCCGCGTGTTCCACCGGCGAAGAGCCCTACTCGCTGGCGATGACCGTCAAGGAGGCCTCGGCGGGCTTCACGCCCGACGTGAAGATCCTCGCCACCGACCTGTCCACGACCGCCCTGCGCACGTGCATGGCGGGCGTGTACGACGAGCGGCGGATGGACGGCGTCCCCGAGGACTTCCGCAGGCGCTACTTCCGCCGCGAGCGCCACGGTACCGAGAAGACCTACCGCGTCCGCGACGACCTGCGTGACATGGCCGTCGTGCGGCGCCTCAACCTGGCAACCCCGCCGTTCCCGATGAGGGGACCGCTCGACATAGTCATGTGCCGCAACGTGATGATCTACTTCGACGACCCCGTCCGGGAACGTCTGCTGACGGACATCCACCGCCTGCTGAAGCCGGGCGGCTACCTGATGGTCGGACACGCGGAGAGCCTGGCCGGCATGGTCGGCAGCCTCAAGCACGTCGCCCCCGGCGTCTACACGAGGCGCTGAGATGGCCACCGACGGCTCCCGCATCGTGGGCATCGCCGAGATGGCGGTGTCCGTCGATCCCACCGAGACACTCGTGACCTACTCGCTGGGCTCGTGCGTGGGCCTGTCGCTGGTGGACCCGGTCGCCGGCGTCGGCGGGCTGCTCCACGCCATGATGCCCGTCTCGACCATGGACCCCGCGCGCGCCGCCCAGTCCCCCGCCATGTTCGCGGACTCGGGGACGCTGGCGCTGCTCAAGGACGTCTTCGACCGCGGCGCGACCCGCGCCAACCTGATCGCGAAGATCGCGGGCGCGGCCACGCAAGTCGACCAGCACGGCCTGTTCAGGATCGGAGAGCGCAACCTCATGGTCCTTCGCCGGGTCCTGTGGAGGAACGACATCCTCATCTCCGCGGAGGACTGCGGCGGCGCCATCTCGCGCACGATGCTGGTGGAGATGGCGACGGGACGGACACTGGTGAAGAGCAACGGGACACTTCGGGAGCTCCAATAGCGCGGAGGTGGGAAGCGATGTCGGTCAATGTTCTCGTCGTCGATGACTCGGATGTCATCCGGACCATGGTCCTCAAGACCATGCGCCTGGCCGACATCCCACTGGGGGCGGCGTTCGAGGCCTCCAACGGGCGCGAGGCGCTCGAGGTCCTGGAGGACAACTGGGTCGACGTCGTGCTGGCAGACATCAACATGCCGATCATGGACGGCCTCGAGATGATCGAGCGCATCCGCGCCAGCGCGAACTTCGCCGACGTGCCGGTGGTGGTCATCTCCACTGAGGGCGCGGAGTCGCGGGCGCAGCGCCTCCACGACCTGGGCGTGCAGACGTACCTGCGCAAGCCCTTCACGCCCGAGCAGGTGCGCGACGTGATCAACGAGGTGGCGGGCCGCGTCACCGGCGCCGAGCACCGGGACGTCCTCGAAGCCGCCATGACCCGCGTCCTCGGACAGTTCGCGATGATGTACGCGGAAGCGGTCGAGGCGGCAGGCGAAGCACCGCCGGACGGCGCGCTGGTGCGCGCCCACATGGCCTTCGCGGGCGCTGCCACGGGCGCGCTCACGCTGGCCGCCCCGCACGAGCTGTGCGTGCAGATGGCGGCCAACGCCACCGGCATGGACGTGGACGACGAGCACGAGCGCGCCAGGTCCGCCGACGCGTTCGGCGAGGTCGTGAACATGGCGTGCGGGCTCATCGCCACGTCGCTCGACGACCACGAGGAGACCGTGCTGTCGCCGCCGGAGGTGTCCACGATGTCGCCCGACGAGTGGTCGGCGCTGAGCGCGGGCGCGGGGACGGTCCGGTTCGTGGTCGACGATCAGCCCATGCTGGCCGTGCTGGGGGTCCGCAAGCACTCATGAGACGGGTCCGCACCCTCATCGTCGACGACTCGGCGCTCGTGCGGCGCATCCTGGCGCTGGAGCTGTCCCGCGACCCCGGTATCGAGGTCATCGGCACGGCCCCGGACCCCTACGTGGCGCGCGACAAGATCGTGGAGCTGTCGCCGGACGTGGTGACCCTCGACATCGAGATGCCGCGCATGGACGGCCTCACGTTCCTGCGCAAGCTCATGCACTACCGCCCGATGCCCGTGGTCGTGGTCTCGTCACTCACGCCCGCCGGCGGAGAGCTGGCGCTGGAGGCCATCCAGGCCGGCGCGGTCGAGGTCATAGCGAAGCCCGGCCCGGCCTACAGCGTCGGCGACATGTCCATCCAGCTCGCCGACGCCATCAAGGCCGCCGCACGCGTGAACCTGGGACCGTCGATCCCGGTCGCGAGGCCCACGGTGCAGCGGCTCGCCATGACCCGGACCACCAAGAAGATCATCGCCGTGGGCGCGTCCACGGGCGGGACCTCGGCCATCGAGGAGATGCTCATGGCCATGCCGCACGACTGTCCGGCCATCGCCATCGTCCAGCACATGCCCGAGCACTTCACCCGGTCCTTCGCCCAGCGGCTGCGGGACATGTGCGCCATCGACGTGAAGGAAGCTGCCAACGGCGACGCGCTCTCCACGGGACGCGCGCTCGTGGCCGCGGGCAACCGCCATATGGTGCTTCGCCGAAGCGGCGCCTCCTACTACGTGGAGGTGAAGGACGGGCCGCTCGTGTCGCGGCACCGGCCGTCGGTGGACGTCCTGTTCAAGTCGGTGGCGCGCTACGCGGGCCGCAACGCGGTGGGCGTCATCATGACGGGCATGGGCCACGACGGCGCGGCGGGGCTGCTGGAGATGCGCGAAGCCGGGGCCGGCACCGTGGCCCAGGACGAGGCGACCTGCACGGTGTTCGGGATGCCCGGGGAGGCGATCCGCGTGGGGGCCGCCCAGCACGTCGTCCCGCTGCGCGAGATCGCGCGCAAGGCCCTGACGCTGGCCGAGGAATCCGGGTAGGTCCGGCCCCTAGACCGTCGCCTGCGCGCCGACGAAGACCTCGACGAGCGCGCCGCGGCCCGAGCGGCCGTCCGAGAAGCGGATGGTCCCGCCCAGCGACTCGATGCGCTCGCGGATGCTCAGCAGGCCGAATCCCGAGATCGCGCCGTATTCCGGGCTGCCGGTCCACCCGCAGCCGTCGTCCTCGACGGACAGCAGGACGACGCCCTCGTGGGCCTGGATGGTCATCCACGTGCGGCCCGCGCGCGCGTGCTTCACGACGTTGACGAGCAGCTCGCGCGCGGTCCTGACCAGGAAGGTCGCGCGGTCGTGGTCGATGTCGGGAAGCTCGCCCTCGCAGCGGAACTCGCAGGCCAGGCCGAACCGGTCGGAGACGTCGTCGGCGGCGTCCTGGAGTGCCGGAACGATGCCCGCTTCGGGCAGCAGCAGCGGCGAGAGGTCGCGCGTCAGGCTGCGGATCTCGCGGATCGCGCCTCCCAGGAGGGTCAACGCGCCTTCGTGCGCCGCCTCGGTCTCATCGCGGTCCTGCGCCCGGCGTGCCTCGGTGATCCGCATGCGGGCGACCGCGAGGTTCTGCGCGATGCCGTCGTGCAGCTCCACCGCGAGGCGGCTGCGCTCCAGGTTCTCCGTGACCAGCACGCTCTGCGCGAGCCGCAGCAGGCGGCGGTGGTAGCGGACCTCTTCGGCCACGATGTCCGGGACCGCGCCGGACGGCGACGTGTCCGCGCCCGCGAAGTCCCGCGCGCGTTCGGTCTCCTTCTGCGCCGTGATGTCCATGACCAGCGAACGCGAGGTGCCGCCGGGCGAGCGTTCGGGATCGACCACCACGAGCTCGCGCACCCATATGACCGAACCGTCGCCTCGCAGGAGCCGGTACTCCATGACGTGGTCCTTGCCGGCGGCCTGCGACTTCGCGGAGGCCTTGCGCACGCGGTCGAGGTCGTCGGGATGCACGATCGAGTACCAGAAGCCCGCGTGGCGCCAGTCGGCGGCGCGGTAGCCCAGCCATGACGATGCCAGCGGGCTCACCTTGGTGAATACTCGCGACTCGCTTTCGAACTCCCACACTACGACCGACAGCGACTGCAGATGCTCGTCGCGCCAGATCGCGGCGGATGGATCGACCGCGCCCACCCGGACCCCTCGCCTACTGCACTTTGCCGGACCATCGGCCCTAGCGCCCCATACGCCGCAGAGTGTAACTCCCGGTGACAAGGAATCACAGTGGGGCACCGGGCGCCCGCGCCTTGGCACGCCCCTCGCTAACCCATCGCGATAGTCAGCGATATATCGCTACGCACTCAGCGAAAGGAACTCAGATGCACGAGCACAAGCACGGCGAAGGCGAATCCTGCGGCTGCGGCGCCAAGGGCCCGCACGCCGGTCACGACGGTCACGGCCCCCACGCCGGCGGCGGCATGCACGGCGGCTTCAGGGCCCAGTTCGGCAAGGACTTCGCCATGGGCATGGGCATGCACGGCTTCGGCGGTCCCGGCGGCATGCGTGCGCGCCGCGGCGACGTCCGCGCGGCCGTCCTGCGCCTGCTGACCGAGAAGCCCATGCACGGCTACCAGATCATCCAGGAGCTCTCGGCCCGCAGCGGCGGCGCCTGGAGCCCCAGCCCCGGTTCGGTCTACCCCACGCTCCAGCTGCTGGCCGACGAAGGCCTCATCACGGCCGAAGAGGCCGCCGGCAAGAAGGTCTTCAGCCTCACCGAGGCCGGCACCGCGGCAGTAGCCGAGACCGCCGATCAGCCCGCTCCTTGGGAAGAAGTAGCACAGGCCGACGCCGGTAAAGGCAGCTACCGCGAAGCGGTGGCAAAGCTCATGCACGCGGCCTTCCAGATCGGCAAGGGCGGCTCGACCACACAGGCCACCGCGGCCATCGAGGTCCTGAACGACGCCCGCAAGAAGCTCTACGCGATCCTTAGCGAGGACTAGCACATGAAGGCGTCTCAGCTCCGAGCGCGCTACTGGCGCATCGTGTTCTTCTTCGGCCGGGTGACCCTGGGCGTGATCTTCTGGGAGATCTTCCTCCGCAAGATCGGCCTGGGGCGCCTGGCCGACCGTGGCCGCTCGGAGCGGAGCCGCCGGACCGCCGTGCGGTTCCGCGCGCTCGCCATCAAGATGGGCGGGCTCATGATCAAGGTGGGCCAGTTCCTGTCCGCTAGATTGGACATCCTGCCCCCCGAGATCACCGACGAGCTGGCGGGCCTGCAAGACGAGGTGCCGCCCGAGAGCTTCGCCGCGATCCGCGCGAAGGCCGAGTCGGAGCTGGCGCTGACGCTGGACGAGCACTACGAATCGTTCGACGAGACACCGCTGGCCGCCGCTTCTCTGGGGCAGGTGCACCGCGCGTGCCTGCGCGAGGCCGACGCGGCCGAGATGGGCTTCGCCGAGGTGGTGGTCAAGGTCCAGCGGCCCCACATCGAGGCCGTGGTGGAGGTCGACCTGAAGGCGCTTCGCCGCGTGGGCGGCTGGCTCCAGCGTTACAAGCCGGTCCGCGACCGGGCGGACGTGAACGCGCTCCTGGACGAGTTTGCAGCCACCACGCGCCAGGAGATCGACTACCTGGCCGAAGGCAGCAACGCCGAGACGTTTTCGGAAGCGTTCGCCGACGACCCGCGCGTGCACGTGCCGCGCGTGGTCTGGGAGCTCACCACCCGGCGCGTGCTGACGCTGGAGGACGTCTCGGCCATCAAGCTGAGCGACTACGACGCCATCACGGAGGCCGGGATCTCCCGTGCGCAGGTGGCCGAAGTGCTGTTCGACACGTACCTGCGCCAGATCTTCGAGGACGGGTTCTTCCACGCCGATCCGCATCCCGGCAACCTGTTCGTCACGCCGCTCGACGGGTTCGACGAAGAGGGCAACCGCAACTGGCAGCTGACGTTCGTCGACTTCGGCATGGTGGGCCGCGTACCCGAGAACCTGCGTGGGGGCCTGCGCGAGGCGGTCATCGCCGTGGGCACGCAGGACGGCGCCCGGCTGGTGAAGAGCTTCAAGACGCTCGACGTGCTGCTGCCCAGCGCCGACCTGGCGCTCATCGAGCGCGCCAGCATGGCCGTGTTCGACCGCTTCGGCGGCATGAGCATGGGCGAGCTCAAGCAGATCGACCACGCCGAGATGATGAACTTCGGGCTCCAGTTCCGGGAGCTCATGCTCAACCTGCCGTTCCAGCTGCCCGAGAACCTGCTGCTGCTGGGCAGGTCCGTGGCGATCCTGTCGGGGATGTGCGCGGGGCTCGACCCGGACTTCGAGCTGTGGAGCTCGATCGGCCCGTATGCCGAGAAGCTCATCTCCGAAGAGGGCGGCTCCACCTGGGACACCCTGCTGGCCGAAGGGACGAAGCTGCTGACGACGGCCATCGGCCTGCCGGGACGCGCGGACCGCGTGCTGACGGCGATGGAGCGCGGCGAGTTCAGCGTGCAGACGCCGCTGCTGGACCTGCGGGTGCGCAGGCTGGAGCGGGCGGTGGGCCGGATCACGACCGGGCTCGTGTTCGCGGCGCTGCTGATCGCGGGCGCGATCGTGTACGCAGGCGATCCCGGGTTCGGGCGGCTGCTGATGGGCGCGTCGGTGCTGCCGTTGGTGGCGCTGATGATGGGCGGGCGGGGGCGGCACGGGGGTCGGTGAGGAGTCGGGCACGCACCGGCCCGGGAGTCTCGCTTTGACTTTGTCAGAGCCTGCGCCTACGGTTGGCCCGGCGCTTGGATGGGAGCGCACCACCCATCCAAGGAGGATTCTTCTTGCGCCACATTCGGGTCAAGTCGCTCACGTCTGTCATCGCGCTCGGCCTGCTTTCGCTCGCGTTCGGCCTGTTCGCATGGCTCGCGTGGGGGCTCCAGAGCGCCGAAGCAATCCCGCGCTTCCCGGCTCCACTGATGCTGCGCACGAATGTCACAACCGCAGGCGACTCCGTGAGCGGAACACACGCGTCCCCGTCAATCAGCGCGGACGGTCGCTATGTCGCATTCGAGTCCACCGCTCGAACCCTCGACGGTGCGGACTCCGACGGATGCGCTGATGTCTTCGTGCGTGACAACGTTGCTGGCGCGACAAGACGCGTCAGCGTCGCCCCGGACGGCAGAGGGGCGAACGGGTTCTCGAAGGCCCCGCGAATCAGCGCTGATGGACGATATGTCGTGTTCGTATCGAGCGCCACTGACTTGACGACAACGGCGACGGGTGCCGTTTGGAACGTCTTCGTGCGAGACCTGCTCAACGAGGTGACGTCGCTGGTCAGCATGAGCACTGACCGACAGCCCGCGAACTCCACGTGCGAAGGCGCCTCGATCAGCTCGGACGGTCGCTACGTCGTTTTCGTGTCAATTGCGTCCAATCTCGTTCCGGTCGACACCAACCAGATGTCCGACGTGTTCGTGCGAGACCTGGAGCTTGGAACCACGACTCGCGTCAGTTCGGATGCGAGTGGAGGTCCAGCGAACGGCAAGTCCGGAGACGCGGCCATTAGCGGCGGCGGCCGGTTCGTCGTCTTTGCCTCGGACGCCAGCAACCTCGTGCCCAGTGATACGAACTCCGCAGGGGATCTCTTCTTGAAGGATCTTGTCACGGGAGCGGCCGAGCGCGTGAACATCGACTACCGGGGAGAGATCCACGGCGAAGGATACACTCCGTCAGTGAGCGACGACGGCCGCATGGTGGCGTTCGAGGCGGGCTCAGCGATGACCGCACTCGACGCCAACGGGCGGCCTGACGTCTACGTACGGGACCGATACGCCGGCACCACAATCTGTGCCAGCGCGGGACCGGACGGCAGAGCGACCAGCGGGTCGGCCCCCAGCCTGAGCGGGGACGGCCGCTTCGTCGCCTTCAGCAGCAATCGCAACTCAGACTGGTACTCGATCTACGTCCGAGAGCTGACTTCAGGTATAGAGGTCCTTGGCTCTGCCAACGACGCGGGCGTGCGCGACAACCAGCGATGCTGGGCTCCGCAGCTCTCAAGAGACGGTAGGTACGTGACGTTTGTCTCCTATGCGAGCAACCTCGTCTTGGGTGACAGCAACCTCGCCGAGGACGTATTCAGGCGCACATTGGACACAGATGCGCCCGACACAACGGTACTTGGCCCGACCGATCGCTGGGTCTCCGCACCCGCGACCCTCTCGCTAGAGGTCACGGACGATCTCGACCCCACACCGGCAACCTACTATCGGGTCGGCGAGGGGCCAGTCACGCAGTTCGTCAGCTCGTTCGCAATCGCGACCGAAGGCCCGTCGTCCGTCGAGTACTGGTCCGTCGACTCATGCGGTAGAACCGAGATACACAAGACCGCCCCTGTGCTTGTCGACCTCACCAAGCCCAAGACGTCTGTGACAGGCGTTCCGTCTGGATGGGTGAACACGGATGTTCGGCTGAGCCTCACGGCACTTGATACGTACGATCCCAGCCCCACCATCAACTACCGTTTGGATGCCGGACCGACCACGACGTTCTCAGGGCCGCTCACGTTCAGCGATGACGCAGAGTACGTCGTCACCTTCTGGGCTGCCGACCGCGCTGGCAACGTCGAGACCCCTGAGACCTGCACCGTACGCGTAGACAAGACGGCACCTGAGACGAGCGCGACCGTAGCCCCAAGCTACGACGGCTCAACCGTGATCCAATTGCGTGCGAGTGACTTGGGCTCAGGAGTCGCATTCACCGAGCACAGCTTGGACGGGGGTCTAACTTGGGTCAGGGGCACCGAGGCACTACTGGCTGGCCATGGGCCGAAGGTACTCCAGTTCCGTTCAACGGATCTCGCCGGCAACCAGGAGAAGACTCGGTGGGCCAGCTCGGTGGTGCGTGGTGAGTCCATCCTGACCCTGAGCGGACCATCAACGACGCCGGGGCCGGGTGAACCGGCGACTCTCTGCGTTGCGCTGTCGGACGGCACACAGGCCATCGCAGGACCGGTCATTTGGATTGAGGCCAGTCTCGACGGGGTCTCTTGGCAGCGAGTGCGCAGCGCCCTGTCGTCGGTGCAGCCAATCGGGATCGTCGTCAATCCGACAGTCACAACGTGGTTCCGTGCGAGGTTCGACGGAGACTCGAACTGGATCAGCGCTGCGAGCGCGCCCATGTGCCTGCAGGTCACCCCGGCAATCCCGCAGGAGCAGCAAACGGCCGTCAGCATCAAGACCAGCACCACCACGACCTACATAGGCAAGACGCCGATTCTGACCGGCACCGTGACTCCCACCAGCATGGTGGGCGTCAACATGGTCGTCTACGTGAAGAAGCCCGGGAAGGCGTACTGGACCTACTCGTCGAACCGCACGATCTACGCGCTCAACGGCGGCGCGGCGTGGCAGTACAAGTACTACTTCAAGAAGGGCATGACCAAGGGCATCTACTACTTCAAGGC
>CAZHMA010000012.1:0-22396 GCA_964533555.1 uncultured Eubacteriales bacterium
CGCGGATGAGCCCGAGCAGGATGTGCTCGGTACCGATGTAGTTGTGGCCGAGCTGCAACGCCTCACGCAGCGAGAGCTCGAGGACCTTCTTCGCCCGCGGGGTGAACGGGATGTGGCCTGTCGGCACGTACGTGCCGCGACCGATCAGCTCCTCGACCTGCTGGTGGACGTCCTCGAGCGAGATGTTGAGCGACTCGAGCGCCTTGGCGGCGATGCCGTCCTGCTCGCGGATCAGGCCGAGCAGCAGGTGCTCGGTGCCGATGTAGTTCTGGTTCAGCATCCGCGCTTCTTCTTGCGCGTAGACGACGACCCGTCGTGCCTTCTCGGTGAATCGCTCGAACATGTCCAGGCTCCTTACGAGACCCGCTGCTGCGCGCGGGGCGGTTGCGTCGTGTGCCTATCAGTATACCCGCCGTTGCGACATCTACAGGCGAGGTACGCGACGAAGAGCGAATAGGGTGCCAGATATGAGCGCCATTGACTCATATCGCGGCGCGCGGCGGAAGCGTCGGTCGACCCGCGGACGGTGCACGGGGCGCGGGCCGGGCGGATCGGCGGATCAGGCCTCCGGCCGCATGTGCGGGAAGAGCAGGACGTCGCGGATGGACGCGCTGTCGGTGAGCAGCATGACGAGGCGGTCGATGCCGATCCCCATCCCGCCCGCCGGCGGCATGCCGTACTCCTGGGCGCGCAGGTAGTCCTCGTCCATGAACATCGCCTCGTCGTCGCCGGCGGCCTTGGCCGCGGCCTGCCCCTCGAACCTGGTCCGCTGGTCCACGGGGTCGACGAGTTCCGAGAACGCGTTGGCGAACTCCCGGCCGGTGATGATGAGCTCGAACCTGTCGGTGAGCTCGGGGTCCTCGTCGTTGCGGCGAGCGAGCGGCGAGGTCTCGGCGGGATACAGGGTGACGAAGGTCGGCTCGACGAGCGTGTGCTCGACGAGCTTCTCGAAGAGCTCCGTGAGCATCTTGCCGGCGCCCCAGCCCTTCTCGACGGCTATCTCGTGCTCGGCGCACAGCGCCTTCATCTCGTCGAGCGGCGTGTGCACCGACACGTCACGGCCGCAGGCGGCGCTCACGAGGTCGGCCATCGGCGCCTGCCTGAACGGGCGCTCGAGCGAGACCCGGGTGCCTTGGTACGTGACCTCGAGCGTGCCGAGCGCCGCCTCGGCGCCCGCGACGACGACGCCTTCGACCAGGTCGATCATCGTCAGCATGTCACCGAACGCGCAGTACGCCTCGAGCATGGTGAACTCGGGGTTGTGACGCGGGGACATCCCCTCGTTGCGGAAGGACCGGTTGATCTCGTACACGCGCTCGAAGCCGCCGACCAGCAGGCGCTTGAGGTAGAGCTCCGGGGCGATGCGCAGGTAGAGGTCCATGCCGAGCGCGTTGTGATGCGTCACGAACGGCCGGGCGGTCGCGCCGCCGGGCACGGGCTGGAGCATGGGCGTCTCGACCTCGAGGTAGCCCTCGCCCTCCAGGTAGCGCCTGATGGCGGAGATCACGCGGAACCGCGTCTCGAAGACACGGCGGACCTCGGGGCTCGCGATGAGGTCGACGTAGCGCTGGCGGTAGCGGGTCTCGGTGTCGGTGAGTCCGTGGAACTTCTCCGGCAAGGGCCGCAGGGACTTCGAGAGCAGCGTCACCTCGGTCGGCGCCACAGAGAGCTCTCCCCGGCGGGTGCGCAGGATCGTGCCCATGGCACCCACCCAGTCGCCGAGATCGAGGTCCTTGACCGCCGCGAAGGCGTCCTCGCCCAACACGTTGACGCGGCAGAACACCTGCACGTCACCGGTGGCGTCCCTGAGCACGAGGAAGACGAGCTTGCCCTGGTCCCGGATGGCGACCACGCGGCCGGCGACCGAGACGACGTCCGCGGTCTCCTCGCCGTCGGCGAGGGCAGCGTAGCGCTCGGCGAGTCCCGCGGCGCGCGCGGTGACGTCGAAGCGGACCTTGAAGGGCTGCTCGCCGCGAGCGCGGATGGCGTCCAGCTTGGCTCGACGGACCTCGATCGGGTCGTCGGATGCGATGTCCCTGGCGTCCTGGTCGGTCATCGGTCCCCTATCGGGTGATGGACAGGACCGTGTACTCCAACACTTTGCCAGAAGGGACGGTGACCGTCACAGAATCGCCCTTGCGCCTGCCGATGATGGCCTGCCCGACCGGCGACTCGTTGCTGATCTTGTCGTTCGCGGGATCGGCCTCGGCCGAGCCGACGATCTGGTAGCGGTGCACGTCGCCGTCCGCCGACTGCAGCTCGACTCTGCTCCCGAGCGTCACCTTGTCGTTCTTCTTGGGGCTCGAGATGATCGTCGCGTGGGCCAGGATCTGGTTGATCTCCATGATGCGGGACTCGACCCAGGCCTGCTCGTTCTTGGCGTCGTCGTACTCGGAGTTCTCGGAGATGTCCCCGAACTCCTTCGCTTCCTTGATGCGCTGCCCGACCTCACGGCGCCGGGTGGTCTCCAGGAAGTGAAGCTCGTCCTCGAGCTTGGCCTGGCCCTCGACGGTGAGTGCGATCTCTTTGTGCATCGATTCGGCTCCTGTTGCGACGGTTCCCCCGGCCTACCGGACCGCCGCCCGGCGGCTGTAGAGCAACGCGCGGGCCGCCCGTCTGATGCGGCGGCCCGAAATGGTCTTGGAGAGTATACAGTCTCGGCCCGCTCCTGCAAGTGCGGACCGAGACGGCGTACGTTTCCTTGTGCGGCTCAGACCTCGGCCGACTCGTCCTTCTTCTCGACGGGAGCAGCCGGTGCGGCTTCAGACTTTGCCGGCTTCGCCTCGTCCTCGTCGTCGTCGGCGAGCTTGCCGTCGATCCCCTCCTTGAGGGTCTTCGCCGACTTGCCGACCATCTTCGCCAACTTGGGGAGCTGCGTCGGGCCGAAGAGCAGCAGGACGACGCCCAATATGATCCACCACTCCGCCCCGCCGGGCAGTCCAAAGATCGCCATTCGTCCTCCTAGTCGGTTGCACCGGGGATGTCGGGCGGATCGCCCGTTCCCGGCCTGGTGCGCAACGTGCGAAAGCGTACCACCATCATGCGTCCGGCGCCACGGCGTCGCGCCTTGAGAGATAGTAGAGCGTGTGTAGCAATTCCTGCACCGGATCCGTGTTGTGCAGGGTCACCTCGGGCGGTACACGAACGACGACCGGGGTGTAGTTGAGGATGACCCTGATGCCCGCGGCCGCAAGGCGGTCGGCCACAGACTGCGCGGCATCCGGCGGGACGGCGAGCACGCCGATGTGGATGCCCTGCTCCCTGACGACCCGCTCCATCTCGGCGGCGTCACGAACCACCAGGTCGCCCAGACGGGTCCCGATGCGCGCGGGATCGCTGTCGAACACGGCGCTCACGATGAAGCCGTGCTTGCGCAGCCCGTTGTATCCGGCGATCGCGGAACCGAGGTTGCCCGCGCCGACGAGCACCAGCCGGTGGGTGTGATCGGAGCCGAGGATGCGCTGGACGCGATCGATCAGGGTCACGACGTCGTACCCGATGCCCCGCTTTCCGAACGATCCGAACTGGGTGAGGTCGCGCCGGATCTGAGCCGGGTTCGTGTCCGTGAGTTCGCCAAGGCGCGCCGATGACACCGTGCACTCCCCGTCCTGGCGGAGGTGGATGAGCACGTTGAGGTAGAGCGGCAGGCGCTCGATCACGCCGGCGGGAATGCGGTGCTCGGCTGGTTCGGTCACGCGGGTCTCCCTGCGAACGAAGGGTACGGCGATATTGTGACGATTGTTACAAACTCGGGCAATAGCCATCCCCCCGGCGGCCGGCGCCCGGTCCGTGGCCCTGCCGCGCGTCAGGTCCGGCGCGTCGCGGCGGCGGCGAGCGCCTGTCCGAGTCGCTGTCGCGACAGTTCGCCGACGAGACGCCCGTCGCGCACGACCAGCAGCGCCTCGGGCCAGCCCGGAGCGAAGCGGCGCTCCGCGGTCTCGAGGGACTCCCCGGCGTCGACCAGCATCCCCGGCAGCGGCGGCCGCATCATGTCGCCCGCCGTCGCCGTCGGCGACTCCGCCAGCGCACCCGCTGCACCCTCCGCCGCCACGACGCCCACCAGCCGACCGTCTTCGACCACCGCGGCGACCGGAGCCAGGGGCGAGGCAAGCAGCACGGGCAGGACCGCGGCCGCCTGCGCACCGACGGACAGCATGGGGACCGGAGCGGTCATCACGGCCTCCACAGGCGTGCCGGCGGCGTGAAGGCGAGGAGCCTGGGAAGAGTAGGCACTCGATGCGAGGCCGATGAGGAACAGGCCGAGGACTACGAGCCAGAGGCCCGACAACGACCCGTCCACGGCGAGCCAGATACCGGACAGCGCGATCGACACCGCCAGTGCGACGCCGAGCGCGGCGGCGATCCTCGTGGCGAGCAGGCGGTCTCCCGTCGCCCACCACAGGAACGAGCGCAGCACCCGGCCCCCGTCCATCGGGAACCCCGGCGCCAGGTTGAAGCACGCGATCACCGTGTTGACGACGGTGAGCGTGAGCAGTGGTGCCCACGCCACGCTCGATACGCCCAGGGCGACCAGCAGGCGGTACGACGCGAAGCAGATCGTCCCGAGCGCCAGGCTCGCCGCCGGGCCCGCCAGCGCCATCCTCGCTTCCACGCCGGAGGAGCGGGGCTCCTCGACCAGCTCGGAGACCCCTCCGAAGAGGAACAGCGTGATCCGCTTCACGGCGATCCCCGCGCGCCGCGCCACGAGCGAATGGCTGAGCTCGTGCACCACGAGGCAGACGAAGAACAGGACAGCGGTGCCTAGGCCGCTCGCGATGTCGACGCCCGCGGACCGCCCCGGGAACTCGAGCGGATAGTAGTCGACCGAGAGCGACCACCCGACGAGGGCGAACACGACGAACCACGTCGCGTTGACCTCGATGGGGATCCCGAGGACGCGTCCGAGGCGCAGCGAGGGCAGACGGAACACGGCAGCCCCTTCTGGTTGAGTGCGGCGAGCCTCCTAGAAGGCAGCGCCCTCCAGTGCGGTCGCGCAGACGCACGCGCGCTCGACGGGCAGCGCCGGGATCATGGTACGGATAAGCTCCCGGACCTTGTCGTTGTTCTCGTTGAAGACGCGCACGACCTCATCGTTCGTGACGGGCTCCGTGCACTCCGTGCCCGCGTCGTAGTCGGTGATGAGCGAGATGTTGCAGTAGCAGATCTCGAGCTCCCTCGCGAGGTAGCACTCGGGGTACTGGGTCATGTTGATGACCTCCCAGCCCTGCGAGGCGAACCACTTGGACTCCGAGCGGGTCGAGAAACGCGGACCCTGGATCACGACGACCGTGCCGGTCGAATGGACAGTGATGCCGAGGGCAGCGGCGCTCTCGATTGCCGTCTGGCGCATCGTCGGGCAGTATGGATCGGCCGAGGACACGTGCGTGGTGACGGGCCCGTCGTAGAACGTGTCCTTGCGTCCCCACGTGCGGTCGACGAACTGATCGCAGATGACGAAGTCGCCGGGCTTCACGGCGAGCTGGAGCGAGCCGCAGGCGTTCGGTCCGATGATCCGCGAGACGCCGATCTCCTTCATGGCCCACAGGTTCGCACGGTAGTTGATCATGTGCGGCGGCAGCTGGTGGCGCTTGCCGTGACGCGGAAGGAAGGCGACCGTGCGCCCGCCGATCTCGCCGATGGTGACAGGCGACGACGGCGACCCGTACGGCGTGTCTATGAGGTAGTCCTCGGCGGACTCGAGCAGGTCGTGGAAGCCGGTCCCGCCGAACACACCGATCTCAGCGTGGGGCACTGTCATTGTCGTCTCCTCAGGGCCTTCGCGGCTGCGTCCCGCCGGCGCCTTGCCGGCGGCGCAGTCGATTGTAGAACATCAGCGCGGAGCCAGGCAGACCTCGTGTATGCGGGCGGGCGTGTCCCTCTCCGTCGGCACATGCAGCGGGCGCCCGAACGGATTCGACGAATCGCTCCAGCTCTCCTCCATCACGCCTGCGCCGGCCACTGCCTGCGCGAAGCCCGCCGCCTGTGCGTCCAGGTAGTCTGCATGGTGCAGGACGACGGCCTCGAGCAGGACCGGTCTGGCCGGTGCTCCCCACTGAGGCTCCCCGTGGTGCGAGATCATCAGGTGCAGCAGCTTCATGGCCATGCCGGGTTCGATGGCGCGACCCGCGCGCTCGATGGCCTGCGAGACCATCCGCTCGCCGAGCACGACGTGCCCCAGAAGCCGTCCTGCGTCCGTGTAGTCGACCGAGACGTCGCAGCGCAGCTCGTCGATCTTGCCGATATCGTGCAGCAGGGCGGCGGTCACGAGCAAGTCACCATCGAGCCCGTCGTAGCGGCTGGCGAGCACGCGACACAGAGACGCCACGCTGACGGTGTGCTCCATCAGTCCGCCGGAATAGGCGTGATGCCGGTGCTTCGCCCCGGGCGCGAGCGCGAACCGGGACTGCACCCCCGGTGCGTCGAACACCTGGGTCAGCACCTCCCTCAGGCCCCGGTCCCGGACCCCTTCGACGAGGGACTCGAACGCGCTCCTGAGCTCGTCCGAGCAGCGGGCTCCCGACGGCATCAGGTCGTCGCGGTCGTATTCCGCCGATGGCCGCAGCGACTCCACCGAGATGCGCCTGGTGCCCCGATACGTGGTCACGGTCCCCGTGACGCGCGCCACGGTGCCGATCGGAAGGCTCCACTCATCGGGCCCGGGTCGGAACATGACCCCCGGGGCCGTGCCGGTCCGGTCCGAGAACTCGAGCACCAGATACGCGTCGCCGCTGCGCGCCGCGCGCAGGTCCCTGGACCGGACCGCGAAGAGGCTGTCCACCCGCATGCCCTCTCTCAGTCCCGCGACGTACTGTTCCTTCATGTTGCTCTCCGATCATCCGCGCCTCCGGTCACGGCGACACTAGCGCGGGGGTCTGACAGTCCGCTTCGGAGTGCCGCGGTGTAGGGGCGGTCGGGTTGGGCTAGTATTGGGGCGTCCGCAGTCGACGTTCGGAGATCACCGTGACAGCGCACTCGATCCGCGCGCGCATGTGGTTCGCTGCGTTGGCCTTCGCGATGGTGGCGGCGGCGCTCACGGCCGGCTGCGCCGGCGCCCCTGTCTCCTGGGTCCCTGACGGTGCGAACATGACCTCCGCGCAGGTAGACGAGTTGGCGAAGACCGCCGACCTCTCATCCCTGGGCACCGTAGCGCTCGCGGACGCTCCCGAGCGCCGGACCACCGTGCTCGTATGGTTGCGCCGTCAGGGGGCTGACGGCGAGCGGGCCGCGACGCTGCTGACGACGGGCTTCCCCGACCGCACCGCGGCGGTCCCCGTCCTCGTCGAGTTGGCGACCGTCGACGGCGTTCGCTGCCTCGTGGTCGTCGAGGCCGCCCCGGGCATCGACGGCGAGCTGACAGCGAAACGGCTGTGGCTGTTCGAGTTCCAGTCAGGCACGCTCGTCAGATCGGCGACGTTCCAGTAGCGAACCGTCCCGCTTGGCGGGCCCCGATCCGCTCCAGTGTGCCTTCCGGCAGAGTCCGCCCGAACTGTCGCGCCACCTCTTCGCGGACGCGCTCGCACGGGTGCCCCGCCCGAAGCAGGTCCTCCGCGAGGGCGGCCGCCAGGTACCTCGTGCGCAGGCCCTGACGATCGTCTGCGGACCGCAATGCTGTCCGCCTGACGACCCCCCAGTAGTACGCCCGGACGCGGTCCGGGGCGACGCAGTCGAGGCGGGCGAATTTCCGGAGCGTCGCCGTGCTCGCACCCTCTGCCACCGCGGCGGGCACGCCATGCGCACGCGCCGCCTCAGTGTGCAGTTCCAGGACCACGGAGTGAAGATCGGTCGACCGTAGCGCCGTTGCCATCGTGTACCTCCTGCTCGAACGTCTGTTCGGGCCGAAGGATACGGGACAGCTATGACACGCAGCGCGCGACGGGACGGAGTGGCAGTGCCGCTCGAGCGGTGCTACTCGAGGGGGAAGATGCAGGCTATGCTGGCCCGGTTCACGGCGACATACGGAGGCGAATAGAGTTCCGCACCGCCGTCCATGCCGTACACCTTGGCGTCCGTGATGGCGAAGTACTCCTTCGCCTTGGAGTTGAGGGCGTCCGTGAGGCGGCTGCCCGCCAGGACGTGGAAGTCGCCCTCGATACGAAAGCCGTTCGTCACGATCATGACGCGGACGCGGTCCTTGTACGTGTACACCGCAGCTCCCGAGTGTCGCCAAGCCTCCGGATCGCGCGGCGCGCGATCCGTCGAGGTCGATTCTAGCCCAGACCGACGAGCGATTGAAGCCACGCCCGCAGCGCCGCCGTGGCCCCGATCTCCATCGCAGAGATCGCGAGGGCCAGCAACAGGACTACCCAGGCTCCCGAAAGGCGCTGCACCTTGCGCTCGAAGCGAGGCGCCAGGGTCACGATGATCGCGTTGACCGAGACGAAGGTCACGACGATGCAGAGGGCGACCAGCACCGGATACGCGACATCCAGCAACGGCAGGCCCCATCGTACGAGCACGAAGGCGGCGGGGACCGCGGCCAGCCAGGGGGCCAGTTCGCGCCACCCGTCGATCACTCGGCCCGGATCGCTGCGTACCCACAACTGCGAGTTCACCAGAGGCGCCACGACCAGCGGGAGGGCCCATCCGGCGAGCAGCCCCGTCGCCAGGCGTATGTCGTT
This sequence comes from uncultured Eubacteriales bacterium, assembly GCA_964533555.1. GTDB lineage: Bacteria > Actinomycetota > Coriobacteriia > Anaerosomatales > PALSA-660 > JANYAK01. The sequence goes on from CAZHMA010000012.1 coordinate 8,619, forward strand.
CGTCGTGCCGCGCAGGCCCGCATAGGAGGTCACGCCGTCCCAGGCCATCACCGCCACCATCGCGCCGCCGATGACGAGCACGCCTATCCGCGGCAGATCGGAGCGATGGCGCCCGCGGTCCAAGGCCGCCAGCACCAGCAGCGAGAGCACGAAGCCGACGTAGATACCCGTGTCGCGGGCGCAGACCGGAACCTGCACCCCGCCGCCGAAGAAGGACCGCGCGGGAAGCTGATGACAGAGGCCGAACCCGAGCCAGTGCAGCGCACTCTCAAGCATGTTCGTCACAGCTCCGGTAACGCGGCAGGCCCGGCATTTCGCCGGGCCTGCCGTTGACCATCAGATGGTCGGGATGGCGGGATTCGAACCCACGACCTCTCGGTCCCGAACCGAGCGCTCTACCAAGCTGAGCCACATCCCGCGAAGCGTGATTCTACACATACATGGGGTGCGGCGCAAAACCGGTGTGCCGGGCGAGGCCGCACTTCGCCGCACGGCCTGCGGTATGCGTCGCGATCCGCCGCCCTCGCGCGGCGGCGAAGCGAGGGGCCCGACCCCCGTGAGGGAGGTCGGGCCCCGCGTCGATGACGCTCTGGCCGGTATGCGCTACTTGATCAGGCGCACGTGGCAGTAGGAGCAGAACGTCTCCTTGTGGCACTTCGCGAAGCACGCCTGCGGGTCGCCGCTCTTGACCACGTTCGGGTGCTGCTTGAGCCACGGTATCTTGCCGTCGTAACCCTGGTGGTGGCACATGTCGCAGAAGAGCGAGGTGTGGCACGTGGTGCATGCCGCCTTGGTCGTCTTCTTGGCCTTGAAGTCGGCCGCATGCGTACCGCCGTTGTCCTTCGCGCCGAAGCCGTCCGGATGCGGCATGGGAGTCTTGTGGCAGCCCATGCAGAACGCCGAGGCGGTTCCGCCATCACCGTGGCAGTAGGTGCAGTTCTCCTTGTCCTTGTCGAAGGCCGCCGGGTGCAGCGCCTTGACGTCCGCGGAGACTCGCTTGGTCCAGCCGGCGGCCTTGTGGGACGCAGGGACGACCTTGCGCTTGGTGTGGCACGTGACGCAGAAGTCCTTCTTGTGGCACTTGACGAAGCATTCCGCCGAGCCCTCGGCAGCGACCTTGCCGTGGAGCGAGATCCACGTGGCGGTCAGCGAGGAGCCCTTGTGGTGGCAGTTGCTGCACAGTTCCTTGAACTGGTGGCAGTTCGCGCACACGGCGGCGTTGGTGCGACCGGTCTTGGCGTGGAAGCTCTTGAAGTCGGCCGGGTGCGGCATCGGCTGCTTGTGGCAACCCATGCAGAACGCGGATCCGGTGCCTCCGGTGCCGTGACAGATCTCGCACGCCTTGATGTTCTGTGTGGCGTTGGTCGCGTGGACGGCCTTGTCCTTGGCGAAGGGATCCTTGTTCGCACGGTGCAGCCAGTTGGCGGCCTTGTGCGAGGTCGGGAGCGGCTTCGTCTTGGTGTGGCAGTCCAGGCAGAACTGCTGGTCGTGGCAGGTGGTGAAGCACTTGTCGATGCCGTTCTTCGTGACGGCCGTGGCGTGCTGGTTCTTCCACGGGACCTTCGCGTCGAACTTCCAGCCGACCTTGCTGCCGTGGTGGCAGTCGTTGCAGAAGGTGGTCGTCGCCAGGTCGCCGTGGCACATGGCGCACTTGGCGGCGGCGGTCTTCACGACCTCCGGGTGAGTCTTGGTCTTGAACTCCTCCGGGTGCGGGATCTGCATGCCGTGGCACGAGTCGCAGAACTTCGACTTGATGTGGCACGTGGCGCAGTAGTCGACCGGGGCGGCGAGCTCCTTCTGGATACCTTCCTCCTCGAGGATCTTCGCCTCCTTCTCGACTTCCAGGTATTCCTCGTGCTTCTCCTTGGCGAGTTCGGCGTGGCCCTTGGGATAGAACTCCGCCTTCAGGTGGTTCGCCGGCTTGAGCGGGAAGGTGGCCGTGTGGCACGCAGAGCACGCGCCGGGGGCCGTCTTCTTGCCCTCGAGGTCGTGGCAGCGGAAGCAGCCGTCCATCTTCATGAAGTTCGGGTGCGGCTTGTTCTTCTCGCCGCGCGGGTCGACCAGCTTCGGGGGCGCGCCGGCGTCGTTGTGCGCCACACGGTTGTGGCAGACCGTGCACCAGACGCCCTTCTCCTCGTGGATCGCGTGGTCGATGATGATGCCCTCGGAGGGCGTGACCTCACGGTTCTTGGAGTGGCACTGCGTGCACTGCTGGCTGCCCATCTCCTTGCCGCCCTTGAGGGCGAGCGCGGAGCCGGGGTTCAGCGGGAGCTCGAAGGTGTTGCGAACGGTCGGTATCACCTCGAGCGCCGACTTGGCCTTGGCCAGCAGGAACGTCACCGTATCGGCGTTGACCGGCTCATGGCACGCCATGCATGAGATCTCGGAGTGGGTCGAGGCCTCATAGGCGGCGATACTGTCGTCCTGGACGCTGTGGCAGACCTGCGCGCAGAACCAGCGCGTCGAGCTCGCCCCCAGTGCGAAGACAAGGACCGCAGCCAACACCAGGACGGCCACTCCCGTCCACACGATGTAGCGCGGCCGCCGGACCGGATCCTTGAATCCGGCAAGCGAGAACTTCGCCATACACATCTCTCCCTGTTCACATCGGGGCCTGACGCGCCTGATGAGGACGGGCCCCCCCCCCCCCCGCCAAACCGGGTTTGGGAAGCGTCAACCGCGGGCAGGACCGCGCGAGGGCGGCCCGCCCCGCCGGACTTGGCGTCCGGAAGGGCTCTTTCGCCGCGGAACGCGGGATTCCTGCTCACCCGCGAGGCGGGTGTGCGCGCGCGTCAGCGGGCCGCGCGCGGGAGGCCCGGCGCGAGTGCGAGCCCCGCAGCCGCGATCGCCATGAGGACCGCCGAAAGCACGAACGGCGCGGACGGCGAGACGCGGTCCCACAGAAGGCCCGCAAGCGCGCTCGAAGGCAGGGCGGCCAGGCCCAGCACGAACGTGTAGCCGCCCACCGCCGTCGCACGGACCGTCGGCCCGACCAGGTCCACCACGTAGGCCCGCGTGAGACCCTCGACCATGCCGTAGGGAACCCCGTACATGGCGAAGAGCAGCGCCGCGCGCCACGGGCCCCCGCCGAGCGCGAACCCCGCGTAGACGAGCGCATAGAGCCCGAACCCGGCCGCGATCACCGCACGCCGCCCAAGCCGGTCGCTCAGCCGGCCCGCGGGGATCGCGACGAGCGCGCCCACCATGCTGAACGCCGCGCCCATGAGCGGAACGACGGCGACAGGCGCGCCCATGTCCGCCGCGCGCAGCATCAGCAGCGCGTCCGAGCTGTTGCCCAGGGCGAAGACCGCGGAGACAGCGGTGAAGACGGCGAACGGAGCACCGAGGTGCCGGAGCCGGAAGGCCGGGCCGCGCTCCCCGGCGGATGCCTCCGGACGCCGCGTCTCGCGCACGAACAACAGCACCACCACGATGGCGAGCGCTCCGGGGACCGCAGAGATCAGGAAGACCGTCCGAAACGAGCCCGGCGCCAGGGTGAGCACCGCCCACGCCACGAGCGGGCCTATGGCGGCGCCGAGGGTGTCCAGCGCCCTGTGGACTCCGAAGTCGCGGCCCCGGGTCGCCTCGGTCGACGAGTCGGCTATGAGGGCATCGCGCGGCGCGGTGCGCACGCCTTTGCCGAAACGGTCGGCGAATCTGAGCGCCAGCACGGCCGGCCAGGAGGCCGTGAGCGCGAGCAGGGGCTTCATCACGTTGGACAGCGAGTAGCCCAGCACCACCAGGGGTCGTCGGCGGCCGACGATGTCGGAGACGCGTCCCGACACGGCCTTCATGAGTGACGCCGTGGCCTCGGCCACCGACTCGATGACACCCACGACGGACACCGGAGCGTGAAGCACCGTCGTGAGGAACAGCGGCAGGACCCAGTAGACCATCTCGGATGAAGCGTCGGTGAGCAGGCTCACCACACCCATCGCGGCGACGTTGCGGGATACCTTCGGGCGATCGGCGCCCACCAGCGTCAGCCGACCTCGAGCACTATCTCGATCTCCACGGGCGCACCCATGGGCAGGGCCATCACGCCGACCGCGGCGCGCGCGTGCCTGCCGGCTTCGCCGAACGCGGCCAGCATCACCGCGCTCGCCCCGTCCACGACCGCGGGCTGGGATGCGAAACCGGGAGCCGACGCCACGTAGCCGGTCACCTTCACGACACGGGTCACGAGGTCGAGGTCGCACACGGTCGAGGCGGCCGCGAGAGCGTTCAGCGCGGCCTGCCGGGCGCACTCCACGGCACGCTCCACGCCGATGTCGCCACCCACGGTCCCCCCGTCGAGCAGCACACCGTTGCGCATCGGGAGTTGTCCCGACGTGAACACGAGCGCGCCACTGCGGACGGCAGGCACGTACCAGCCGATCGAGTTGGACGGCTCGGGCAGAGTGAGGCCGGCCGCCGCGAGCGCCTCTTCGACTTTCGCCACGATGTCCTCCTAGCCCGTCACGAGGGAGTCGGCGAGCGCGTTCAGTTCCCCGACCGATGACGACACCTGCCGCGCGGCGGATGCCTGCTGCTGGCTCACCTGCGCGACCTCACGCATGGAGATGACGACCTGGTCGGAGGCGCTACGCTGCTGCTGTGTGGCGATGGATATCTGCTTGGCCGCGTCCGTGGTCTCCTCAACCTGCTGGACGATCCGGTCGAGGGCGTCGGCCGTGCGGTGGGCGATGTCCTTGCCCTCGTCGACCTTCTTGGCGGCCCTCTCGGTGGCCATCACGAGCGACGATGTGGACGTCTGGATCTCGCGGACCACGCGGCCGATCTCCTGCGTGGACTCGGTGACGGAGTCCGCGAGCTTTCGGATCTCACCGGCCACCACCGCGAAGCCCTTGCCGGATTCGCCGGCGCGGGCGGCTTCTATGGCCGCGTTGAGCGCGAGTATCTTGGTCTGTTCGGCGATCTCATCGATGATCGACAGCACGCGGCCGATCTCCTGGCTGCGCTCGCCGAGCTGCAGGATCCGGTCCGACGACTGCATGGTCGTCACGCGGATCTCCTCGATCCCGTTCGCCGTCTCGGCGACGGCGGTCATCCCCTCTTCGGCGCTGGCGAGGGTCCGCTCGGCCACACGCACGACGGCCTCCGAGTTCTCGGCGATCTGCTTCGACGTCTGCGCGAGCTCCTCGAGCGTCGCTGACGTCTCGGTGACGGCCGCGGCCTGCTCGGCGGCACCGGCGACCTGCTGCTCGCTCGCGGCGAGGATCTCGGACGCAAGCCCGCGCAGGCGGCCGTTCACCTGTCGGATCTGCCCGAGCAGCGTCGTCACGTTGCCGAAGACCCGGACCAGTTCGCCACGGGTCCCGTCGATGCCGGACGACTCGTGGACGGCCACGTCGAGGGAGCTCCCCGCGTCGGCCAGGACCTCGGCGAGCACCTGCTGAGCGGTGCGCCGGGCCATCCACCAGCAGAAGAGCCCGAGCCCCACGCCCGCGAGCAGGCACAGCGCGACGAACATGACGGTGTACGCGCCGCCTCGAAAGTCGACGAAGAGCATCGCAAGCAGGGGGAACGCGATGCCGATCAGCACGCCCGCACCGACCATCGAGTACAGCAGACCGGTGCCGGTCGCGTCGCGGGTCGTCTTATTCTCCACGTGGATCCTCCCGGGCTGGACTGAGGCGCGGCGGCCGCGCCAGCGAACGCCTGAATGATACCATCGCCGCGCATCTCGCCATTGTGCTTGCATACCCCTATGGGTATAATCTTGTCGACCTGGACGGCACACGGCACGGAAGAAGACCATGTATCTCGCGAAGATAGACGCCGGTCTCTGCGACCGGCAGCCCGGATGTCCGGCCCGGCGGGCCTGCCCGCGCGGTAGTATCGTTCGAGACGGCTCCGGCCCGTGGCGAGTGGACGAATCGAGATGCACCGGGTGCGGTGTATGCGTGCGCGTGTGCCCGATGCGGGCCGTCAGCATGTATGAGGAATGAGGAGCGTCATGAGCACAGTGACCGTGAGCGTGTACGACGTCCCGGCCGAGAGCGCCTGCTTCAGCGGCGGTTGAGGGCCGTCATGGTCTCCGGAGGAGATCACGAGCATCATCCGCGCCGAGATGGAACGCAGGTTCGGCGAGCGCGCCGAGATCGTGTACTTCGATGTCTCCAAGCCTGACGTCATGGCGCAGAACGCCGAGATCGTGGATGCGATCCGCGAGGCAGGCCTCATCTACCCGGTCACGCTGATCGGCGAGAACGTCGTGGGCGAAGGCGCCGTCTCGTATCCCGCCATACTGCGCGCCGTGGACACGGTGCTGTCCGAGCAGGCCGCTGTCGCAGGACAGGCCGAGTGAGCGACACGGCCCCGGTCGTCGCGACCGCGCGATGCGGCGACTACAGCTCCGCCGAGGTCACGGCCTCACTGGAGCGCGTGCTCGCACCCCTGGGCGGCATGGGCGCGTTCGTGACGCCCGGGCAGCGCGTGTTCCTCAAGGTGAACCTGCTCACCAAGGCCGCGCCGCAGCGGGCCGTGACGACACACCCTGAGCTGGTCCGCGCCGTGATCCGCGCCGCGCGGGCCGCCGGCGCCGCCGAGGTGCTCGTCGGCGACAGCCCCGGCGGCAAGAACACCCCATCGGCCGCGCAGGCGGTCTTCGACGAGTCCGGCATCACCGGCGTATGCGCCGACGAAGGCGTCCCCACGGTGCTCCTGGACGACGACGTCCGGCGCGTCCGTGTGCCCGACGGCAAGCTCTACACATCCTTCAACCTGGGCGCCAAAGCGGTCGAGGCCGACGTGCTCATCTGCCTGCCGAAGCTCAAGACCCACGGCTTCATGATGTTCACGGGCGGGGTGAAGAACCTGTTCGGCTGCATACCGGGCCTCGAGAAGGCGCAGTTCCATCTGAAGGTCCCGGACCGCGACGACTTCGCCGAGATGCTGGTCGACCTGTATCTCGCGTGCAGGCCGGCGCTGACCATCATGGACGGCGTCGTCGGCATGGAGGGCGACGGGCCGGCGGGCGGCAAGCCGCGGCTCGTCGGGGCCCTGCTGGCATCCGCGAACGCGCCCGCGCTCGACGTCGTGGCGTCCGCCGTCGCCGGCTTCGCACCGAAAGACGTGTACACGAACCGGGCCGCCGCGGCCCGAGGACTGACGCCGCTCGACCCGGACGCGATCGACAACCCGGGCGAGCCATGGCGCTCGTTCGCCGTCGCCGACTTCGCACATCCCGCGTCGGACCTCTCGCGGCGACTTCCGCCGGGACTGGCTCGATGGGCGCGCAAGCGCATCGTGTCGCGGCCGTACCTCGGCGACCGGGCCGGCTGCACGGGGTGCCGCACGTGTGAGCGCAACTGCCCCGTCGAGGCCATCGCCATGCGCGGCGGGAAGCCGACCTTCGACTACGACGGCTGCATCCGCTGCTACTGCTGCCAGGAGCTCTGCCCCCAGCAGGTCATCGGGCTCCAGAGGCCTTGGGCGGTGCGGGCGTTCTTCGCTCCGGACGCCTCGCGGAAGGCCTGACCCGCACTGACCAGCCTTCAGTGCCGGTTGCAGGTCTGCGCCGGCACCAGTGACGCCTCGAGATCGACGTCGAACACGTCGGGGCAGCGCGGGTTCGCCAGCAGGAAGGTGTCCCGGCAGATCCGGACGCGCGTGAGCCCGGCCGTCGGTGCGGAAGGTGCGGCTTCGCCCGAAGCCGGCCTCGAGGCCGCGCTCGCCATCGCGGGCAGCGCCGCGGATGCGAAGCGCGACCAGATGGTCGCGGGGAAGCTCCCGCCCGTCACCTTGATCCCGTGCACGTTGGTCATGTCGACCTGCCCGCTGCGGTAGCCCACCCAGACCGCGGCAGAGAGCTCGCCCGTGAAGCCGACGAACCACGCGTCGCGATAGGACTGCGTGGTCCCGGTCTTGCCCGCGACCGCGCGCCCGATCCGCGCGTTCACTCCGGTGCCGCGTTCGACGACGTCGCGCAGCATGCCCGACGCCTGAGCGGCGACGCCCTGCGCGACCACGCGCTCAGGCTTGTCCTTCGGCTGGTAGAGGACCTTTCCCCGGTCGTTTGCGACCTCGAGCACCGCGACCGGCGGAACGCGCATGCCGCCGCTGGCCAGGGTGCCGAAGGCCGACGCCATCTCCAGGGGCGAGACGCCCTTCGACAGCCCTCCCAGCGCGATGGCCGGGTTCGGCTCGAGCGGCGATGTGATGCCCATGCGCTTGGCGGCGTCCACGACCTTCTCGGGACCGACCTCCATGATGAGGCGTGCATAGACCGCGTTGACGGACCAGTCGGTGGCCGCCCTGAGCGTGAGCTTGCCCTGCGTGAAGCCGTTCTCGTAGTTCTCGACGCGCCAGTAGCCGTCCTTGACGCGCACGGTGTAGGGCGATGTGTCGAAGGACCGGTCCGGGCTGACGCCGCTCTCGAGCGCCGCCACCAGCACGAAGGGCTTGAAGGCGGAACCGGGCTGCCGGCGCCCCTGGGCGGCGAGGTTGTACTGGCCCGTGGCGAAGTCCCGCCCGCCGATCATCGCCAGGATGCGCCCGTCGCGCGGATCGATCGCCACCAGGGCGGCCTCGGGATCGCCCGCCCCGTTGAGCACGCCGGCGACCGCCTCCTCGGCGGCACGCTGGACCGCGGGCCCGAGCGAGGTCCGGACGCGCAGGCCTCCCTCGAAGACGGCCTTGGCGCCGAGCTTGTCGATGAGCTGCTGCTTCACGTACTCGACGAAGTAGGGCGCGATCTTCCCCGCGTCGGGCGCGGCCCCCGCCAGCTTGACGGGTGTCGCCGCCGCCGCCACCTCCTGCTCGGACGTGATGAGCCCTGCATCGCGCATGCCGTCGAGGATCTGGTTGCGGCGGGTCTTCGCGGCAGCCGGGTCCGACGTCGGCGCATAGCGCGACGGCGAGCGGATCACACCGGCCAGCAGCGCCGACTCCGCGAGCGTGAGGTCGGCCGCCGGCTTGCCGAAGTACCCCCGCGCGGCGCTCTCGACGCCGTAGCGGCCGTTGCCGAAGTAGACCATGTTGAGGTAGGCCTCGAGGACGCTCTTCTTCGAGGTCGTCGCCTCGAGCTGGTAGGCCATGAGTGCCTGACGGACCTTCTGGGTGAGTCCGCCGCTGCCGTCACTGAACAGCATGCGGACGAGCTGGAGCGTTATGGTGCTTGCGCTTCCCGTGCCCCGCAGCGCTCCCAGGACCGCGCCGGTGTCCACACCGTCGTGTTCGAAGAAGCGCGGGTCCTCGGCCGCGACCACCGCGTCCTGCATCACCTTCGGCACCGACTCGATACCGATGACCTTGCGGTCCTGCTCGCCGTGCCACTCGGCGAGGACGGAGCCGTCCCCTGCATAGACCACGGACGTGCGGGCCGCCGCGATCGCCCCCGGAGCGGACTCGAGGTCGGGCAGCGTGCGCGACAACTGGTAGAGGTAGACGCCCGCGACGAGCATCAGTACGAAGGCAGCGGCCAGCGCTGCGGCGACGACCTTCAATATGCGGATCCAGCGACCCGAGCCTGCCACGGACAGCCCTCCGAGGCCGCGTGCCGGCGAGATGCGTGTGCACCCTGGCGAAGCGAAACGCGTACCGACCTGCGGACGTCGCAGGGGCCTCCCCCGCGCGTGCGCTATGCTTGCCCGAACGGCACCCGAAACGAGGAGCGGCACGGGCAATATGGTAGCACTTCCCATCGAGCCGCCGGTGGACCCGGGACGCACTCCGACGAGCGCGACCGGGCCGTTCGCTGCGCTGTTCCTGGCGTGGCGCCGGGTGGTCACCGCCGCCTTCCGCACGGCGGCGAAGAGCGGCCGCTCGCTCGCGTCCTCGCGGCCCGCCCGGACGGCGATCATGGCGGCACGCTACGTACGGGACCCCGACGGGACGCTCGCTTCAGCCGACGCGGACGGTCGCGCGCGGCTCAAGGAGGCGGGTGCGGCGGCCCTCGCGATCGGGGTCGCGCTGTCGTTCCTCGTCCCGCAGGCGATCACGACGCCGGTCGTGCGGCGCTTCCTCGCCGCCGGCTGGACCGCGGCGTGGGCGCTTGCGCGGCTCTACATCATGCGCACCGTCGCGAAGGGCGACCTCGCTGCCCGGCGTTCGACCATAGATGACGCCTGGGGGCCCGCGCTGCTGCCGTACGCGCTCGCGGTCGTCGACCCGCTGCCGTTCGCCGCGCTCGCCGTGTCGGGGCTGCTGACGCTGAAGGGGCTGAGGTCGCTGGGCGTGGAGCGCGGTGAGGCCCGGCGCGTCGTGGCGATCGCGTTCGGGGCGCAGGTCGCGGCGGAGATCGTCGCGTGGATCGCGCGCGGAGGACTCGTCTACATCTTGGCGCTGGGCGGCTAGACGGCCGGCGCGCCGTCGACTTCGACGCCGCCGCTCCCCCACTCGGCCAGCACCACGCCTGCGAGCACGACCGCCGCTCCGACCAGCTGTACTGGGCTCAGCGCCTCGGTCGAGGTCAGCCCCACGGTGAGCCGCAGAGGCTCGTACAGCGAGAGTGCCGCCGCCAGCATCACGGCGAAGGGCAGCTCGAGGGTCGAGACGACCGCCGCCTGGGGCGCGCCCATGCCGCGCATCCCGCCGAGATAGAGCATGACGGCGGCGAACGTCGGCACCGCGACGATGGCGGCCAGCGCCATCCATGCCTGTCCCTGCCAGCGGGTGACCGCCGCGGCGCTCCCTGTGAAGGCCGCGATGAGCGCCATCCCGACGGCCGAGAACCCGAACGTGTAGGCCATCAGCACGAGCCTGGGCTTCCTGCCCAGAGTGCGGAAGGACAACACGTTGAAGACCGCATAGCCGAGGCCCGCTCCCAGGCCGAGCGCCACCCCGCGGACGTTGAGCTGGACGCCGCCCGAGAGGACGCCCGCCACGAGAGCGCAGCCCACGAACGTCATCGCGACGGCCGCGACCCTTCTAGGGGGAAAGCGCTCCTTCAGGAAGAGCCAGCCGATGATCGAGACCATGGCCGGATACGTGTAGAGCAGCACGGTGGTCACCGAGACGCCGACCTCGCGCAGGGCGAACGAATAGCACAGCGAGCCCGCCCCGTATCCGGTCACGGAGAGACCCAGGAACCGCAGCAGGTCGGATCCGGTGACTCTCAGCGCTCCCGGATCGCGAACCGCCTGCGCTGCGGCCATCACGACGGCGGCTATCGCGAAACGGACCGCGAGGAGCGAGAGCGACTCCGCGCCCTTCGCGAACGCCCAGGTCTGCAGCGGTCCGAGCGTGGCGAAGCACGCCGCCGAGACGATCACCGCTGCCAGCGAGCCCTTGCGCGTCACGTGGTGTGCCCTTCATGGATGGCCTGCATCGTACCCTCGCATCCTGCCACACAACGGCGCCGACGACGACGAGGCGCAGGTGCTAGACTCGCCGCATGCCCGAGTCCGCACATCCCCGATCTGCCCGCGACCGCGCACTGCGCTGGGCGCCCGTCGCCGCGTGGATGGCCGTGATCTTCACGATGAGCTCGATCCCCGGGTCGAGCCTTCCGGGAGGCTACTCGTTCCAGGGACACCTCGCCGAGTACACCGTGCTCGGCGCGCTCGTCATGCTGGCGCTGCGCCACAGTCCCCGGCGGCTGACGGTCGCGCTGATCGCCGTTGCCGCGTGCTCGCTCTACGGCGTCACCGACGAGCTGCATCAGGCATTCGTCCCTCTGCGCACCCCGGACGTGCTCGACTGGGCGACGGACACCGTCGGCGCCGCCGCAGGTGTCGGCGCAGCGTTCGCGTGGCTCGCCTGGCGCGCGCGTGGGCGCTCGAGCAAGGTCGAGAGCGGCTAGCGGGCCTTCGGAACGCGGTTCGGGGACGCGGTTCAGACGGGCGGCATCTTCATGCCCGGGGGCATCTCTTCGCGAAGGAAGTCGAACCGGTCCCCGTAGTCCTTCATCATCTGCTCGAAGGCGCTCATCATGTACCGGCGCTTGAAGCCGTCCGGGAGCGCCGCCACTTCCTTCATCTTCTGGCCGTAGAAGGTCATGTAGCACTTCGCGAGGGCGCGGTAGACGTCGTCCAGAGACATGGCGTAGGGCTCGATGATGGGCGTCATGAGGTTGTACTTCGAGTAGTCGGTCACGCGGATGCGGTCCTTCATCTCCTCGTGGAGCGGGGTGAAGGGCATGGGCGTGATCACCGGGAAGACGGCGATGTCGGGGTTCAGGCGGACGGCCTCCGACGCGGTCTGGGCGACGGTCTCCCACGTCTCGTTCGGGAAGCCGATCATGAACGACGCCTCGGTCATGATGTCGTGCTCGCGCAGCAGGTCGATCGCGCGCTTGTTCATGTCGACGTCGGTGCCCTTGTTGAGGCTCGACAGCATCTCGTCGGAACTGCTCTCGGCCCCCAGGTACATGTGGATGATGCCCGCGTCGCGATACTTGGGCAGAAGGTCCTCGTCCCGGATGATGTCCTCGACGCGGGTCTCCATGAGCAGGTGCACGTTCAGGTCCGCCTCGATGAGCAGATCGAGCTGCTGCTCCCACCGGTCCCGGTCGTTCGTAGGATAGGGGTCGATCAGCGTGATGAACTCGACCTCGTACTTCTCCACGAGCAGACGGATCTCGTCGACGACCTTGCGGGGATCACGCGCGCGCCAGTCGCCCCGCCAGAACTTCCGATGCGAGCAGAACGAACAGCCCATCATGCATCCGCGGGTCGTCAGGATCGACGCCATGCGGCCCCAGGGCTCGATGTTGTAGTGGTACAGGCTCCAGTCCAGCAGGTCCCAGGCGGGAGCCAGGGAGTCGAGGTCCGCGATGTGCGGCCGCATGGGGGTCGCCACGACGGTCTCGCCGTCCCTGTACGCGACGCCGGTGACGCCGGCGGCCCGACCCGAAGCGGCTGCCGAGAGCAGCTCGGGCAGCGTCGCCTCCATCTCGCCCCGCAGGACGTAGTCCACCGAATCGCCCGATTCGCGGAGGATCTCCTCGTACAGGAACGTCGGATGCGGTCCGCCGATGATGGTGACGATGTCCGGAGAGACGCCCTTGGCGATCGCAAGGGTCTCGAGCGCGGCCGGCACGGTAGCGGTGCTGATCGCACCCGACACCGGCAGATAGTCGAGCGAGACCACGAAGTCGGGCGCGTACGACTCGATCTCGGCGCGCACGTCGTCGAAGGAGAAGCCGTTGTTCATCGCGTCGCACAGCCTGGCCTCGTGCCCGGCGTCGAGCGCCGCGCCAGCCAGGTACGCGAGCTGGAGCGGCGGCCACGTCCCGATGACCTGGACGCCCCAGCAGCTGTAGGGCGGCGCGATGAAGAGCACCTTCGCCATCGACGTATCGACCTTCACTCTCGTTGGTGACCGGGAGGCGGACCGCCCCGGATTCTACCGTGCGGCGCCCATGATGTCGCTCAGCCGCGGATGGGCCGGCAGCCCGCCCGGAGACCCGGGCGCGGCTAGTAGATGCCCGACTGTGCCGCCTGCTGGTTGCTGATCCCGAGGGCGCGAAGCTTGATCTTGAAGTCGTGCGCGTTGGCAGCCATCGACATGGCGTCGTCGATCGTGATCTTGCCGGCAGTGTAGAGCGTGAGCAGCGACTGGTCGAACGTCTGCATGCCGTAGTAGTCGCCCTCGTCCATCGCGTCGCGGATCTTGTAGGTCTGCTCGGAGTCGAGGATGTACTCACGGATCGTGCCGGTCATGACGAGCACCTCGACCGCCGGCACGAGGCCGCCGTTGATGGACGGGATCAGGCGCATCGAGATGATGCCCTTGAGCGTGGAGGCCAGCATGAGCCTGATCTGCTTCTGCTGGTACGGCGGGAAGAAGTCGATGATGCGGTTGACGGTCTCGGTGGCGTCGATGGTGTGCAG
>CAZHMA010000013.1:0-21575 GCA_964533555.1 uncultured Eubacteriales bacterium
GCTCGGCGGCAGCCGCCTCGGCGGCCTGCTCCTCGAGCTCGGGATCCTGTCCGGTGATCGGTGCTTCGTCCATGTGCTGCTGTCCCTCCGCCCCCATGCTCGCTCGTCGGCAGTCTACGCGAGCGCCGCGGGGCGGGCAAACCGCACGACCGCGCGGCGCCCTGTCCGTTTCCATGCAGCGGGCGGGGCATATAGACTTGCACCGGAGAGACGCGCTCCCGCGCGTCGCCAGGTCCCGGAAGCCCAGGGAGGCGGACATGAGCGACACCCCGACCGACCGCAACGGCGAGGACATCGCTGCGGCTGCTGCCCTCGACCAGGCTCTCGATCCCGGCACGCCCCGGGAGGACGGCGGCGTCGCGACCGCCCCGGCGGTCTTCCCCGGCGACATCGAGGAGTCGTCCAACCCCGTGTCCGTCGTCGACCCTCCGCACGAGAAGGGTCGCATGCTGCTGCACACCGGATGCGCGACCTTGGCGTTCGCTCTGGTGGTCGCGACGATCGCGGGGCTCCTCGCGGGTCTTGCGGGCGCGCGGCTCGTGGTCAGCGGAACGATCTTCGGCGGGAGCCAGACGAGCACGCCCGCGGTGACGGCTCCGCTTCCGGCAGGCGAAGAGCCCGTGGCGGCCGCTGCCGCCGCGGCGCTGCAGTCGGTCGTGAACATCGACGTCACGGGCTCCGAGTCCACGTCCACCGCGGGGCTACCGCAGGGGCACCCGAACGTACCGTTCTCCGGCCAGGCGTCGGGCGTCGCGTACAAGGCCGCACCGAACGGCGGCACGTACATCATCACGAACGACCATGTCGTCGCGGACGCGAAGACGATCACGGTCACCGCGCCCAACGGCGACTCCGTGAAGGCCACGCTCATCGGCGCGGACCCTGATACGGACATCGCCGTCGTCAGCGTGCCCGTGAAGATCCCGCTCATGAAGATCGCGTCGTCGGAGAAGGTCGTCATCGGCCAGATGACGGTCGCGATCGGCTCGCCGTACGGCCTCGAGCACTCGGTCTCCTCGGGGGTCGTCTCCGGTGTGCACCGGTCGCTCCCCGACGGCTACGGCGACCAGGCGGCGGGCGTCTATCCGCTGGTGGATGTCATCCAGACCGACGCGGCGATAAACCCCGGCAACTCCGGCGGTGCGCTCGTCGACCGCACAGGCGCGCTGATCGGCATCAACTCGGCCATCTACTCTGAGAGCGGCAGCAGCGCGGGCATCGGATTCGCCATCCCCGCGAAGGCCGCTGTGCGCATCGCGGACGAACTCATCGCAACGGGCAAGGCGAAGCACCCGTTCCTCGGCGTGGTCGGGCAGACCGTCGACGAGACGCTCGTGAAGGAGAAGGCGCTGCCTGCGAGCGAAGGCGCGCTGGTCGTGGAGGTCACCAAGGGCACCGGCGCGGCCAAGGCCGGCATCATGCCCGGCGACCTGATCGTGGGCCTGGACGGCTCGCCGATACGCTCGATGGACGACCTCATCCTCGCAGTGCGCCGCACCTCCGTGAGCCAGAAGGTCAAGGTCACGCTCTGGCGCGACGGCAAGAAGATCGACGTGTCCATGACCGTCGGCGACAAGCCGAAGCTGTAGCCGGGATCGCAGGTTGTTCGGCGGCACGCCGAACTTCGCCTCGACTGATGGGGCATATACGTATCCGACGGGCGCCCGCTAGCGGGCGCCCGGATCGTCCCGCCACCGAGAGGAGCCCCTCCAATGGTCGAGCGCTACCGCTGCAAGAGCTGTGGCTACTACCACATCGGTCCCGCCCCTGAGACGTGCCCCGTCTGCGGTGTGCCACAGTCGTTCTTCCTGCCCTACGAGGGCCCGGGCGACCTCGCCGGGACCGACACGCTGGAGAACCTCAGGGCCGCCTTCGCCGGAGAGTCGCAGGCCAACCGCCGCTACACGCTCTGGTCGCGCATCGCCCAGCTAGAGGGCGCCGGGAGCGCGGTCGCGGCGTTCGGCCATGCCGCGGCCGAGGAGACCGCGCACGCGCTCGGACACCTGGCCTACATGGGCGGCGCCGGCTCGACGGCGCAGAACCTCGCGGCGGCCATGGAGGGCGAGGGCTACGAGTTCCGTGAGATGTACCCGGCCTTCGCCGACAAGGCCGAAGCCGAGGGCTTCCCCGAGATCGCACACTACTTCCGCCGGGTCGGCTTCTTCGAGGGCCTGCACCGCGACGGATATGAGAAGGCGCTCGCCGACATCGAGGGCTGATCGCGCGGCGCCGGAGCCGGCGCCTGTTACAGTGTGAGGTCCATGGACAAGCGGACCGACATAAAGCGCCTTCCCCGAGCCGGCCTCGAGGACGCCATGCGCGAACTCGAGCAGCCGGCTTGGCGCGTCTCCTCGCTCGAGCGCTGGCTCTACCAGCGCGGCGTCACGTCGTTCGGCGAGATGACCGACCTGCCTGCGGCGCTGCGCGACTCGCTCTCTGAGCGGTTCACCCTGTCTTCGCCGATCGTCGTGGGGCGCCAGGTGTCGGCGGACGGCACGCGCAAGTACCTCGTGCGCTTCGCCGACGGCGTCACGGTCGAGACGGTCGGACTTCCCTCGGGCGGCCGGCTGACCGTCTGCTTCTCGACCCAGGCCGGGTGCGCCATGGGCTGCGCGTTCTGTGCGACCGGCCAGGGCGGCCTTGTGCGCAACCTGTCGTGCGGCGAGATGGTGGACCAGGTCGCCCTCGTGGCGAAGGACTTCGGCGAGCGCGTCACGAACGCCGTGGCCATGGGCCAGGGTGAGCCCTTCGCGAACTACGATGCTCTGCTGGGCGCGCTTCGCTTCATGAACTCGAAGGACGGCCTCGGGATCGGAGCACGACACATCACCGTCTCCACGTGCGGAGTTCTGTCGGGTATCCGCAGGTTCGCCAAGGAACCGGAGCAGTTCACGCTCGCCGTGTCCCTGCACTCCGCGGTCCAGCCGACCCGCGACCGCCTCATGCCGGGCGTCCACGGCTATCGCTTGCGCGACCTGCGTGACGCGCTGGCCGACTACGCGGAGTCCACGGGGCGGCGCCCGACGCTCGAGTACGCACTGGTCGCGGGCGTCAACGACTCAGCCAAGGAGCTCAACGCGCTCGTCGCGTGGTGCACCGGCCTGCCGTGCCACGTGAACCTGATCCCTGTGAACCCCGTCGACGGCACCGGCGTCGAGCGGCCCGAGGACGAGGCCCCGTTGCGATTCCGCCACGTGCTCATGCGCTCGGGTGTCGAGTCATCGATCCGGATCGAGCGCGGCACCGACATCGACGCCGCGTGCGGGCAGCTGCGCCAGCGCTCCTAGGAGCCTACCTGCGATTCCTGACGGGTACCGCGACCGGGCAGACCGACCGCGCGGCAGGACAGGCATCGCACGCGATCGGGGTGTAGGCAGGCAGCGGGTCGTACGTCCCCGCCGTCAGCGCCCGCGCGGCGTCGCTCGCATCGTGCAGCAGCCGCTCCGCGTCCCCCGACTCGTACGAGAACGCGATCTGGCGTGGCTGGCCGGCGTCGTCGGTCTCGAGGCCCACGAACACGACGTCCACGTGCTTCGACCCGCTCGTCAGCACAGCCAAGGCATACCGGTCCGCCTGCGGCCGGTACTTGTCGGACGCTTCGGCGTCGATGGCGCTCTCTCCCGTCTTGTAGTCCACGACGATCGCCTTGTCGCCGCCACGTACCAGCAGGTCCAGCTTGCCGACGAGTGTCGCCCCGTCGAGCGGTACGGCGAACGGGACCTCGCGGGCCGGTTCTCCCAACGCATGCGCCGCGCGACATGCGTCCGAGCGCGCGAAGCCTTCGACCGCAGCACGCATGCGGGAACCGGCGGCGGCGTCGAGCCCCCAGTAGCGCGCCACGGCGGCAAGCCGGTCCGGCGCCGGAGGCTGCCCGGTCGGGCCCGCCAGCCGGAGCGCCGCATGCACCGCCTCGCCGAACCGCAGCGGACCGTCGGCCTCGTCCCCGATGCTGCCTATCCGGACGACCTTCTCGGCGAAGTAGCGAAGCGGACAGAGCTCATGAAGCGCGAGCGAGCTGTGTGACACGGCAAGTGGAAGCGCTGACGCGGGAGGTGCCGGCTCGGCAGCGTGCGGCGGCTCCTCATCGGGGGCGGGGCCGGAGGGCGCTCCCGTCACGCGGGGCGCCGGTGTCTCCGCGTGCGGCTCGTCTTCGCGGAGGAGCCTCGTCCGTGCCGGCAGAGGACCGGCGTGGGCCACGGCGTCCAGTAGCCAGCCGAGCGGCCGGTCCCCGCAGCCCTTCTCGAGATCGCCGGTGCCCGACAGCACCAGGTACTCGCGGGCCCTGGTGCATGCCACGTAGAAGAGCCGCTTCTCCTCCTCGATCTCGCGCTCGCGCGCCCGTGCGCGCGCGTCCTTCGCCCAGCGCGACCTGCGCTCCTCGGCCTTGGACCCGCTGCCCCGGTCCGGGAGCGACAACGCGATGCGCGCACCGGCCCCGTCCTTCTCGAGCACGAGGGGGCCCTTGTCGCACATGACGTCCCGGCCCAGTTCCGGCACCGCGACGACTGGGAACTCGAGCCCCTTCGCGGCGTGCACCGTCATGATCCGTACCGCGTCGGCGCGTTCGTCTATGACAGATGCCGGCGCCTCCCGGTCGCGGAAGCGCTCCTTCAGCTCGAGGTGCTCCAGGAAGTGGCCGATCCCGACGGCCCCGTTCGCCTCGCAGTCCGCCGCGATGCGCGCCAGTTTGAGGACGTTGGCGTACGCGTGGCGACCGTCCGCGCCCTGTGCCAGGAGGAACAGGTCGTAGTCGGTCTCCTCGCATGCCCGGTAGATGATCTCGGCCACCGGAGACCTGCCCTGGCGGCCGCGCGCCGCTTCGATGGCGGCCTTCACCCTGCCGACGGACGCGGCATCCACGGCGTCCAACCCGGCGTGCTCCAGCGCCTGCCACAGCTGCTGCCTGTCGGCCGCGACCCGGATGCGCAGCAGCCCGTCGTCTGAGACCCCTCCGATGCCCGAGGCAAGAACGTGCGCCAACGCCTCGTCGTCCAGAGGGTTGCACGCCGCACGGAGCAGCGCCCGCACGGCTTCCACCTCGGGGCGACCGAAGAACGACCCGCCCGCGACGATCGTGTAGTCGAGCCCGTGCCGCCGCAGGGCCGCGGCGTACTCGTCCGCGTGCGTCATCGCGCGGAGGAGCACGACCATGTCGCCCTGGGCGACCCCGGCGTCTGCCATCTGGCGCAGGCGCCGCGCCACGGCCTCCGTCTCGACCGATCGGGCGACCGAGGCCCTGCGGCCACGCTGGACGAGGACCACCTCCACGCGCGGTTCCTCGGACGCGAGGAGAGCGGGAGCGGAGCCCTCGTCGCGCCCGTGCTCGAGTCGCAGGAACCCGTCTCCGAAGAGGGCCGCGGAGCCGAAGACGCCGTTCACGAACGCGAGCACGTCGCCGTGGGAGCGGAAGTTCTTCGCAAGTCCTACCGTCGCCGCGCCCTGCGCCGCCATCGCCGCCGTGTGCCGCCGGTAGACGCCGACATCCGCGTATCGGAAGCCGTAGATGGACTGGCGCTCGTCACCCACGGTGCACAGCGTGCCGTCCGACAGCAGGTCCGCCAGCGCCGTCTGCACTTCGTTCGTGTCCTGGAACTCGTCGATCATCACGAGCCGGAACAGGTCGCGGTACTTCGCGGCAGGGCCGCGCGGGTTCCGGAGCAGTGCAACCGTGCGAAGCTGGAGGTCCTCGAAGTCGAGCACCCCGCGCTCGGCCTTGGCCGCCTCATAGCGCTCGGAGAACGCCTTGACGAGCGCGATGAGGTCGAGCGCCAGGGGTACTGCGATCGCGCGCACGGCGGCGTCGAGCAGCTCCTCGCGTTCCTCGATCACCTCGACGACGAGTTCCTTGGCTCCGCCGACGCCCCTTGAGAGCCGCAGGGCCAGGAGCGCATCGAGGGTCCCCCCTGCGAGATCGCGCGGGTTGCAGGGTTCGCTCGCGCGCAGCGCGCGGAGCGTCTCGGCGCACCGCACCAGACCGTCGATGCACCCGAGCAGCGTCTTGCCCGGCCCGGGGAACGACCGGAGCCGCTCCAGCCAGTCATCGACCGAGCCGACCGCGCGGCCATGGACCGCTTCGGGGTCCGCCGAGTCCTCTGTCTCGATGGCATCGGGGCCGGCTCCCATCGCGCGGAGACGATCGTGGACCGCGGACACCTGGTCCTCGACGCCACCGACGCCGTACACGGCCACCAGATCGCGCAGGCGACCCGATGCGAGCTCTTCGCTGAGCAGGCCCTCGAAGACCTCCTCGCGAAGCGCACCGGCCTCCACTGTGGTGATGACCCCGAACTGCGGATCGAGTCCCGCCTCCAGCGCATGGGTGCGCAGAAGGCGTGAGCACAGTCCGTGGATGGTCGATATCCACGACTCGTCGACCCTGCGCGCCTCCGTCACGAGGCCGTGCTCCAGGAAGACGCGGCGGACGCGCTCGGCGATCTCACCCGCCGCCTTCTCGGTGAACGTGACCGTGAGCGCCTGATCCACCTGGATAGGCTCCCAGCCCTCGACCGGGCCCGACGGGTCGGCTGCGGCGACGAAGCGCTCTGCCAGCACGCGCGTCTTGCCCGAACCCGCGCCCGCGCTGATCGAGAGCGGCTGCCGCAGGGTGCGGATCGCCAGAGCCTGTTCGGGAGTGGGCGTGAATGCCACGGTTCAGCACCCCCCGCCGCAGAAGCCGGCCGCGGGACAGTAGTCGCACGCCTTGGGAGAGGCCGGACGCGCCGGGATCGCGCCCGCGCGGATGCCGTCGGCCGCCTCGCGCGCGAGCATGACGGTCGCCTCGACGATCTCCTGAACGGACCCGGAGTCCGGTACCGCGTCGGTCGACGTCAGCCCCCAGGGGTCCACGGCCTCGCCGATCCAGAATCCACGGGACTCGCCGCTCTTGAGGCTGCGGTAGAGTCCCGCCACCACGGGGGTCTCGAACAGCCGGGTCGCCACTGCGGAGTAGAGCCCGACCTGCAGATGCCGCTCGGCGATGAGGCTCGCCCCGGTGGGGACCTCGCCGCTCTTGTAGTCGATCACGACGAGGCCCGCGTCGCCCCGGTCGATCCTGTCTATCGAGCCGCCCAGGCAGAATCCGCCGAGGTCCACCGCCGCCACGGCGGCCGGGTCCGGATGCTCTGGCCGAAGCGTGCCGAAGCGCAGCTCCACCCGGGCCGGCGCGAATCCGGTGAGAAAGCGCTGGTCCGCGGCCACGAGGTCCAGGACCCTGCGGCGCAGTCCCAGCAGTTCATCCTGCTCCGCGAGCGTGATCGCGGACGGCGTCTCCGACGACGACGCGATGCGGTCGAAGACCTCTCCCGCGAGCCCGAGCGCCGCGGAGGCGGTGGCCGCCGTCACACGCGGCGCCCCCGTCCGCTCGGGGAGTTCGGTGTAGAAGTCGGCGAGCGCGCGATGCGCGAGGCTGCCGTGCGTCCGGGCGTCCAGCAGCGAATCCAGCGTCCGTGGTCTCACAGCGCGCTCGTAGAACCAGCGGTACGGGCACCGGGAGTACAGTTCCAGCTCGGTCGCCGAGAACTCGTCGCGGGCCGCGAGCCGCCCGAGCGCCTCCTGGTCGCGCAGGACGCCGCGAGGAGTCCGGGTCCTCGACCGTGCCCGCAGCACCCTGTCGTCGCTGGCGTCGCCGGTCGCTGACGCCGCCTGGGTCCGCAGGCTCGCCCTCCGTGGTGTCAGGGCGGGCGCTGCACGGTCCAGGTCGGACAAGCGCACCGCATCGGCGAGGAGGCCCTCCTCCTCGTCCAAGGCCGCGTCCGCGTCGGGGCGCCGGTACAGGTCCAGAGCCTCCTCCCAGAAGACCGAGGGGCGCTTCGGCGACCCGTCCGAGTCGGCGGTCTGGCGGATGAAGACGAGCTCGCGCCGCGCCCGCGTGCAGACGTCGTAGAAGAGAAGCCGCTCCTGCGCCTGTTCGCTCGGCCTCACTGCGCCGAGGATGCGGTCGGCGATCTGGGTACCGGGATCGGCCTTGCCCTCCGCCGAGAAGCCTCCGGCCGTCATCCCGCCGACTATCACGACGTCGAACCTTCTCGAGCGCAGGCGATGCGCCTCCGTGACCTGCACATGACCCGGCTGCTCGGCCGCCCCGGGCGCCACCCGGGCCTCGTTGAAGGCCGCGAGCACGTCAGCTGCGGTGAGCCTGCCCGCGCCCACCTCCGCCAACCTGCCGGCTGCCTCCACAAGGGTCCGATGAGCTGCCGCGTCCTCGGCGGCTTCTGGCGCCGACCTGATGGTGTCACCGTCGTGGCTCGATTCCAGGAGCGCGTCTGCCAAGTATTGCCAGTTCCGGAGGGACGTGCCGTCCACGGCCCGGTCGCACACGAGACGCGCGAGCTTGAGCGCACGCCCGGGGCCCGGTCCGCTGCGCGCCGCATCGGAGATCAGCGCGTGCATGTCGGCGCTCCGTGCCGATCGCCATCCCGCGTCGAGCGCATCCACGACCGCCGGATCCACGCGGGCGAACGGACTCCGAAGGAAGGCGAGCAGGTCGCCCTTTCGACCGCCGCTGACGGCCGCGAGCAGTCGCCCCACCGCGCGTCCGTATGCCGTGCGGCCGGCGCGCACCAGCACGTCGATGTCGGCCGGCACTCCGGCACCCGCCAGAGCGACGCGGACCTGCTCAACGTGGCGCGACGCGTTGCGGAAGACGACCGCCACCCGATCCGCGCCGTAGCGCCGTACCGCCCGTCGCGCATGCTCCGCGATGAGTGCCGCCTCGGCCTCCTCGCCCGCGGCGGTGCAGAACAGGACGCTCCCCTGAGGAGGCATGGGTTCGGGCGCCCTGAAGAGCCACGTCTCCAGGCGCGCGAGCTCATCCCGGGCCTCGGCCGCCTCGCAGTGCAGCAGCCTGGAGTGCGGGCGCAGCCTGTCAACGAGCGCTCCCGCCGCCTCTGTGGCCGGGAAGGACTCCTCCCAAGGCAGGGTGAGCCACACATCCGAAGACCGGGCCATCGCGACCACAAGCGCCTCCTGCGCGCGCGTGAGGTCCGAGAACCGGTGCAGCACGACGGGACCTTCACAGTCCGGCGGACAGCCGGACAAGACGAGAGCCGCTTCACCCGGTTCCACCAGACCGGCGTCGTCCAGCAGGCGGCGGTATTCCCGGAGCAGCGATGCGAGCTCAGAGTCCGCCGCCGATGTCATCCTCGACTCATCAACGCATGACCTCGGTTCCTCAGCCGCACGTTGCGCGACATAAGTCGCCAAACGCACGAAGCCGGGAGTCGCCGCGGAGCGAGCGAGCACGCTCAGGCGCGTTGCGGTGATCGCGCCCGCCATCACGAGTGGCCGCTGAGCAGGGTGGACCAGTCGTCGGCCGTCGCCCCAAAGCGACCACTGGTCCTCGATCCACCTGTCCAGCTGTTCCACGTGGATCCCGAGCTGCCGCCCGTGCGACAACTCGGCGGTGGCGCGAACGACGTCGGGATACGTCGGCAGGAGCAGCGAAGGCCGCCGGCCCGATGCGGCGGCCTCACGAACGACGTCGTACACGACGCCGGTCTTGCCGGTGTTGGCCCTGCCTGTCACGAGCGTCAGCCCCATGCCCCCGGCGTCCTTTCATCGATCGCCGGCGACATCCTCCCACACGCGTGTGACACACGCGGTCCTAGGAGATCTGGGCCTGCGTGTATCGCGCGACGCCCTCTCGAAGCTCGCGCACCTTGCGCCACGCGGCCTCTTCGTCCCGACCCAGGTAGTGGTCGACACGCTCCCCGAGCACATGCGCCGTCTGCTCGGCCTTGTCGGCCACGTCCCGGGCGGAGTCCGCGACCCGCTGCGCCTGAAGCGCGAGCCTCCTGCGGGTCTGGGCCCCGCTGTAGGGAGCCAGCAGAAGCCCTGCGACGACCCCCAGCGCGACGCCCGTGAACACGCCTATGACAAAATATGTCAGTCTGCGCTCTCTCATGCTAGACCACATCGCCCTCTCTGGCCGGGCCCTCCGTGAGCAGACGGAAGATGCGCTCCAACTCGTCCTCGGTCTGGAAGTCTATCTCTATCTTGCACTTGTTCGAAGTCTGCCTGACGCGGACGTTGGTCGCCAGGAAGCGGCGCAGCTTGCGCGCCACGATCTTGAAGGCCTTGGGGGCCACGGGGCGCGGGGCGCGCTCGGTGCCGCCTGCCGCGAACAGCCTGGCGAGGTTCTCGGCCTCTCGTACGGACAGACCCTCGTCGACGATCTTCTGCGCCAGCTTGAGGCGCCGGTCCTCATCGGGGACCGCCAGGACGGCCCGCGCGTGGCCGGCGGTGAGCTTGTCCGCAGCAAGCATGTCCTGTACCTCGTCCGGCAGGTCCAGCAGACGAAGTGTGTTCGCGACGGCGGACCTGGACTTCGAGACCTTGTCCGCCAACTCGGCCTGCGTCATCTGATGCTCTGTCAGGAGGCGCCTGTAGCCGCGCGCCTCTTCCATCGAGTTGAGGTCCTCCCGCTGCAGATTCTCGATGAGGGCCAGCTCCAGGGACTCGCTCTCGGTCGCCCCGATCACCCGCACCGGCACCTTCTCCAGACCGGCCGCCTTCGCTGCCCTCCAGCGACGTTCTCCGGCCACGATCTGGTACTCCTCGCCGTGGGCTCGCACCAGGATCGGCTGCAGTACCCCTACCTTGCGTATGGAGTCGGCCAGCTCGTCGATGCGCTCGTCGTCGATCATCGTCCGCGGCTGGTTCGGGTTGGGAGCCACCATCGCCACGGGCAGCTCCAGGATGTCCTCGGAGCTCGACTGGTTGGCAGCAGGGATCAGGGCACCGAGCCCCCTGCCGAGGCCGCGTCTAGGCACTGACACGAGACATCACTTCCTTCGCGAGGGCGCGGTACGCTGCGGCGCCGCGGCCGTTGGGGTCGTACATGGTCACGGGCTGGCCGAAGCTCGGGGCCTCCGACAGTCGCACACTGCGCGGGATGAGTGTCTCGAACACCTTCTCCTCGAAGAAGTCCCTCACCTCGTCGACCACCTGTTGCGATAGGCGGGTGCGCGCGTCGTACATGGTCATCACCGCGCCGAAGACGTCCAGTGAGGTGTTCAGGTGCGTCCTGACCAGGCGCACGCTGTCCAGGAGCTTCGACAGTCCCTCGAGGGCGTAGTACTCACACTGCACCGGGATGACCAAACCGTCCGCCGCGGTCAGAGCGTTGATGGTGAGCAGCCCGAGTGAGGGCGGGCAGTCGATGATCACGAAGTCGAACTCACCCCGCACCGGCTCCAAGATCTGCCGCAGCTTGGTCTCACGACTGAAGGCCGACACCAACTCGATCTCCGCGCCGGCCAGCTGGATGGTAGCCGGGATCACGAAGACGTTCTCGATCTCCACCGGCTCGATGATCTGCGCTATGGGCGTGTCGCCCAGCAGGGCGTTGTAGATGCAGAACTCCCGCTGGTTCCGGTTCAGCCCGAAGCCCGACGTGGCATTGCCCTGCGGGTCGAGGTCGACAAGGAGCACCTTCTCGCCGAGTTCGCCGAGTGACGCCGCCAAGTTCACGGCGGTGGTGCTCTTGCCCACACCGCCCTTCTGGTTCACGACGGCCAGAACCCTCTTGGGCCGCTTGCCCGGCGTGCCCGGAGAACGCTCACTCAACTGCACTCACCTGTCCCCCCTAGCCCGACTACCGAGCCAGTATAGGCATACGGCGCGACTTCTGGAAGCGACTATGCGAGCGGCTTCGATTGTGCGAGGCCGACCCGCCGCGGCAGCGCGATCCTCACCTGTCGCTCCTTCTCGTACACCACCAGGCACCGTTGCGCATCCAGCCCTGGAACGGAGACAGTGCGAACCCTCAGCCGCCTCAGGCCCACCTTCGCCGCCGCCACGTCCCCCCTCTGCAACTCCGCGTCGTCCGGCTCGCCCTTCCAACAGACAAGGAGGCCGTGCAAGGCGAGAAGCGGAGAAGCGAGTTCGACGAGAGCGGGAAGCTCCGACACCGCTCGAGCGGATACTGCAGCGTACTCGTTCCGGTGCTGCACGGCCGCATCTTCCGCCCGTTGTCCAAGAACCGCCGTGTTGGGACAGACTTCCCGCGAAACGGCCTCGAGGAACCTGGCCTTCTTCCCCACTGACTCGAGAAGGTCGACGCGATGCGCCACCGTCACCGCCAACACCATGCCGGGGTAGCCGGCTCCGCTTCCGATATCCAGCCAGGGGCCTTCAGGAGCACACGACATCTCAGGCAGGCCGGCCAGTGAGTCGAGTACATGCATCCGGACGGCTTCGTCGCGGGGTATCCGCGTCAGATTCAGATGCTCATTCGTGTCGTACACCAGGTGAAGATGTCGCGCGATCAGCTCGGCCTGGGGGGCGGTCAGCGTCACTCCCATGGCTGCCGCTCCGTCGGCCACTTGCTGCACCTCGGCACGGTCGAACGGGTTAGGCTGATCCACCTGGTACTCCCCGTCATCCGGGTTCGACTGTTTCACGTGAAACAATACCTCAACCCGTCCGATGTGTTTCACGTGAAACACTACAACCATCCGTTTCGGCCGCCCTCTGCTACGGATCGAGCGGCAACGCGAAGCGGGGGAGAGCATCCGCTCTCCCCCGCTTTCGGGTGACTATGTGGCCAAGGACTACTTGGGCGACACGACCACCGAGCGGAACGGTTCCTCGCCCTCGCTGCCGGTGACCACTCGGCGGTCCTCCCGCAGCGACATGTGGACGACACGGCGCTCGTAGCTGGTCATGGGCCGGAGCTTCACGGCCCGGCCCTGACGGCTCACGCGATCCGCCGTCCGGCGCGCGATATCCTCGAGCTTCTCCCGCCTGCGCCCGCGATACCCCTCAACGTCGACGACAACAGGGAAGCGGTGGCCGATCTGACGGCTGGTGATGGCCGCGACGACGGTCTGGAGCGCGTCCAGGGTCTTCCCGTGACGGCCGATCAGGATACCCAGTTCACCGCCGACGATGTCGAGGATGATCTCGCCCTCGTCGCCCTCGTACTCATCGATCGTGGCCTCGATCCCGAAGGCGGCGAGAACGGACTGGATGGCGGCCACCGCGGTGTCCGCGATGCGGTCCAGCTCCTCCTCGGTGAGCTCGGGGACCTCGCTGGCAACCTGTGCGAGCTCCGCGGGGAGAGGCTCGTCTTCGTCGTCGGGGGATTCCGACGGCGGCGCCGCCAGGTATCCCGCCTTCAGCCAGACGCGGACCTTCGCGTGCGCCGACCCGTGGCCGGGCTGCTCGACGACCTCGAACTCCGCGGCGTCCGCTTGGACCCCGAGCTCCTCGAGGGCGGAGTCGACCGCTTCCTCGACCGTCGGGGCGATCTTGGTGATCTCCTGGCTCATACGATCAGGCTCCTTCTGCCGAGCGCTTCATGGAGCGCTGGGTGATGATCTGCTGTGCGACCTGCCACGTGCTCGACGTCACCCAGTAGAGAAGGACGCCGGCGGGGCTGATCCAGCCGATGTACAACATGAAGACGGCCATATAGGTACCGGTCCGACGCTGGGTCGGGTCGGTCGTCATCAGATACTGGGGGAGCCAGGTGCTCAGTCCGAAGAGGACGACGAAGACCGCGTAGGGAAGGACCGCCAGAAGCGCTCCTCCCGTACCGCTCGCCTTGATTGCGGCGGTCCAGATGATCATCGGGCTCTTGGTAAGGTCTGGCAGAATTATCCAGAAGTGCTTGGCTGCTTCCTGAGCAGCCACCGGAAGTGTCATAAGATACTTCGCGAAGTTCGGGCCCGTGTCCTTGACCGGGTTCCCCAAAACGCCGTAGAGCGCGAGGAAGATGGGCATCTGCAGCAGGAGCGGCAGGCAGCCTCCGAAGGGGTTCACCTTGTTCTCCTGGTAGAACTTCATCAGTTCCTCTTGCTGCTTCTCCTTGTTGTTCTTGTACTTCTCCTGCAGCGCCTTGATCTTCGGCTGGACCTGCTGGAGCTCGAGCATCGACTTCGTCTGCTTCCAGACCAGCGGCATCATCAGGATGCGAAGCACGACCGTAAGCATGATGATTGCGACGCCGTAGTCACCGACGCCGTTGTAGAAGAACACCAGCACCTGGAGGATGACGTCTTTGAACCCGTCCCATATAGCCACTTGGGGGCCGCTCCTTAGTCTTAGGAATCGTCGGCGGTGGGACCGCCGACGCTGGGTCTCACGGTATTTGTCGACTTCGAGGGAAGCGTCTCAGGCACCGGGTCGAAGCCTCCCGAGTTCCACGGGTGGCATCGGCCGATGCGCTTGGCGGCCAGCCATCCCCCCTGCACCACCCCGAACCTCTCAAGGGATGTTATCGCATACGCGGAGCATGTGGGCCTGAAGCGGCATGACGGCCCCAGCAGCGGGGAGATGAGTACCTGGTAGCCCCTGATGAGGCCCATGACGGCCCTCCGCGGGAGCTGGCTGATGGCCGTACTCACTTTCCGGACGCCTTGAGTGAGGTGAGGGCGGCATCGAGCGCGGAATCGATCGCTGCCGGCGAGGCGGTCGCGATACCCGCGCGGGAGACGAGAGCCACGTCGAGGCCCTGCCACGGTCCGCCTGCACGCCTGCACGCCTCGCGCATCACCCGCTTGCAGCGGTTGCGCATGACGGCGTTGCCCATCTTGCGGCCGGCGACGAACACGACGCGGCCCCCCGCGCCTGCCCACTCCGGGGATGCGCTGGCTAGGACCACCAGAAGGGGATGGCTCGCCCGCCGCCCGTGTTTGAACAGGCGGTCGATGTCTGATGGCGACGTGATGGTGCGCACGCCGACCCTCGACACGGGGTGCCGCTGCCTGCGTCGGCTACGCGCAGATGGTCGCGCGGCCCTTGCGGCGCCGAGCGGCCAGCACGGCGCGACCG
The DNA here is from genome assembly GCA_964533555.1 of uncultured Eubacteriales bacterium. Lineage (GTDB taxonomy): Bacteria > Actinomycetota > Coriobacteriia > Anaerosomatales > PALSA-660 > JANYAK01. The sequence continues at coordinate 14,776 of CAZHMA010000013.1, forward strand.
CCGCGAGTGGACATGCGCACCCTGAAGCCATGGGTCTTGGCGCGCCTGCGGTTGTTGGGCTGGAACGTTCTCTTCACACGAATCACTCCGTCCAGGAGTAGTAAGGCTTGTCCCAAGGTGCCGGAACCGACGCGATGGTGGCCGGGCCGGCGCAAAGCCTAGCGATTGTAGCCGCGCCCCCACGGGGGTGTCAACGAAGCCGCGCCCCCGGGGAGCTTCAAGCGGTCCGCTTCCGGCGATCCGCGCCCCCGCTCGGCACGATCGACGCGTCGTCCCCGTCGTCAACCCCCTTCCAAGTGGCATGCCGAAAAAAGTCACGAAATTGTGGATACTGTGGAAAACGCAGGATTCACGCGCGCTAAGCCTGTGGATAACCTCCCCGGGCCGATTGTTGGGCGAGGGGGCCTCTGCTAGAATCGGCGACGTTCCAGGAGGGTGTCCAGAGGCCCCTCCGCACCTTGAAAACACCTTGTCAGACGGCTGATCGACTTTCACCGCCCGAGCCGCCCCCGCCGCTTCCAGGAGTTTTCCACACGTGGACTCCCGCGCCGGGGGCATCGTTGTCCCTTATCCACAAGAACGCGCCGCGGAAGGGGTCGCGGAAAGCCCGCGAGCGGTGCGCTACACCCCCTACCTAGCATTTCGGCTTCACCGCTCGCTACACCTCCCGCGGGGATATCCACAGATGTGGAAGACTCTGTGGACAAGTGAGAGAAACCGCAGGTCAGAGGGTTCCCGGACTTTCCCGTGCGCTCAGGGCGCAATCTATGGATACGGCCGCTAGCAGGGTGTTGTTCGTACGGCGGCGCAACGCTGCCTGTTGATAACCATGTGGACATCGCGCACACCGAGAGGGGGTCGCAGTGAAGAGCTTCTTCGAGACGGGAAGTGCCCGTGGGCAGGTCATCCCTGCTCCGGCGGCACTTGTCGCCGAGCGTTCCGGGACACTCACCGTGACTCCCATCATGGCGGGCGCCCGGATAGCGGTGTATGACTCGCTCGCCGCGGCTCCACGCGTGGAGGAGGTCGACGCCGGCGACCTGGGCGAGGCGATCGAGAAGGTCGCCTCGCGGACCTACAACCTAGCTCGCGAGCGCGGCGGCGGGGTGCCCTACACGATCATCAGGGAGATCTCCGAGAACCTCATCCATGCGGGCTTCTCGGAAGTGGTGGTGACCATCCTGGACGACGGGAACACCGTCCGGTTCGCCGACCAGGGGCCGGGGATCGCCGACAAGGACCGGGTCTTCCTGCCCGGCTTCTCTACGGCGACCTCCGACATGAAGCGCCACATCAAGGGAGTCGGTTCCGGCCTCCCGATCGTGAAGGAGTGCCTGTCGTTCGCCGGGGGCACCGTGGAGATCGACGACAACCTGGGCCGCGGGACGGTCGTCACGCTTCGAGTGGCGGCGCGGCCGAAGGCCCCGGAAGAAGAAGCCGCCCCGGCAGACACGCCGCCGCGGCTCTCACACCGTCAGAAGCAGGTTCTCTCGCTCGTCATGGAGCTTGGCTCCGCCGGCCCTTCGGCCGTCGCCCGCGAGCTTTCTGTCGGGCTGTCAACCGCGTACCGCGATCTGGCCTCACTGGAGGAGGCCGGGCTGATCGTAGCCGACGAGTCGGGTAAGCGCGCCCTCACGGAGCGCGGCGTCACCCTGCTCGACTCGATACTAAGGTGATCTGGTGAGGAGCGTCATGGATTCATCGACGGGGGCGCCGCAGGTCGCGGCGGAGGACGTGCGCGTTCTTTGGGACGCGGCGTTGGACATCATACGCACCGAGCTCAACACGCCTACGTTCAAGACGTGGTTCGAGCACGCGGAGCCGCTCGGGCTCGACGGCGAGGTCCTCATCGTGGGCGCCTCGAACTCCTGGGGCCGGGACTGGCTCGAGTCGAGGTACTCGGGGCTGCTGGCTGCGTCACTCACGCAGGTGGCGGGGACACCGATGGGTGTGCGCTTCGTCGTCCGGGGGGAAGACGCGGCGCCGTCCCACGAGCACATGTCGATCACCGAGGTCGAGGAGCCCGCGGCGGAGCCCGTGGTGCTCGCCACCGTGGAGGCTGTGGAGACGCAGCGGGTGAAGGAGGCTTCCGAAGGGGAGTTCACGAGGCGCTACACCTTCGACACCTTCGTCATGGGTGCGTCGAACCGGTTCGCGCATGCCGCGGCGCTCGCGGTGGCGGAAGCCCCGGGCACCGCGTACAACCCACTCTTTATATATGGCGGTGTGGGGCTCGGAAAGACGCACCTTCTGCAGTCGATCGGCCACTACGTGCGGATGCACTACCCGCACATGAAAGTGAAGTACGTCTCGACCGAGCAGCTCGTGAACGACTTCATCGAGTCGGTCCAGGACTCGCGCCGTACAGAGGGCTTCCGCCGTCAGTACCGCACCAACGACGTGCTGCTCGTGGACGACATCCAGTTCCTGATCGGCAAAGAGAAGACCCAGGACGAGTTCTTCCATACCTTCAACACCCTGCATGAGGCCGGAAAACAGATTGTGCTGTCGTCCGACCGGCCGCCGAAGGACCTCAAGCCCCTCGAGGAGCGTCTCGTCAGCCGCTTCGAGATGGGCTTGATCACCGACATCCAGCCGCCGGAACTGGAGACGAGGATCGCGATCCTGCGCAAGAAGGTGGAGGCTGGGGGCATCCCTGTGCCGGCCGACGTGCTCACCTTCATCGCCGACCGCATATCCAGCAACATCCGCGAACTCGAAGGTGCGCTCATCCGCGTCATCGCCTACAGCTCGCTCACCCGGCACCCCATCGATCTCGACCTCGCGGAAAGTGTGCTGAAGGACATCTTCCCGGAGAGGACGCTCAGGCCGATATCCATCGCCTCCATCCAGCAGGAGGTGTGCAAGTTCTATGGCATCGGCATGGCTGAGCTGACCGGCAACAAGAGGTCTCAGAACATCGTCTATCCACGCCAGATAGCGATGTACCTGGCCCGGGAGCTCACGGACCTCTCTCTGCCGAGGATCGGGGCCGAGTTCGGCGGACGCGACCACACGACGGTCATACACGCCACGGCGAAGATACAGAAGCTCCTCTCGCAGCAGCGGGAGGTCTACAACCAGATCCAGAGTCTCACCAACCTGGTGAGGCAGAAATCCTGATCGACCACGAGGGCCTGTGGGGAACCCTGTTCACAAGGTGTGCGGGGATTGGGGACAACGGGTGCGTGTGTGGATAATGTCGGTGCCGGATGAGAACATCTCCACCGGCCCCACAATCCGCCAACACACTCGACTCTCGACGGATACACCGCGCGACCAGCGCACGGACACCTTGTCCACAGAACGCACAGCTCTACTGCTACCACGAGTTGATATATCAACAAGTACAACAGAGATAGGAGAGGGGAAGCTTCTATGAAGCTCTCTATTGCTCGAGGGGAACTGCTCGATTCACTGGCTGTGGTCGCCAAGGCCCTCTCCGCCCGGACCACCCTTCCCATCCTTTCGGGGATACTCGTGACCGCCGCCGGCGACGGGATCATCCTCCAGTCGACCGACCTTGAGATATCGATCAAACACACCGTCGGGGCCAACATCGAAGACCCGGGCAGTGTCGTGCTCCCCGGACGCCTCCTCGCGGACGTCGTACGCAGCCTCCCCGAAGCCGCTGTGAAGATCGAGACCGCTTCGTTCGACCAGGTGAAGGTCACGTGCGGCACGACATCGTTCTCACTGCGCTCGCTCTCCCCGGACGACTTCCCGAAGTTCCCCGAGGTGAGCCCTGAGAGGAAGGTCGCCGTCCCGACGACCGTGCTGCAGGCGCTCGTGCGCAAGGTGGGCAAGGCCGTGAGCCGCGACGAGGCCAGACCGGTCCTTACCGGCGTACTCCTGGTGATCGATGGGCTGAAGATCCGGGCCGTGGCCACGGACTCCTACCGGCTCGCCGTGGCGGAGGCCGACCTCCTCGAACCGGTCGACGAACGCATCGAGGTCGTGATCCCCGGCAAGGCACTCGAGGAGATCCCGCGCCTCGCCGGAGACGCCGAGACGATAACCATCGGGATAGCCGAGAATCAGATCGTCTTCGAGTTCGGACACAGCGTGTACGTGACGCGGCGGATCGAGGGGACGTTCCCGAACTACCGCCAGCTGATCCCCCAGGACGGGGAGACGAAGGTCACCGTCTCGAAGAACGAGATCGAGGAGGCGGCCAAGAGGGTCTCCCTGCTGGCCCAGCACAACGCCCCGGTGCGGTTGAAGATCACGGACAGCACCCTGACGCTCACCGCGCAGACGCAGGACGTCGGTGAGGCCAGCGAGGACCTGATGGTGACGACCGACGGGGAACCACTCGAGATAGCGTTCAATCACTCGTTCCTCGTAGACGGCATCACTTCCGCCGACACCGACTCCTTGCTGTTCGTCGCATCGAGTCCGCTCAAGCCGGGTGTCTTCCGCTCGGCCGAGGGTGACGGGTTCACCTATCTCATCATGCCGGTCCGCCCGTAGAGCACTCCCGACGCGGAGGCACGACTCGTGAAAGTGACGTCGCTCCTCCTCGCGGACTTCCGCAACTACGAGCACTTCGAGCTCGTCCCGCACCCGGCCCTCACCGTGCTGGTCGGCCCCAACGCCGTGGGCAAGACCAACATCATCGAGGCCCTTCAACTCGCCACGACCGCGGCGTCGTTCAGGCGACCGCGATGGGAGGACCTGGTCAGGTGGGGAGCCCCCGAGGGCCGCGTGACCCTGCTGGCCGAAGAAGGCGAGAGGCGGCTCGACGTGGCCCTCACTGTCTCCGGGGACGGGGGCAGATCGTTCTCCGTCAACGGGCAGGTGAAGCGCCGGGCTGGCGACGTCGCAGGCCGCCTGCCGTCGGTCATCTTCACGCCGGACGATCTCGACCTTGTGAAGGGTCCGGCCGAACGGCGCCGCGCCGCGATCGACGATCTGGGCGCACAACTCTCGTCCGGCTACGCATCACTGCGGCGGGACTTCGGCCGAGTGGTACGGCAGCGCAACGCGCTGCTCAAGGAGGAGGTGCGCGGGTCGCAGCTCGCCGCGTGGGACGAGCAGGTCGTGGCGCTCGGCGCTCGCCTGGTCACCCACCGGCTGCGCCTACTGGACCGGCTGATGGTGGAGGCCTCCCGGCGCTACGGAGAGCTGGCGGACGGCGAACAGCTTGGGTGGAGGTACGACGACCGCTGCGGACTGGGCGGACACCAGGGCACTCCGGGATCAGCCGCACTCTCGCAGGAATCGGCGGCCGAAGCCATCGCGGCCGAACTCGTGCGCCGCGCGCCCGAGGAGCGCCGACGCGCATCCACGCTGGTCGGGCCGCACCGGGACGACATCGTCTTTCTCGTCGGCGGCCGCGAAGCCCGTGCGTTCGCCTCGCAAGGACAACAGCGCACGGCGGCTCTCGCCTGGAAGATGGCGGAGGTCACCCTCATCGAAGAGGTCCTTCGCGCCCGCCCGCTGCTGCTGCTCGACGACGTGATGTCGGAGCTGGACGAGTCTCGCCGGTCCGCTCTGAGCTCCGTCGTCATGGATCGGACGCAGACGTTCGTCACGACGACCAACCTGGGCTACTTCGACGACGACATGCTCTCACGCGCCACCGTGGTGGAGCTCGTCCGATGAACGCGAAGCGACAGGAACCCCCGCCGCGGGGGACGGCCAGCGTCGGAGACGCGGCGCGCGGCGTGCTGAAGCGCCTCGACCGCGGCGGCAACATGGAGCGCGCCAAGGCCGTGGCCGCCTGGCGCGAGGTCGCCGGCGCGGAAGTAGCTTCCCACGCCATGGGCTTCGCGATGCGCGGATCGGAGCTGCTGGTCTATGTGGACTCGCCCGTCTGGGCGACGGAACTCGCCGCTCTCTCGGAACGATACCGGTCAGAGATCAACGCGGCGGTCGGTAAGGAACTGGTCACAAGCATGCGGTTCGCTGTCTCCAAGAAGGTATCGGAGGAGCTCGCCTGGGAGGAGGCGCAGCGCCGGACTGCCGAGGCGATGCGCGTGGAGAGGGTGGATCCGGTCCCGGCGACAGCCCAGGAACGGGCCCAGATCGAGGCGATGGCCGCCAGCATCCACGACGAAACGCTTCGCGAGGCGGCCGTACGAGCCGCGATATGCGGTCTGGAGTGGCGGAAGGGCTTGAAAGCAGACAAGTCGCCTGAGAACGCCATACAGCGAGTCGATGACCACGAGAACGGGTCCTGACCACCACCGTTCGTGGTAGAATGGACCGTGTCCCCACAAGATGTCGTGGTCGCCCCGTGCGGACATGGGCGGTCGCGTGTCGCCACGTCATTCACGAAGGAGCCGCAGTGGCGGATAGTTCGTACTCAGGCAAGGACATCCAGGTACTCGAAGGACTCGAGGCCGTTCGCAAGCGGCCCGGCATGTACATCGGATCCACGGGCCCCAAGGGTCTGCACCACCTGGTCTACGAGGTGGTCGACAACTCGGTCGACGAGGCGCTCGCGGGCCACTGCACCCAGATCGACGTTGTCATCCACGCGGACAACAGCGTGTCTGTCACCGACAACGGGCGCGGCATCCCGGTCGACAACGTTCCGAAGTACCGCAAGTCGGCCGTCGAGGTCGTTCTCACCATGCTGCACGCCGGCGGCAAGTTCGGGGGCGAGGGCTACAAGGTCTCGGGCGGCCTGCACGGCGTGGGCGTCTCGGTCGTCAACGCCTTGTCCACCAACCTCGATGTCGAGGTGCGGCTGGGCGGCAAGATCTGGACGCAGTCGTACGAGTACGGCAAACCCGTCGCGCCCCTGAAGACCGTCGGATCCCCGAAGACGACCGGCACCAAGGTCACCTTCC
>CAZHMA010000014.1:0-21185 GCA_964533555.1 uncultured Eubacteriales bacterium
CCAGGACCCCGACGTCATCCTGGTCGGCGAGATGCGCGACCTCGAGACGATCTCGGCAGCGATCACGGCGGCCGAGACCGGCCACCTGGTGTTCGCGACCCTGCACACGACCGGCGGTCCCGAGACCATCGACCGCGTCATCGACGTGTTCCCGCCGCATCAGCAGCAGCAGGTCCGCATGCAGCTGTCGGGAACGCTCGAGGGTGTCCTGTCCCAGGTGCTCCTGAGAAGCACGGACGGCAAGAGCCGCGTGCTCGCGATGGAGATCATGCTGGGCATCCCGGCCATCTCGAACCTCATCCGTGAGGGCAAGACCCACCAGATGCCCACCATCATCCAGGGTGGTGCGCAGCTGGGCATGCAGACGCTCGACCAGCACCTCAAGACCCTGCTGCAGTCCGGCAAGGTCACCTTCGAGGAGGCCATCGGAAAGGCCAAGGAGCCGCGCGAGCTGGCGGCGATGCTGGGGCGCAAGTTGTAGGACGAAACGCCGGCCCGTTGCCGGCGAAGGCACGAACGGCGTCCGCGGTCCGATCGTCGGAGACCGCGGACGCCGCGTTTGTTGGGCATAATGGACTGGCGGCGTTCGCAGCCGCCTGCCGCACACTCACGAAGGGACCTCACGTGGACACCGTTCGCGTCAGATACGCCGGGAACCGCCAGTTCGTCGGGTGGGACGGCCACGGCCACGGGCTCGTGATGGACGCCGTCGCAGGCTTCAAGGGCGAGGGGACCGGACCGCGCCCGGTGGAACTGGTGCTGTACGGGCTGGCCGGCTGCACCGCGATGGACGTGGTGTCCGTCCTGGAGAAGAAGCGCATGCCCGCCCAGCACCTGGAGATCGTGGTCGAGGGCGTCCAGCGTGAGGACGGCTACCCGCACTACTACGAGAGCATCGACTTGCACTACGTGGTCGTCGGCAAGGGCGTGACGCGCGAGGCGGTCGCCAGGGCGATCGAGCTCTCCGAGCAGAAGTACTGCTCGGTCAAGGGCATGTTCGGGCCGCAGGTCACCGTGACCACGTCGTTCGAGGTCCTCGCCGAGATGCCCGCCCCAGCGGTCGCGGACGCCGAGTGACCGTCGTGGCGGGGCCCTGCACCGCGCGCACCTGCGTCGTCATGCCCGTGTACAACGAGCAGGCGACGATCGCGGCCGTGCTGGACGCGGTGCGGCGGTACTTCGACGGATGGGTGATCGTCGTCGACGACGGATCCACGGACGGCACCGCCGCGATCGCGGAGGCGCGCACCGACGTCCTGCTGGTACGGCACGCGGCGAACCGCGGGTACGGCGCGACGTTGGCGAGCGGCTTCGAGGCGGCGCTCGCGCTGGGGGCCGAGTCGGTCATCACCATGGACTGCGACGGCCAGCACGAGCCCCGCCACATCGTCGAGTTCTGCGAGGAGCTCGCCACGTGCGGCGCCGACATCGTCTCCGGCAGCCGCTATCTGCCGGGCTCGCTCGTCACGGACCAGGCGCCGGGGGACCGCAAGGCCGTCAACGGCCGCGTGACCGAGATCATCAACCGGGCGACCGGCTGGGAGCTCACCGACGCGTTCTGCGGCTTCAAGGCGTACAAGGCCGACGTTCTTCGACGTGTGGAGATCGACGAGCCGGGCTACGCCATGCCGCTGGAGTTCTGGGCGCGGGCGTTCAAGGCCGGGCTGACCGTGTGCGAGATGCCCGTGGAACGCATCTACAACCAGAGCGACCGCTCCTTCGGGCAGGACCTGGACGACCCTGAGCACAGGTTCGCGTACTACATGACGGTGTGGGAGCGGGCGATGGCCGAGCCGGCGCCGGCCCGGGGCACCGCGGCAGAGGCGTCCGCGACGACGGAAGGTACGTGACATGGCTGACGTGGTGGCGGTCGGGGCGCACCCCGACGACGTCGAGATCGGCATGGGGGCGACCGTCGCGAAGATGGCCCGCGACGGCCTCGACGTGCTGCTGCTGGACCTCACCGACGGCGAGCCGACGCCGCGGGGGACCCACGAGACGCGTATGGCCGAAGCGGCTGCGTCCGCTGCTGCCCTCGGCGTCCGCCGGCTGACGCTCGACCTGCCCAACCGGGAGCTCTTCGACACCGTGGCGGCGCGCAAGTGCGTGGCCGAGGCGTTTCGCGCGGAGCGCCCGCGCACCGTCTTCGCCCCGTACCCGATGGACTCGCACCCCGACCACATCGCGGCGTCGGCCATCGTCGAGGCCGCGCGTTTCTACTCGAAGTTCGTGAAGACCGACATGGCCGGCGAGCCGCACCACCCCGCGCGGCTCTACCACTACTGGGCGGTGCACCTGCGCGTGCTAGAGAAGCCGTCGTTCATCGTGGAGGTGGGCGAAGACCTTCCCGCGAAGATGCGCGCGCTGGCCTGCTACGAGTCGCAGTTCGCGGCCAACGAGCGCAACGCGGGCGTGCTCACGTGGGTCGAGACCCAGGCAGCGTCGTGGGGCGCCCTGATCGGTGCCGCCGCCGGCGAGCCGTTCTACGCCCGGGAGCAGATCGGCATACGTTCCGTGGAGGACCTGGTCTAGATGGCCAAGGCGAAGACCACGACGCCCGCCGGGCACGGCGAGTTGCTGACCCGCCCCGAGTTCGCGGAGTGGGGGTCGCTCGCGCGCGCCAACGCCGACGCCACCGCCGGCTGGGATTTCGAGATGTGCGGGCGCTCCGTGCACGAGCTGCGCGCAGAGGCGCGCGCGGACGCGCTCGAGCGCGCGGCCGCGTTCTCGGCGCGCCTGGGCGTGCCGGTCCGCGAGGCGCACGGGAACACCCAGCTCATCGTCATGACCGGGCACCAGCCCGAGCTCTACCACCCGGGGATCTGGATCAAGGACTTCCTGCTGCAGCGGCTGGCCGACGAGTCGGGGGCCGCGGCCGTCGACCTGGTGGTCGACTCGGATGGCTTCGAGGCGCTCGAGGTGCATTCGCCGTGCTTCAAGCCCGAGGTCCGCGTCTGCCGCGCCTACCTGGCGCTCGGCACGAACGACGGGTGCTACGCGTGCACGCCGGTCCCCGCCGCGGCCGACATCGAGCTGTTCTGCCGGGCGGGCGCTGAGAACCTCTCGACGCTGCCGGCGCCGGCGCTGTCGCACCACTTCGCGACGTTCTGCGAGGTCCTGAAGGGCACGGCGGGTGACGCCGAGAACGTTGCGGAACTCGTGACCTTCGCCCGGCGCCGCTACGAGGCGTCTGCCGGGACGGACTACCTGGAGCTGCCGGTCACGTCCATGGCGGGGTCGCGGCCGTTCGCGACGCTGGTCGCGCACCTGGCGCGCAACGCGGTCGACTTCGCGGGTGCGTACAACGCGGCGCTGGCCGACTACCGCCTGCGAAACGGGCTGCGGTCCGCGGCCCAGCCCTTCCCCGATCTGCGCTCGGAAGGCGACCTCGTCGAGCTGCCGTTCTGGCACCTCGGCGCCGGCCGCGAGACGGTGTGGGCCCGGACCGGTGACGCCCCGGCGATCGTCGTGGGCGGCGAGGTACTGTGCGACCTGAGCGGCGGGAGCGCGCCCGAGGCGGTGCTCGCGTCGGACCTGCGGCCCGCTCCGAAGGCGCTTGCGCTCACGCTGTACGCGCGGCTGTTCGTGGCCGACTTCTTCATCCACGGCGTCGGCGGCGGGCGCTACGACCAGGTCACCGACGACGTCATGCGGCGGTACTTCCACATCGAGCCGCCGACGTTCGGGGTGGCGTCCATGACGATGTACCTGCCGCTGGGGGCGCACGTGGTCACGGACGCCGAGGTGGATGCCGTCACGCAGGCGCTCAACCGTCTCAAGCACAACCCCGACCAGATGCTCGACGCCGTGGAGTTCGATTCCGCCGAAGAGCACGACGCGGCGGCCGCGCTGGCGGCCGAGAAGGAGCGCCTGGTCGCCGCGATCGCGGCCGAGGGCGCCGACAAGAAGGCGCTCGGCCAGTCGATACGCGCCGTCAACGAGGACCTCGCCGCGCGCCTCGCCCCGTACCAGCGCCAGCTCCAGGAGGAGCTCGACGACCTGCTCGCGATGCAGTCGGCGGGCGAGGTGCTCACCGACCGCACGTACCCGTTCTGCTTCTGGAGTCCGGCCGAGGTCGCCGACAAGGCCAGGTAGCCGCCGGCTCCGCGATCACCGGGTCGCACGCCGTACCGCCGCGGTGCTAGAATCCTGAGCACTCCGCGAGACGCGGGGCGCATCACATCCGCTGAAAGGATACGCATCCATGGGCAAGCCCGTCGTCGATCCCGATCTGTGCACCGCCTGCGGCATCTGCGTTGACGAGTGCCCTACCAACGCACTCGACCTCGAGGACACCGCGGTTCTGGCCCGCCCGGACGACTGCTCCGAGTGCGGCACCTGCCAGGAGGTCTGCCCGAACGAGGCCATCGAGCTCAAGTAGCCCGCTGCCGCGTTCGTGGTACGCGAGAAGGCCGGCCCCCACGGGCCGGCCTTCGGCGTCTCTGAGGCGAGCGGGCGGGGGGCGTCCTAGCCGCGCGGCCCCATGTTGTCGCCGATGTAGAACTTGGGTTCCTTGCCGTGCAGCATGCCGATGAAGCGCTTGTGGTGCGCCCAGTAGACGATGACGCCCATGAGCAGCGCGAACGGCCAGTCCGGCGAGCGCAGCACCACGGCGCCGAGCGGGAGCGAGGCGGCCGCCGCGACCTGCCCGGCCATCATGTAGCGGGTCACCGCGATCGTCGTGAGTCCGAGCACCACCACGACGACGAAGTAGCGCCAATCGTAGGCGAGAAGCGCCCCGGCTCCGGTGGCGAGCCCCTTGCCGGTGCGCACGAAGCGACGCGTGAGAATGGCCATCCACATGGAGTAGTTGTGGCCGATCACGGCGCCGAGCACTGCCGCGAGCGGGACGTAGAACGACGGGTTCGCCCACCAGAGCGTGCTCACGCTGCGCAGGGTCTCACCCCACGGGCGAAGGACGAAGGCCCAGTCGAGGCCCGGTCCCGCCATCCACGCCTTGGCCACGAGCGCGGGCACGAGCCCCTTGATCATGTCGGCGAGCATCGCCGCGACGAACCAGCCCCACGAGCCTGTGGTGCGCTTGACGTTCATGGCGCCGACGTTGCCGGTGCCGTGCGCGGAGACGTCCTCGCCCGAGACCCACTTCACGATCAGATAGGCCCACGGGATCGAACCGACCGCGTACGACGCGACGAGCGCCACCACGGGCGCGATGAATGCGGCGGTGCCGCTCACGAGGCCTCCTTCGGGACGATGCAGGTGATCGCGCCGGGCAGCATGGAGATCTCGTAGCGGCGCTCCAGCAGCACCTCGCCGTCGATCTGCGCGGGCAGGGGGTCGGCGCACTCGATGACGATCGAGGTGTGCCGCGACATGTGGACCACCTTCATCTTCGTGTGCTTGCCGGCGATCACGAACGGCAGACGCCAGAGCGCCTCGTGAAGCTTCAGCGGGTCGATCATGCAGACCTCGAACAGGCCGTCATCGGGAACGGCCTCGGGGCAGATGAAGAAGCCGCCGCCGTAGGTCGGGCCGTTGGTGGCGGCCATGATGAGCGTGTTGACGCGCTTGGGCTCTTCGCCGTCGAAGGACAGCATCACATCGAACGCGTCGAGCTCGTTGAACAGCACGTGCAGAAGGGCGGTGAGGTAGAGCCACAGGCCATCGCGCTTCTTGGTGACCTTGTACTCAACGGCCTTCGCCGTGACCTTGGCGTCCAGGCCCGCGGCGAACGAGTTGTTGAAGTACACGCCGTTGCACACGCCGACGTCGAAGGCGCGCCGCCTGCCGGTGGTCAGCTCGATCGCGGCCTGCGACAGGTCCGTGGAGACGCCGAGGGTGCGCCGCGTGTCGTTGCCGGACCCGGTCGGCAGGAGGCCGAGGACCGGGCGGGTCTCGACCGGGTGACGCATGAGGCCGTTGAGCACCTCGTGGACCGTGCCGTCGCCGCCCGCCGCGACGATGACGTCGTAGCCCTGTGCGTTCGCGACGATCTCCGTGGCGTGTCCGGCGCCCTCCGTCATGACGGTGTCGTGCGGAACGCTGGCCAGCAGCTTCTCGATGACCGGTGCGAGCGCCTCGGTCTCTCCGTGTCGCGCCGCCGGATTGACGACCAGCAGCATGCGCCCCTCGCTCATGGTCCCTCCATGTCTCGCAGCAGCCGCGGCGGGGCCGCGCCGTGGGCCTAAGGATAGACCGAACCGGCGGCCTCGCGACAGCCGTCCGCGGGTGGCGGGTGCGCCCGCGCGTGTGCTACCTTACTGCGGCGGCCCGAGAGGGTCGCTCGCGCCCTGTTAGCCCAGCGGATAGAGCGTCTGCCTCCGGAGCAGAAGGTCGCAGGTTCGAGTCCTGCACAGGGCACCAACGACTCGAGATCGACGGCCCGGCATGCGCCGGGCCGTCGCGCGTTTCGGGGAAACACTTGCACGTGGACGTCGGCCGCCGCAGGAAGAGGTACATCACGATGAAGCAGGAGACCAAGCACGCTTACGTGTTCCCGGACCCGGTGGCGATGGTCACCGTGGCTGACGGCAAGGGCGGCTCGAACATCATCACCCTCGCATGGGTGGGGATGGCCTCGTCCGATCCGCGCAGCGTCACCATCGCGGTCCGGCCCACGCGCTACAGCCACGAGCTGCTGACGGCCGCCGGCGAGTTCTGTCTGAACATCCCGGGCGAGGAGCTGGTCCGCCAGACCGACTGGTGCGGCGTCCACTCCGGCCGCGACTTCGACAAATGGGCCGAGACCGGCCTGACTCCCGAGCCCGCCGGCCACGTCGGCGCTCCGCGCATCGCGGAGTGCCGCTACGCCCTCGAGTGCAAGGTGACCGAGACGGTCCACATCGGGGTCCACGACCTGTTCGTCGCGCGCGTCGAAGGCGCCTACGCCGACCCGGAGATCCTGAACGAGCGCGGCCACGTGGACTACGCGAAGCTGAGGCCCATGGCCTACATGCCCGACCAGTACTGGTCCCTGGGCAAGCAGATCTTCGGCTACGGCGACAGCAAGAAGTGCGAGAAGTAGGGCGGGCGAGGGTCTTGGCCTGAGATTGCGATTCGAGGCTCGGCACGCGAAGCGAGTCCGCCGAGCCGGTGTGAACACAGCAGTGCCCCTGGAGGGTCTCCCGAACAATCTGCAGGCGCGCACTCTGCGCCGAAGCCGTTCGGGAGTGCCCTTCAGGGGCACTGCGCCAGATCGCGCTACTACTCCTCGGCCTTGTCCTTCTCGTGCTGCTCGATGACCTTCTTGGCGATATCGAACGGCACCTCGGCGTACTCACCGATCTCGAGCGAGTACAGCCCCGTACCGTGCGAGAGCGAGCGCAGCAGCAGCGAGTACCCGATGACCTCCGAGTACGGGACCGAGGCCTTGATGACCTGCTTGCCGCCGGCGCTCTCCATGCCGAGGATCTTGCCGCGGCGCGAGGACATGTCGCCCATGACGTCGCCCGCGTACTGCTCGGGCACGGTGATCGTCAGGTGGGCGATGGGCTCCAGAAGCACCATGTCCGCCTTCTCAGCGGCGGCGCGGAAGCCGATACGGGCCGCGGTCTTGAACGCGAGCTCCGAGGAGTCGACCGCGTGGTAGCTGCCGTCGTAGACGGCCACCTTCACGTCGACGACCGGGTAGCCGGCGAGCACGCCCATGACCATGGTGTCCTGCACGCCCTTGTCGACGTGCGGGATGTACTGGCGGGGGATGCGGCCGCCCACGATCTCGTCCAGGAACTCGTAGCCCTTGCCGGGGTTCGGCTCCAGGCGCAGCCATGCGTCTCCGAACTGTCCGGACCCGCCGGTCTGCTTCTTGTGGCGTCCCTGCGCGGACGAGACCTTGCGGATCGTCTCGCGGTAGGGGATGCGGAGCTCGATGAGCTCGGTCTCGACGTTGAAGCGCGCCTTCAGGCGCTGCATGACGACGTCGACCTGCGTGTCGCCGAGCGCGGAGAGCACGGTCTGATGGGTCTCGGCGTCGCGCTTCAGGCGGAGCGTCGGCTCCTCCTCGACGATCTTGTTGAGCCCGGTGCCGAGCTTGTCCTCGTCCGCCTTGTTCTTCGCGCGGATGGCGACCGTGTGCAGCGGCTCCGGCAGCGGCAGGGGAGCGAACTTGATGTCGCCCTTGGCGGAGAGCGTGTCGTTGGTGGAGGTCTCCAGCAGCTTCGGAAGTACCGCGATGTCGCCGGCGGGCACGGCGTCCATCGGCGTCGACTCCTTGCCGACCAGCTTGAGGATGTGTGCCGCGCGCTCCTTCTTGCCGGTGCGCGAGTTGATGAGCTCGGTGTTGGGAGCGAGCGTGCCGGAGACCACCTTCACGAAGTTCAGGCGGCCCTGGTAGGGGTCGGAGAGCGTCTTGAACACATGCGCGGAGACCGCTCCGGAGGTCGAGATGGGCACCTCGGCGCCGTCGACGGTCTTGAGCGGGCCGTGGGCCGTGGGCTCGGGGAAGAACGAGACGATCTCGTCCATGAGGTCCTCGACGCCCTGCAGCTTGAGCGCGCTGCCGACGAAGACCGGGATGAAGATGCCCTGGGCGATGGCGAGCCCGAGCAGCTTCTCCAGGTCCTCCTGCGACAGGGTCTCGCCCTCGAGGAACTTCTCCATGAGGACCTCGTCGGCCTCCGCCACGAGGTCGGTGAGCTTGTCGCGGGCGGCGGCCACCGCGGACGTGAACTCGGCGGGGATGTCGTCCATGTGCTCCCCGTCGGCCTCATGGTGGTACGCCTTCATTCGGATGATGTCGATGACGCCGTGGAACGAGGCCTCGGCGCCCATCGGCAGCTGGACGGCGCCGACGCGGTGGCCGAACTGCGCCTCCAGCTTACCCATGACGGCGTCGAAGTCGGCGTGCTCCTTGTCCATGCGGTTCACGAAGACGGCGCGGGCGATACCCATCTGCCCGGCGATGTCCCACAGCCGTTCGGTCTGCACCTGGGGGCCCGAAACGGCGTCCACCACGAACAGGGCCATCTCGGCCGCTTCCATACCCGCGATGGCGTCGCCCATGAAGTCGGCGTAGCCCGGGGTGTCGATGATGTTGATCTTCACGCCCTTGTGCGTGACCGGCGCGAGCGCCAGGTTGATCGTCATCGTGCGCTTGAGCTCTTCGGGATCGTAGTCGAGGTTGGAGTGCCCGCCCTCAACGGCGCCGGGGCGCTTCGTTTCCCCTGCCATGAAGAGCATGGCCTCGGCGAGAGAAGTCTTTCCCGCGCCCCCATGGCCTACAAGGATGACATTACGGACCTTGTCGGTGCTCGTTGCTCCCATACGCGCCATCGCCTCCGTCATCGAAGATGCGACGGGGCCGCGCGGCGGCGGCCCCCTGCGGTTCGCCAATTGGCCGGGTGGGTCCGGCCCGTCCATGATGCTATCACAGGATGCGCGCGCGTCCGCGGGCGCGCGAGGGGCGTCGGAAGGCCGGCGTCGGTGTGACTGCCCGACGGACGGATAGCCGCCGACGGAAGGGGACTGCTACTATATGCGAGCCATGAACCGGACACGCCGCCTGGCTGCTTTCGCAGCCGCATCGCTTCTCACGCTCGCCGCCGCGCTCTCGGGCTGCGGCGCACAGCAGCCTGCCGCCCCGCCAGAGCAGCCGGCCGAGACGGCGACGTCGCCCGCGGATCCCAACGCCCTCGCGCTGCACACGTCGACGGTGAAGGTGACCGGCACGGAGAAGGCGGTCCTCACCACCAGCAAGGGCGTCATCGAGATCGCCTTCTATGCCGACAAGGCCCCCAACACCGTGGCGAGCATCATCGAACTCGCGCAGCAGGGCTTCTACGACGGCACCAAGTTCCACCGCGTCGAGCCGGGCCTGCTCATCCAGGGCGGCGACCCACTCTCCAAGACCGACGATCCCGCCGTGGGCACCGGCGGACCACCGTGGCGCCTGAAGGCGGAGTTCAACGACATCAAGCATATCGAGGGCACCGTGGCGATGGCGCGCACGGCCGACCCCGACACCGCCGGCTCCCAGTTCTACATCGGGCTCACGCCGCTGTCGGACCTCGACGGCAAGTACACGGTCTTCGGCCATGTCACGAAGGGCATGGACGTCGTTCGCTCCATCGCGGTCGGGGACGTCATCACGTCCTTCAAGATCGTTCCGGGCTCCTAGGGGGACACGGTTGGACGAGGCACGTCTGGCTCAGGCCGACAGAGCGTACGCAGCCGGTGACTGGCGTGCGGCCGCACGTGAGTACCTGGCCGCCGTGCACGGCTCCGACGCCGAGGGCAGCGGCCGCGCGTACCACATGGCCGGCAACGCACTCATGAAGCTCAGGCGCAACAGCGACGCCGCCACGGTCTACGGTCATGCGTTGAAGGACCAGACCTACGAGAAGCGGGCGGTCGTGCTCACCAACCTGGGCGGGGCGCTGGCCGCCGACGCGCGCTACTCCGACGCGGTCGCCGCGTACGGGGCGGCGCTCGCCGAGCCCGGCAACGAGGCGCCGTATAAAGCCCAGCAGGGCCTCGCGGGCGCGCTCTTCGACATGGGCCGCTACGAGGACGCCTGCCAGGCGTACCGCGACGCGTCGTGGGCGCCCGGCAACCCGGACCCGGGCAAGGCGCTCAACAACCTCGGCCTGTGCTTCATGGCGACCGGCAAGCCGGAGGACGCCGTCGAGGCGTACAAGGCGGCGGTCAACCTGGAGGGCTACGGGGCCAGGGGCCGCGCTTCGGCGAACCTCGGCCTCGCCTACGCCGCCATGGGATTCCACGATGAGGCCGTGCGGGCGTTCGAGACCGCGCGCGACACGTTCGAGTACCCGCTCACCGGCGTCGCGCTCTCGACCTACGAGGCCGCGAAGGCGACCGCCGCTCCGCGTCCCGAGCCGGAGATCGTCGAGGGTTGGAGCACCGGCGAGATCATGGCGCCGGCCGCAGAGCAGGCCGCGGCCGCGCAGCATGCGGCGGCTCCCACGGCCGTCGCGGGCGATGCCGACGCGGCGTTCTTCACCCGCACCGAGGACGAGATGCGCGAGGCCGGCCGCGCCGCCGACAAGGCCGTGCGGCGGCAGAAGCGCTCCGGCAAGGGGCTCGCGCTGCGCCTCGGGCTCGGCTTCCTCGCGGTTCTCGTGTTGCTGGCCGCCGTCGGCGGGGCCTGGTACATGGGTGTCGGCTACCCCACGCAGAGCAGCACGGTCTCGGGCATGATCGAGGCGTACCGCGGCGGCCAGGAGGTCACCACCTACTGGGTGGCAGTCCCCTCCACCGACGTCAAGCAGGAGATGCGCAAGCTTCCGGCCCGGTTCGAGTCGTTCACGGTCGACACCGTGGAGTCGGGCCCTGTCTCGGCCAGCGCCAAGGTCACGGTCCGGCTGCAGAAGGACGCGACGCTGACCTACACCGTCTCGCTCGTGCGCGAGGGCGTGGGTTGGAAGGTCAACGGCATCCAGAACGACTGGCGCTCCACTGGTTCGTAGCGGCGCCGGACAACGCTTCGCGGGCCAGGTCGGCACCCGATCCTGCCAGGTGCAGGAAACCGCGCCCCGAGGTAGAACCCACCCACAACCGACGAAGGAGTACATGTGTCGCAGCAGAGAACGTACGTGATGATCAAGCCGGACGCGGTCTCGCGCGGCCTGATCGCCCAGATCATCCAGCGCTTCGAGGACACGGGCCTTCAGATCGAGCGCCTCGAGCTCGGTCTGGTCACCCGCGAGCAGGCGGAAGCCAACTACGCCGAGCACGAGGGCAAGGCCTTCTACGCCGGCCTCATCGAATACATCACCAGCGGCCCGGTCGTGAAGATGGTCCTGGCCGGTCCCGAGGCGGTCATGGTCGTGCGCAAGCTCATGGGCGCGACCAACCCGCGCGACGCGGCGCCGGGCACCATCCGCGGGGACTTCGGCCTGATGCTGGACGCGAACGTCGTCCACGGGTCGGACTCGCCCGAGAGCGCGGCTCGCGAGATCGCCATCTTCTTCGGTTCCTAGGGCCCCGGCAGGGCCCGTGATCGCACAAAGTGGCTGACCTGCGCGTTGCCGTCTCTCAAGGGGCGGCGGGGAAAAGGGGGTAGCGCTTGTTCTTCCGAACGATTGCCAAGGACCGGTTGCCGGAACTGGTCCGGGGGCTCGCCACCGAGTTCGAGGTGGTAGGCCCCGTCGCGAAGGGCGAGAAGTACGTCCTCGCGCCCATCGGCGACCCGGCTGAGTTGCGGCTCGACTACGACACGACGCTCCTGCCGCCGAAGAAGTGGTTCTTCCCGCCGGAGGAGACCGTCATGCGCTTCCGCGTGGCGGACAACGAGGTGGTGGACGACGAGGTCTACGCTCCGCCCCGCGTGCTGTTCGGGCTCCACCCGTGTGACGTCAACAGCCTCCTCCTGATGGACAACGTGTTCTTCGGCAAGTACGTCGACCCCTACTACCGGGCCCGGCGTGAGAACACGCTGATCGTCGGCGTCTCGTGCATGCCCTCGGACACGTGCTTCTGCAACGCCTGGGGCACCGACGAGACACACTGGGGCTTCGACATCTTCCTCACCGACATCGGCGACGCGTACTTCGCATCGATCCGCTCGGTGAAGGGCGCGGAACTCGTCGACCGGCACGTCGACGCCCGCGAGATCACCGACGAGGACACGCGTCTCTTCCAGGAGCGCACCGCCGCGTTCAAGGCGGCCTTCACCAACGACGTCGACACCTCGCAGCTTCCGCTGCTGCTCGACGCGAAGTTCGACAGCCCGATCTGGGAGGCCTTCGGCGAGAAGTGCCTGGCCTGCGGCGCATGCTCGATGGTGTGCCCGACCTGCTACTGCTTCGACGTCCACGACGAGCTCGAGGCGGACCAGACCATGGGCCGGCGCGTGCGCACGTGGGACTCCTGCCAGTTCAAGGAGTTCGCGGAGGTCGCCCACGGCCAGAACTTCCGTGACACGCGCGCGGCGCGCGTCAAGTACCGCTACTACCACAAGCAGTGGGGCTACCTGTCGAAGTTCGAGCGCGTGCTGTGCGTCGGCTGCGGCCGCTGCGCTCGGGCGTGCAAGGCGGACATCAACCCCGTCCGGGTCGTCCAGGCGCTGCAGACAGGGGTGGTGGACTAGATGGACACGATCATGACCGGCACCCACGTGAGCGGCTCGGTCCCGGCGGCGGTGGCGAACCCGTATCGCCCGTGGCCGGCGCGCATCACCTCGATCATGGACCTCACGCCGCAGGAGAAGCTCTTCGAACTCCGGCTGATCGATCCCGAGGCCCGCGAGGCGTTCGACTTCTCGAGCGGGCAGTTCGTGGAGCTCTCGGTGTTCGGCGTGGGCGAGGCGCCCATCTCCATCTCGAGCGCGCCGTCCAAGCAGGGCTTCATCGAGCTGTGCATCCGCAACGCCGGCGACGTGACCGGCGCCATGCACAAGAAGCAGTGCGGCGACGTGGTCGGCCTGCGCGGGCCCTTCGGCCGCGGCTTCCCGTTCCAGGAGATGAAGGGGCACGACGTGCTCCTCGTGGCCGGCGGCTTGGGCATCGCGCCGCTGAAGAGCCTCATCAACCACATCCACGACGACCGCCACGAGTTCGGCAAGGTGACGATCCTCTACGGCGCGAAGAAGCCCGACGAGGTGCTGTTCCGCTACCAGTTCGACATGTGGCAGCACCGCGACGACTTCGACCTCATCCTGACCGTCGACCAGCCGGACGACACGTGGGAGGGCGAGGTCGGTCTCGTCACCAAGCTCTTCGACAAGATCGACGTGGACCCGGAGAACACCTACGGCGCCATCTGCGGTCCGCCCGTCATGTACAAGTACGTCATCGCCGAGATGCGCAAGAAGGCCATGGACGTGGACAAGATCTACGTCAGCTTCGAGCGCCGGATGAAGTGCGGGATCGGCAAGTGCGGGCACTGCGGAGTCGGCCACCAGTACGCATGCGTGGACGGTCCGGTCTTCAACTACTGGGAAGCAATGAACCTGCAGGAGGCGATATAGATGGCGCCGCGAGTAGTAGTGCTGTCGCTGGCCTCCGACTTCGGCTGTCAGGTGCAGCTCACGAACATGGAGGACGACCTGCTGGACGTCCTCGGCCTGATGGACCTGTCGTACTGGCAGCTGGCGTCCTCGGGCCACCTTCCCGCGGAGTACGACGTCGCCATCATCGAGGGCGCCGTCACGACCGCCGAGCACGTCGAGTTCCTGAAGGACGTGCGGTCGAAGGCGGCCGTCGTCGTCGCCATCGGGACGTGCGCGGTCACCGGCGGCATCCCGGCACTGGCCAACACCCTGCCGCTCGAGACGCGCTACGCGACCGTCTACGGCGACGGCATCGCGGTGGCCCCCGGACGGCTTGCGCCGGCGCCCGTGGACGCGATCATCGACGTCGACTACCACCTGCCCGGCTGCCCGATCGACCAGTCCGAGTTCCTGCGGATGCTGTCCCGGGTCCTGCTGGGCCTGTCCGACAAGGTGCCAGACCGGACCATGTGCGCGTCGTGCAAGATCGCCGAGAACGTCTGCTTCCTCGAAGGCGGCACCGTCTGCCTCGGCCTCGTGACCCGCGCGGGCTGCGGCGCGAAGTGCCCGACGCTCGGCCGCCCGTGCACCGGCTGCCGCGGCATCGCCCCGGACGCCAACCTGCCGTCAGCGACCGAGGTCTTCACCAAGTACGGGTGCGAGTCGTCCGCCTTGGCCTCGTCGCTGCGCATCTACAACACCGCCGCGGAGGTGAACGCTTAGCATGGCTGACCTCACCATCGAGCACGTCGCACGCATCGAAGGCCACGGCAACATCTCCGTGAGCGTGGAGAACGGTGTGGTCTCCGACATCCGCATGGACGTCGTCGAGCCGGCCCGGTTCTTCGAGTCCATGGTCGTCGGGCGCCGGTTCGACGAGGCGCCGCTCATCACGAGCCGCATCTGCGGGATCTGTTCGCCCAACCACGCGGTGACGTCCATCAAGGCCGTCGAGGCCGCTCTGGGCGTCGAGGTGTCCGAGCGTACGAAGCTGCTGCGCAAGCTCCTCGTGTACGGCTCGTACCTCCAGAACCACGCCACGCACCTGTACGTGTTCGCGGCCCCCGACTTCGTGGGCCTGCCGAGCGTCTTTCCGCTTGCGGCAACGCACCCCGACATCGTGCACCGGGCACTCAAGATCAAGAAGCTCGGCAACGAGCTGTGCAACCTGGTCGGCGGGCGCTCCGTGCATCCGGTGACCGCGGTGATCGGCGGCTTCACCGCCGAGCCCGACCCGCGCAAGCTCGACGCGTTTCGCCAGATGCTCGCGGCCGTCGCCGAGGACGTCATGGCCACGGTCGAGCTCTTCGCGTCGTTCCCGGTGCCCGAACTGCAGACCGCGGGCGAGATGCTCGCGCTCAAGGCCGACGACGACTACGCCATCTACGAGGGCGACATCGCCGCGCTCGACGCCGGCTGGCGCCGTCCTGTCGCGGAGTACCGCGAGACGATCGGGGAGTCGGTCGTGGGCCACAGCAACGCCAAGCACACCGCCGTCGGCGGCCGGCCGGTCCTCGTCGGTGCGCTGGCGCGCATCAACATCAACGCCGGCCAGCTGGGCACGAAGGGCGTCGAGGCCCTGGCCAAGGGCGGCGTCACCGTCGGATCGCGCAACCCGTTCCACACGCACGTGTGCCAGGCCGTCGAGCTGGTGGACGCGGCCGAGCGCTGCGGCGGCTACATCGAGCGCCTGCTCGAGATGGGCGGATCGTCCGCTCCGGTGCCGTTCGCGATCCGCGCCGGTGACGGCGCCGGCGCCACCGAGGCGCCGCGCGGGACGCTCTACCACAGCTACGGCATCGACGACGACGGCTTCATCACCCGCGGCGACGTCATCACTCCGACGGCCCAGAACCTCGCGAACCTCGACGCGGACATGCGCCTGTTCGCTCCGACCGTGGCCGGAAGGCCGCGCGAGGAGTTCGAACTGCTGATCGAGGAGCTCGTCCGAGCGTACGACCCGTGCCTCTCGTGCGCGGTGCACTAGGGCGTGTGCAGGGGCTTCTTTATGCGTTCTTTACGGAGGAATATGGGGGCGGGCGACGAATTCCGCCCGCAACCTTCCGGCGGATACCGCCGGAAGTCCCCCCGGAACTGTAGTGTGAGGCACCGTCGCTGAAGGGTTTTCGAGCGACGCTCTCCGCGCATTCCCGCGGGGAGCGTCGCCGCATATGGGGAGGTCGAAGACAGGGGTGAGCGAGTGACGATCCGCAGGTTCGCCGGGGGAGTGCACCCCCCGGACAACAAGGAGCCGACGGCCGGCGAGGCCGTCAGGCCGGGGCCGGTGCCCGAGCGCATCGTGCTGCCGATGAGCCAGCACCTGGGCGCACCGTGCAAGCCGCTGGTGGCCAAAGGCGACCGCGTCGTTCGCGGTCAGGTCGTCGGCGACGTCGAGGCGCTCATCAGTGCTCCCATCCACAGCCCGGTCGCCGGGGAGGTCGTGGAGGTCGGGCCGGCGCTGTCGCCCGGCGGCATCCGCGTCGAGTCGGTCATCATCGCGCCGGACGCCGAGCAGGACATGAGCGTGTTCAAGCCGATCGACGCCGCACGCGACGACGTGAAGGCGGCCGTTCGCGCGGCAGGCATCGTCGGCTTGGGCGGCGCGGCGTTCCCGTCGGCTGTGAAGCTGTCCCCGCCGAAGCAGTTCGCCATCGACACCCTCATCCTCAACGGGTGCGAATGTGAGCCGTTCCTGACGTGCGACCATCGCGTGATGCTCGAGCGTGCAGAGGCCGTCATCGCGGGGGCGGGGATCATCGCCGCGGTCGTGGGGGCTAAGCAGGTCTTCATCGGCGTCGAGGACAACAAGCCCGACGCCGTCGCCGCCCTCCAGGCCGCCACCAACGGGGCGGAAGGCGAGGTCGTCAGCCTGAGGACCCACTACCCGCAGGGCGCCGAGAAGCAGCTCATCTACGCCATCACCGGCCGCGCCGTACCGCGCGGCCAACTGCCCGCGGCCATCGGCGTGCTCGTGCACAACGTCGGCACCGCCGTGGCTGTTGCGGAGGCGGTCGAGCAGCGCAGGCCGCTCATGGAGCGCGTGGTCACGGTGGCCGGCTCGGTCGCGCGCCCCGGCAACTACCTCGCCCTCATCGGCACGCCGCTCTCGGTACTGATCGAGGCCGCCGGTGGGCTCGTCGGCGACGTGGGGCGCATCGTGGCAGGCGGGCCCATGACGGGCCAGCCGCTCGCTTCGCTCGACGTGCCGGTCGTGAAGGGCACCTCCGGCGTCGTCGTCCTGACGAAGGCCGAGTCGGCGCCCATCGTGGACGGCGACCAGGCCTGCATCCGCTGCGGGCGCTGCGTGGACGCGTGCCCCATCAACCTGCATCCCTTCCAGATCGCCTCGTACTCGGACCGTCGCATGTGGTCCGAGGCGGAGCGGTTCTACGCGCTCGACTGCATCGAGTGCGGCAGCTGCAGCTACGTGTGTCCGACCCGGCGCCCGCTGGTCCAGCTCATCAAGTTGGGCAAGGCCGCACTGATGTCGAAAGGGGTGAAGCAATGAGCGACGAGAAGAGCACGGCCAAGTCATTCGTCGCCCGGATCGTCGCCCCGGCTCCTCACATCAACGATGCGCTGACCTGCCGGCAGATCATGCTGTGGGTGATCGCGGCGCTCCTGCCCGCGGCACTCTGGGCGATCTGGAACATGGGCATGCCGGCCGTCGTGGTCTTCGCGGCCGCGATCGGCGGCTCCGTGGGCACCGAGTTCGCGTGGAATGCCATGCTCAAGCGCAAGCAGACCATCGGCGACCTGTCGGCCGTACTGACCGGCATGCTGATCGCGATGTCGGTGCCGCCCCGCACGCCCTGGTGGATCGCCATGGTCGGCGGCATCGTGGCGATCGGGCTCGCCAAGATGCTCTTCGGCGGTCTGGGCTTCAACATCTTCAACCCCGCGCTGGTCGGACGGGCCGTGGTCATGATGTCGTGGCTGGGCGTCATGTCCGAGGTCAAGCCCTACGCAGGCGGCTGGTTCAACGCGCTGTCGCTGCCCGCGAGCGGCAAGCTCGACGCCATCAACGGCGCCACCCGGCTGGCGGTCGCAGCCGCGGACCGCGCCGCGGGTGGCGGGTACGGCTTCAAGCTCGCCGAGCAGTACGCCCCGCTGCTCTTCAAGAACCTGGAGGGCTCGCTCGGCGAGGTCTCCGCGGCGCTGCTGATCATCGGCGGACTCGTGCTGATCGTCCGGGGCATCATCGACTGGCGGATACCGGTGGGCTACATAGGCACCGTGGCCGTGCTGTCGTGGGCGTTCGGCAGTGACCCGGTCTTCAACGTGCTGGCCGGCGGCGTGCTCCTCGGCGCGTTCTTCATGGCGACGGACTACGTGACGTCACCGATCACGCGCAACGGCCGGCTGGCGTTCGGCATCGGGTGCGGTCTCTTCAACATCGTCACGCGCTTCTACGGGCCGATGCCCGAGACCACGACGTTCGCGATCCTGTTCATGAACGGCCTCGCGCCGCTCATCGACCGCATGTTCATGCCCAGGCCGTTCGGCTGGGTCAAGCCGGCGAAGGCGGTGAAGGCCGATGCTTAAGCTCTACCTACGGCTTGGCATTCCGACGATCGTGATCTGCGCGATCGCCGCGGCCGGCCTTGCGGGCACCTACGCCATCACGAAGGACCGCATCGCGGCCCAGAAGGTGGCCGAACAGAACAAGGCCCTGTCCGCGGCGCTGCCCGAGGCCGCGTCGTTCGAGCAGGTCAAGGACGAGGCCACGGTCGCCGCGGTGACCAAGGCCGCGGGCGAGACGCCGATCCTCGGCGTGTTCAGGGCCCTGGACGGCTCGGGCCAGGCCGCTGGCTGGGGACTCATCACCACCCCGCGCGGCTACGGCGGGCCGATGGAGGTCGTTGTCGGACTGGATAGGAACGGGAAAGTCGTCGGCGTCAAGGTCGGCTTCAACAAGGAGACTCCGGGTCTCGGCACGAAGGCGATCGGCTCGGCGGGCGCCCCGCCGACGAAGTACCTGCTGAGCTTCGGCGGGGTGGATTCGGCCGACAAGGCCGGCAAGCTCGACGGCGTCACCGGAGCGACCAAGTCATCGCGCGGCGTCAAGCGCGGTGTCCAGGCGGCGTTGACCGCCTACGACGCGGTACTCAAGGGACTGGAAGGGGGCGTGTCCAAGTGAAGGAATGGCTGAGGGTGTTCGGCAACGGGCTGTCGTTCGAGAACCCGCTCACGGTGCTCATGATCGGCCTGTGTTCCACGCTCGCCGTCTCCACGAAGTTCGAGGGCTCGCTCTTCATGGGGATCGCGGTCATCTTCGTCCTCGTGCTGTCCAACGTGCTCATCTCGGCGGTCCGCAAGTTCACCCCGGACGAGGTGCGGATCCCGATCTTCATCGTGATCATCGCCTCGTTCGTCACCATCGTGGACCTGTCCATGAAGGCGTTCGTGCCGGCGGTCTACAGCTTCCTGGGTGTGTGGATCCCGCTCATCGTCGTCAACTGCATCGTGCTCGGTCGCGCGGAAGCGTTCGCATACACCAACACGGTGTGGCTCTCGATCGCCGACGGCATCGGGATGGGTCTTGGCTACACGATCATCATCGCCGGTCTCGGTGCGTTTCGGGAGCTCTTCGGCTCGGGCCAGCTCCAGTTCCTCGGGGCCACGCTCGTGAAGTTCCCAGCGTGGTACGCGCCACCGAACATCCTGCTGCTGTTCCCGGGCGCGTTCATCCTGTTCGGCCTCATCATCGCCGGCTCGCACGCGATGAACCGCAGGCTCGCGGCGCGCAAGGAGGTGGCGGCGTGAACCCGGTCGTGCAGATGATGCTCCTGTTCGTCGGCGCAGCGCTGGTCAACAACATCCTGCTGACCCGCTTCATCGCGCTGTGCAGCTTCTTCGGCATCTCGGACAACATGCACACGTCGATCGGCATGAGCCTGGCCGTCATCTTCGTCATGGTCATGGCCTCGTCGGCGACGTGGCTGATCTACAAGTTCCTGCTCGTGCCGCTGGGGGTCGGGGAGTTCCTCTACATCCCGGCGTTCATCCTGGTCATCGCCGCGCTCGTGCAGTTCGTCGAGATGTACCTGCGCAAGTACAGCCCGGCGCTCTACCGCGCCATGGGCATCTACCTGCCGCTCATCACCACCAACTGCGCGGTTCTCGCCGCGGCGACCGAGGCCGTCAAGCCCGGCTTCTTCACGATGAACATGCCGTACAGCTTCGGGTTCGGCGAGGCGATCATCTACACCATCGGTGTCGCGGTCGGCTACGGCTTCGCGCTCATCAGCTTCACCGCGCTCCGCGAGCGGCTCGAACTCGCCAAGGTGCCCGCCGTGCTCAAGGGGCATCCCATGTCGTTCATAACCGCCGGACTGCTGTCGCTGGGCTACATCGGCCTCGCGTCGCTCTTCGGGCTGTAGGGGGCTGCCACATGACCATCGTCATCTTCGCTGTCGCGGCCCTGTGTTTCATCGGTCTGCTCTCCGCGGTCCTGCTAGCGACCGCGGCGCAGAAGTTCCACGTCGAGGTCGACCCGCGCGTTCAGGCGGTCCTCGACGTCCTGCCGGGTGCGAACTGCGGCGCCTGCGGCAATCCGAGCTGCTTCTCCGCCGCCGAGGCCATCGCCGAAGGCCGCGCGCCGGTCACGACGTGCGTGGCCGGCGGTCAGACGGTCGCCGACCACGTGGCGAGCGTCATGGGCGCCGACACCTGCGAGGTCAACGCGGTCGTCGCCTGCAGACACTGCGGCGGCGGCACCAACGCGACCCGTTCGTACGAGTACGGCGGTGTCGCCTCGTGCAACGCCGTGGCCAAGCTCGCGGGCGGCTCGCTGGACTGCGCGTTCGGCTGTTTCGGCTACGGGGACTGCGTGTGTGCGTGCCCCTTCGACGCCATGGCGCTCGACGAGCGCGGGCTGCCCGTCATCGACCTGGCCAAGTGCACCGGCTGCGGCGTGTGTGTCACGGAATGCCCGCGAGGCCGGTCCGCGAACCTGCTCGAGCTGCTGCCTGAGAATGCCGCCGTCGCGGTCAGGTGCAGCTCCCGCGACAGGATCAAGGACCGCCGCTCGTTCTGCACGATGTCCTGTATCGCCTGCAAGAAGTGCGAGCGTGCCTGCCCCTCGGACGCGATCCACGTGATCGACATGATGGCCGTCGTCGACTACGCGAAGTGCACCGCGTGCTACTCGTGTGTGGCGGTCTGTCCCCAGAACTGCATCGACGTCACCGGTCGCGACGCCGTCCTCCTGGCGAAGCTGACCGACGGCGCCGCCTCCGGATTCGAAGGCTTCACCGCGGCCGAGGTCGCCGTGGGC
>CAZHMA010000015.1:0-21047 GCA_964533555.1 uncultured Eubacteriales bacterium
AAGTTCGGGATGGTGTAGATGAACTTGGCGCCGCGCGGTCCGAGGAGCCGAAGCTCCTGCTCGAGCAGGTCCACGCGCATGCCGCCCTCGTCCATGGGCACGCACACGATGCGGGGCTGGTAGGCGGAGAACGCCTGCAGGGCACCCACGTAGGTCGGGCCCTCGGTGATGATGACGTCACCGGGGTCGAGGAAGACCTTCGCGAGCAGGTCCAGGCCCTGCTGGGCGCCGGCGGTGACGATGATGTCGGCGGCGGACAGGCGCACACCCGACTCGGCCATCAGGCCCACGATGCGCTCGCGCAGGGCGGGGCGGCCGTCCGAGGAGCCGTACTGGAGCGCAGACGGCCCGTCGTGCTTGAGCGCTTCCCGGGTCGCGCGCAGGACCGCCTCGTGCGGCACGCGCCGCACGTCCGGCATGCCGCCGGAGAGCGAGATCACGTCATGCCGGGAGGCGGCGGCGAACAGATCTCGCACCGCCGAGGAACGAACGCCGCCCATGCGCTCGGCGTACCTGCCGTCCCACTTGTCGAAGACCACTCGTGCCGTGCCCATCGCACCCACCCGCCTTATGCGGTCCGCGTAAACCCCCGGACCGCACGTCCGACAAACACAAAGACGACCCACCCGTATGACAGGGCGAGGGTCGTCTCTCGCGGTACCACCTGTCTTCGCCCGCGGGGCACGCAGCTCCCGCAAGACCTCGACCCCGGTGCGATAGCGGTCCGGGACACCGTCCGGCTTCCTGAGCCTACCTCGCTCGCTGGCCGGGGACTTCGGAGGGGTGGCTGGGCGGATGATGCCCTCTTCCCTCACGTCCGTGATGGTTCTATGCGTCCGGGCGCATGAGCGGCCCCGGAGGTTGCCGCGTACCGTAGCACCGGGCGGCGCGGGGGGTCAAGGCGACGGCGTTCCCCGCTCAGCGCTTCCGAAGTCCCCGCAGCCGGCGGACCTCGGCCTCGACATCCGGCGCCTCGCCGCCGCAGCACACCGCCCGCACGACCTTCGCCGCCAGGTCGAGCGCGCCCAGCGCCACGAGGTCGTCGTCGTACTCCAGCGTCACGCGGAAGACACCCGGACCGTCCGCCGCGAAGTCCCACGACGTGCGGCCGTGCAGGGTGTCAGGTGAGCCCGCCAACGCGGCGATCTCGAGCGCGGCGTGCTCGACGAGGTGAGCCAGTTCGGTGTCCGCAAGCTCCTCGGCGAAGGTCGCCCCGGTGCCGTTGTCGCAGCGATGTCCCCGCAGCCCGGGCAGCAGCGCCAGCACCGCGCCCGGTACGCCCGGGACCTCGCTCGTGCGCAGGGGTTCGCCCGGTTCGAAGACGACGACCGCCTCGAGCACGTCGTGCCCGACCGTGACGGAGCGGACGCGCATGCGGGCGCTAGCGCCGCTTGGCCGCGCGCGCGCCCGAGCGCGAACCGAAGTAGTAGGCCGCGGACACCACGACCGCGACGACCACGGCACTCGCGACCACGATGCGCACCGTGTTCGTCTTCACGAGCTTGCGCGCCTCGTCGGTCGTCACATCGCGCACGGCCAGCGCCTTGTGGCGAAGATCGTCCGTGGTGAGCTTGGTGGGCATGCTCGAGGCGGGCTTGGGGCGAGCCGGGGCGGCGCTCATTTCTGTATCGACCTCACCTTGATCACGAGGAAGACTGCGGAGCCCACCAGGAACGTCGACCCGATGATCAGGAACGTCAGGTCGTAGCCGATCCGGCTGCCCAGGAAGATGACCGCGGCCACCGCGATGAAGATGAGCGAGATCACCAGCAGCGTCGCCGCGGCGGCGGCCGATGCGAGCGTCAGGCCCAGGCGCTGGATCGGCAGGACGACCTTCTCGCGTACGGTCGCCTCGGCCTCCTGCTGGACCCAGTCGCGCGCCGTCTCGAGCAGGTCCACGACGGCGTCGAGGATCCGGGCGAGGAAATCGTCCTTCTTCTCGGGCTGCTGTGCGCCGGGCTCGTCGGACATCGCTCGCGCGACCTTTCGTGGTGAAGGCGTCGGCTCCTGGGCCGACAAGAGCATACCCAATATAGGCGAAGGGCCGCCCCCTTTGTGCGGGGAGGCGGCCCTTCGGCGGGACTCTCTGTCGTGCCTTACGCCCGGGCACTGCACCCGGAAAGCCTGTCCGATCCGATCTAGCGGCCGAGGATCCGGTACCTGACCTTCGCCACGCCCATCTTGTCGATCCCCAGCGCGATGGCGGTGCCGGGACCGAGGTCGAACTCGCGGCCGGCCACGTAGGGACCGCGGTCCTTGACCGGGACGATGATGGACTTGCCGTTGTACCAGAACTGCACCTTGGTGCCGAACGGCAACGTCTTGTGGGCGACGATCATGCTCGTGAGCCCGAGCTTGCCGCCGCCGGCCATGCCGCGGCCGTAGAAGCCGGGGCCGTACCAGGAGACCCTGGCGCTGCTCCAGCCCCGCGGGACGCCGCGGCTGACGGTGGCGGCGCTGCCCAGCCGCGCGAGGTGCCTGCGGTAGCGGGCCAGGCGCACGGCCTTCGCCTGCGCGGTGGTCTGCGCGCTGGCCTCGGCCATGCCGGATACGGCGCCGGTGCCCGCGAGGACGACGGCCACGAGTGCGACCGCCACGGCCTTGAGCGCGGTAGCGCTCGAGGATCGGGACATGCTGCTGCGTACGTTCAAGATGAACCTCCACGCTCGGGTACAGAACAGGCGGCGAGGCGGGAGGGCGTGTCTTCAAGGCACGCGTCAAGACAGCGGGGGTGAGCCTCATGAGGCTCGAGGGGGATGGCGCTACTGGCTGTCTCGCACCCGGCTCTGGGGGACCGCTCTCGCAAGGGCGGCCGCCGCCTTCGCCGACGTAAAGCACGAGTATGCTTTTCGCGGCGGGACCGTGTTGTCTGCTCCTGACTCGGACGCCTGCCCGGCTCGGGCATCACCGCACTCTTCGCGGCGAAGGACGTCCTGTCTGCTTCGGCTTCGTGTTCCGGCGCCGGTCCCACGGCCCTTCGGGAGGGCCGCACGCTTGTTGGAACACCCATCGACCCGCCGGTGAGGGCGGGTCGCTCGGGGAGAATCCTAGCACGAACCGTGCCGTTCGTCGAAGAACCGCAGGTCAGGGGCGGTGCCGGTTCGGGCGTCGCGCCGCCCCCGCGACTCCGCGGCGGCGCTACTTCACGGGCGTCGAGGTCGCCGCCTTCGATGCGCCGGCCATGCGCTCCAGCACGGTCCCGAGCTCGCTGATGAGCCTGCCGTAGCCGGCCCAGTCGCCGGCCTTCTGGGCCGCGGTCGCCTGCTCGAAGAGCCGCTTGGCCAGCGCGGCGTCCCCGGCCAGCGCGCCGGTCTCCTGACCCGCGCCCGTGCCCTGTCCGCCGCCTGCCTGACCGCCGCCTTGCGGCGGGGCACCTCCGAACACGGCAGTCAGCGACGCCTTGAAGTCAGGCGTCATGGCGATGCGGTCCGCGTAGCTCACCACCACGCGCTTGAGCTCGGGCATCGGTGAGGACTCCGCCTGGAGGTAGATCGGCATCACGTACACGATCGCGTCCTTGATGGGGATCACGAGCAGGTTGCCCTGGATCACGCGACTCCCCTGCTGGTTGAGCAGCGTGAGCTCCTTGGAGATGTCGGGCTCCTGGTTCATCCGCGCCTTGATCTGCTCAGGACCCAGGATCAGCCGCTGCTTCGGGAAGTTGTAGACGAGGCGCTTGCCGTAGCTGTCGGCGTCGGAGCGCGCGGCCATCCAGCCGATCATGTTGTCCTTGTTCCGGGGCGTGAACGGCTGCATGAGGATGAAGCTGAGCTTCGACTCACCGGGCAGCTGCATCAGCACGTAGAACGGCGCCATGGCCGTGCCCTTCGCCTCGCCCGGGATCGCCCACTGGTCCTCCTTGTTGTAGAAGACCTGCGGGTCGGACATGTGGTACGTCTTGTAGACCTCGGCCTGCAGCTTGAACAGGTCCTCCGGGTAGCGCAGGTGAGAACGGATCCCCTCGGGCATCTTGGCTGCGTCGGTGAACAGCTCTGGGAAGATGCGCCGGTACGTGGCAAGCACCGGATCCTTGCCGTCGAACGCGTAGAACGTCGTCGTCCCGTCGTACGCGTCGATGGTGACCTTCACCGAGTTGCGGATGTAGTTGATGCCCGAATCACCGTAGCGCTGGGAGTACGGGTAGTACTTCGACCACGTGTAGCAGTCCTGTACCCAGACGATCCTGCCGTCGATGACGACGGGATACGGGTCCGCGTCCAGCACGAGCCACGGCGCCAAAGCGTCGAGACGTTCCTTGATGTCTCGCCGGAAGAGGATCCGGCTCTCCGGCTTGATCGCGCTCGTCAGGATGATCTCCGGCGCACCGAACCTGACGGCGAAGGCCGCGCGCTCGAGCGGCGTGCCGACCGGTGCGCCGCCCTTGCCGGCGTACGATGTCTCGGCGTTCTGACCGCCCACGGGGTAGTCGAACTCCTTCTGCGTGGTGTCCACGATCGCGTACGCGTTCGACTCCTCGCCGAAGTAGATGCCGGGCTGCGTGATCTGCACGTCGACCGTGGACGTGGGCGGCAGGTCCTTGACCAGGAACATGGGCAGGCCGTCCTCGCTCGCCCGGTTGACCGGGCTGACGACCGCGCCATAGCCGTGCGTGTAGATGAGGTGCTGGTTGATCCAGGTCTTGGCCTGGTCGGAAAGCTGCGTGACGTTCATCTCGCGGGCGGAGATGAGCACCTGCTGAAGTGCCCCGTCGATGACGTAGCGGTCGATGTCGACGTCCTTGAAGTCGTAGTAGAAGCGGATCTCCTGGAGCTGCTTGTACGACTGGACGACGATCGTCGGGTCCCACAACCGGATGTTGGACACGGTGGCCGTGGCGTCGGCGACATCGGCGGCACTGAGGTCGGTGTTCGCCGGGAACTGCTTGACCTCGATGTCGGTCAGGTCGAACGCCTTGCGAGTCTCGATGATGTTGCGCTTGATGTAGGGAGACTCCGCCTGCAGCTCGTTCGGGTTCACCTGGAACTGCTGGATGGCCGCCGGGTAGACGCCGCCCACGAGCACCGAGGCCACGACCCAGAGGCCGATGGCCACGGCGGGCAGCCGCCAGCCCTTGAAGCGGATGTTGAACAGCAGGGCGACGCCGGTCGCGAGCGCCAGGAACATGAGGATCTGGTAGGCGGGCAGCTGGGCGTGCACGTCAGTGAACGAAGCGCCGGTGACCTGACCGCGCGGCGAGAAGTCCAGCTGGTAGATCGAGAGCCAGTAGTCGAAGGCCCTCGAGGCCACGATGAGCCCTGCCAGCACCGACAGGTGCGCCTTCACGTGCGGGTCGAACCCCTTGAGCCGCTCGCTGAGGCGGATCGCCCCGCCGTACACATGCATGACGGCGCTGAACACGAGCACCGCCACGAGTGTCCCGAACACCCAGTCTGACACGAGCTGCAGGGCGGGCAGCTGGAACATGAAGAAGCTCACGTCGCGCCCGAACTGCGGGTCGACCTGGCCGAACGGTGCCGCGGCCAGGGCAACCCGCAGGACCTCCCACTGGTCGGCCAATGCGGCCCCGGCCGTCCACGCGAACAGCACGGCGGCCGCGAGCATGATCCACCCCATGAAGGGGTCGACCCATCGGCGCATCTGCGAAAGGGCCTGGTCGATCTGCTGCTGCGGGGTGAGCTGCATGTCGGGGCCGCCGACGACCGACAGCACAGCGGCCGGTGCCATGCGCCGCGCGATGAGCAGGTTGATGTACATCACCGCGAACGCGAACGCGCCGAAGGCGAGCCCGACGGCGAGCCGGCTCACGATCCGCGTCCAGAAGACACCGGGCTGCCCCAGGTCCTTGAACCACAGCAGGTCCGTGTAGAACACCGACAGGGAGCTCACCGACGCGAGCAGCAGGAGCAGGAAGCCCGCCGCGATGAAGCGAACCTTCCGCAAGCCGGTGCCCGTGGTCTTCGTTGCCATGATGGGAAAGCCCCCTAGGTCGGGTACGCAGCGCCGCGGCGCGGCGCCTGGAAGAGCACGTCAGAGGTAGTCTTCCACCTCGATGTTGAGTCCTGTCGGATCGATGCAGGCTTCGATGGTCGGGCCCGACCCGCCGCCCGCGGTCAGGTCCACATCATAGGGCTCCACGATCGCGCCCGTCGGATCGGCGAAGACACGCACGTGCGGACGCAGGATGTCGGAGGCACCCGGCTTCACGACGACGCCGGTCTCCCCGGTGCTCAGCCGCACGACCGAGCGCGGCGGGTACACGCCCAGCATCTGGACGAAGAGCCTGACGAGCACCGGGTCGAAGGCGCTCCCCGAGTTCTTCGCCAGGACTTCCATGGCCTCGTCCTGGAGGCGTGCCTCGGAGTATGACCGGCGCGATGTCATGGCGTCGTAGGCGTCGGCCAGGGCCACGATGCGGCTGGAGAGGTGCTGCTTGCGGGGCGGGCGCCGCTGGGGGTAGCCGTCGAGGTCCGCGCGCATGTGGTGCTCGAGTATGACGACGATGCTCGCGCGGTCCAGGGTCGGCATGGACGCCGCGACGCTCGCCCCGACGAGCGGGTGGCGGCGGACCTGTTCCCACTCGTCGCTGGTGAGGGCGCCCGGCTTGTTCAGGACGTCCACGTCGATGGCCATCTTGCCGATGTCGTGCATGAGCGCGCCGACGCCGAGCGAGTTCAGGAAGCGCCGGTCCGACGACAGCATCGATCCAAGGGCGAGGGACAGGATGGCCACGTTCACCGAGTGGAAGAACGTGTACTCGTCGTAGTCCTTGAGGCCGGACAGCTCCAGCAGCGCGGCCTGGTTGGTCAGGATGTTGTCCACGAGCCCCCGGACGACACCGCGGACGCGTTCGGCCGAGGCGGCCCGGTTCGACTTGACGAGCCGGTCCAGGTCCCGCATGAGCTCCAGCGCGCCGGAGTAGGTCGCCCTGGCCATCTGCCGCTCGTCCGTCTCCTCGACGCGCTGGTCCCGCTCGAACACCTTGACGACGGCCATGACGACGTTTGGTGTGTTCGCTTCGGCGATCGCCTTCTCGAGCCCGCCGGCGGCCTCCACCGCCGAGACGTCGGCGACGAGCATGGGCAGCGCCCGCTCCAGCTCTGAGACGGACAGGCCGCGCATGAACGTCACGCTGTTGACCGCGCCTTCCGACACGTCGCGGATGAGCTGGTCGAAGAGGAAGCTCTCGTCGGCCAGAAGCTGCGACCCGAGCAGCACCTCGTTCTCGAAGAAGGTGAACGCCACGTCGCTGCCCTCGTCGAAGTACCGGGTCAGCGACTCCATGAGGCCGATCGCGGACTCGCGGACGGCGGGATGGCCGACCGGGTAGAAGCGCTGCGCGCGGCGGGCCCCGGAGAGCCTGGCGAGCACGTCACGTATGCGCCTGACCTGGCGGGGCGTGTACAGCCCGGCCGCGACCTTGACCTCGCCCCTGGGCGTGCGTGGCGCCTCGTCGCTCACGATGCGCCTCCCTTCGCCCGGACCGCGGCCAGGGCCGCCGCGGCGGCGGCGCGGATGTCGCGCGTACGGCCGGCGATGAGCCCGCGCTGGCGCGCGAGGTCCTCGAGCGTGCGCACGGACGTCGGCGATCCGATGCGTCCCAGGCTCTCGATCGCCTCGATGCGCGGCCCGTTCTCGCGGTTGCCGCGGCCCTCGCCTCTCGCCATCTGCTCCAGGCTGGTCACCGCCCCGCGGACGTTGAGCAGGCCGAGGTAGCGCGCCGCCAGCTGGGCGTTGGGCGCATCCTCGTCGCTCAGCGCCGCGATGAGCATCTCGTCGGACTTCGCGTCACGGATGTTCGCGACGGACCGGATCGTCTCGCGGCGCACCCGGTTGTCCCCGTGGCGCAGCGTCCGCTCCAGGAACGACAACGCTTTCGGGTCCCGCGTCGCCCCGAGGATGGCGACCACGTTGCGCACGAAGTACCAGCGGCGGTCGGCGACACGGGCACCGAGCTCTCCCACGCTGCCCTGTGCCAGACCCGAGATCAGGTCGACCATCGCCTTGCGGGCCGCCATGTCGGGCTCCTCGGCGAGGACCTCCAGCAGGGGGGCTATGGTCTGCCCGCCGAGCACGGCCAGGAGCCGGCGGCAGGCCGCATGCTCGTCGGAGTCGTGCCGGTAGACCCGCATCGCGCTGGTGATGCTGCGCATCGCCCCGGGCTTGGCCAGGACCCGCAGAAGCTCGCCCATGCGCTTGCGGCGGTCGGCGTCCACCGACGGGTCGGTTGCTGCGGCCGTGAGCGCCTCGGCGGCGTCCGCCGCGACCTCGAACTCCTGCTCGTCGACCAGGAGCCCGAGGCTCTCATCGAGCAGGCGCATGACGGCCGCGAACTCGGTGGGGCGGGCTTCGAGGGTCGCGATGGTCACCAGAGCGGTCAGTACGTCGCCGTCGGTCAGTCCCCTGCCTGCCTCGGCGCGTAGCGCGGCGACGCTCTCGTCGTAGGCGTAGGTCGCCCGACCCCCGGGCGTGAGATCGAGCAGGCGCAGCACCGACTCGACCGGCTCGGACCCCGATGACCGCTCGCGCCCGCTCGCCTCGAGCCGCGCGGGCATCGCCGAGGCGACCATGTCCCGGGCATCGCCGGGAGCCATGCCGCGCTCGACCATGAGGCGCTGCGCCCGGTCGAGGACCGCCTCCCTCGACGACGAGATGGAGATCAGCGCGAGGTTCTTCACCGCCCGGGTCAGGCCCGAGCGCGCCTCGTCGGTGTTGGGCACCTCGCTGAGGATCGCGTCGAGGACCTCGTCCAGGCTCATCTGCCGAACCACCTGCGCGATCGAGTCGTCGCGCCGGGCGTCCCCGAGCAGCCGCTGTGTCAGCAGCTCGCTACGCATCTGCGGGTCGAGCCCCAGGATCGCTTCGGCGAGCGAGCGCAGCAGCGCCTCCCGCTCCTCGGGAAGCTCGAACTGGATCGAGTGGGCGAGCCCCGCGATCCGCCCGGCGATCTCCGCCTGGGTCGGAGCGACCCCACGCGTCGTCGCCGATTCGCGAAGGTAGGTCCGCAGGATCGCTTCGTGGGAGACGGCGCGCACGAGCAGGCGCCTGTCCCGCGGCCTTCCCGCGGCCGCGCCCCGCACGATCTCGTCGAGCCGTTCGCGGCTGGGCGGCCACTCCTCGCCCTCCGCATCGTCCGCGTCACCTTCCGGCTCGTCATCGGTGGCGGCCGCTATGTCGACGATCTGGGTCTGCGCCTCGACCACCGTTATCTGGGAGACCTGGCGCTCCCAGAGCAGCGCATTGACCCCGCCCGCGGCCGCGATGTCCTCCGGCGACATGTCGATCACAGACAGGAAGTCGGTCACCTCGGCGTCGGTGCAGCCGGCATGGAAGCGCATCTCGGCGATGCTGCGCGAGTAGAAGTCGCGGGCGAACGCGGCGAAGGGCCCGGACGGCGGGAACACCGGCTGCCCGTCGTAGAGCAGCCCGTCCCGGGAGACGGTCAGCAGCATGAGAGGTTCGCGCTGAAGGATCAGCTTGAGGATCTGGACGACGACCGCGGCGTTCTCGCGCGGGATGGCGCTGGAGGAGGGGTAGAGGCGAACGGCCTTGTAGGTGATGTTGAGTTGTTTGATGAAGCGCTCGACGAGCGCGGGCGCGCGCTGGGGCCTCCCTGTGCCGGCACCTACCACGGGACGTCCTCGCGCCTCCAATGACCGTGCTCTCGCGGTGCGGGCCGGACGGTGGATGTGACCGCGCGGACACCGCCTCCACATTATGCCTGCGAAACGCCTTCCGGTGCTATCATCGCCGCCATGGAAGCCCCGCCCGTCACCGACCCGCCCCTCGGGCTAGCGTCGGCGTCTCCGCGCCGCCGGCGGCTTCTCGCCTGGCTCGGCGCCGCCTACGAGGTCACGTCGGCAGACACGCCCGAGGACCTCGACTCGCCGCTGAAGGGTGTGCCGCCTGTACTTGCGCGCGCCATCGCCGCGGAGAAGGCGGTCGCCGCCCGCGGGTCGGTCGACGCCGGCGACGCCATCATCGCCTGCGACACAATCGTGCTCACCGATCGGCGCATCCTGGGCAAGCCGGTGGACGTGGAAGACGCATTCGCCATGCTGCGGACGCTCTCAGGCCGCACCCACGACGTCATCACCGGCGTCGCGATCCTCCTGCCTGGGGCCGCCGAGCCGCGGACGTTCGCCGTGACGACCCCGGTGCTCATGAACGACCTGGGCGAGGACGACCTTCGCGCATGGGCCGACAAGGGCGAACTGCTGGGCTGCGCGGGCGCCTACAACATCGAGAGCCATCTGGCCTCGGTCGCCGACGACCAGTGCTACCAGAACGTGGCCGGCCTCCCGCTGTGCCACCTCTACCGGGAGCTCGTGAAAGACGGCTTCACCGGCCTGACGTCACCGGTCGCGGCATGCGACGAGGCGCGCTGCACGCGCTGTCTTCTCGGCCCCCGCCTCGTCGGCCTCAGCGCCTAGCTCCGCACCGCGGTCAGCAGCACGGACTCGTCCGCGGCCGCGTCCAGTGCTTTTCCCGTGTGGTCCCCGAACATCCGCACGTCGCCGAATCCCGCGCTCTCCAGTCCGGCCGCGAGCAGAGATGTCGGCAGAGCGGTGTGCACGCTGCGGCGCGACGTCACCGTCCACTCGGCGCCGGACGCCCAGGCGTCCGCCGGCCGGCTCATCGTCACGAAGTCGAAACCGATGCCGCCCTCCACGTAGTCCATGACGCGAAGGAAGACCCGGGTGCCCTCGGCGTCCTCGCGGACCACCGGCGGGATCGAGCGGATGCGTCCCGCCAGCAGCCGGTCGTGGTTGAGCAGGTGCAGGACCAGCACGCCACCCGGCCGGAGCACGAGCGCGAAGTCCGCGAGTGCCGCGCGCAAGCCCTCGGGGCCGGCGACGTGCGGCAGCGCGTTGCCGGTGCAGGTCACGGCGTCGACGGGTCCGAGTCCCAGCGCAGTGAGCCCGCCGAACCCGCCCTCGAGCAGGCGTACCGCATGCCCGCTCGCGAGCGCGTGCGCGCGGGCGGCCGCGAGCATGCGCTCGTCGGGATCGACCCCGGTGACGTCCAGCCCCCACGAGGCGAAGAGCGCCGCGTGCCGGCCGCTGCCGCAGCCGACGTCGATCACGCTCGCGACGGAATGCTCATCGAACAGCCGGCGGAAGAAGGGGCCCTCCCGCGTCAGGCGCTTCTCCCAGTCGACGAACCGGTCGTAGTCGTCGGCGGCCGACTCCCGCGCGCCGGGACCGGTCGCGTCTGCGCTCACGGTGCCGCCACCTCGTCCATGTGGAAGATGCGCACGGCGTTGCCCCGCAGCACGAGATCGCGGTCCCCGTCGGAGAGGCCCAGCTCCTCGAGCACGCGGACCTGCTGGAACTTGATCCACTCGCGGTAGGGCGCGGTCGTTCCGGAGTCCGTGCCGAAGAGCACCCGCTCCGGCCCGAGCGCCGTGAGCGCCCGTTCGAACACCTCGGGCAGCGTCATCTTCGGGACGTGGTAGTCCATCCAGTTGTTCGTGCCGGACGTGTCCACGCACACGTTCTTGCACTGGTACGCCAGGCGAAGCACGTCGTCGAGCCAGCCGGCGCCGAAGTGGGCGATCACGAACGGCACGTCGGGGAAGTCACGTGCCACCGGCGACAGGTCGATCGGGTCCGCGTAGCGGAGGTCGCCGGTCGGGTCCACGGTCACCCCGTAGTGGATGACAACGGGGGCCTTGAGCTGCGATGCCTTCTCGAAGAACGGCCGACAGGCCGGGTCCGACAACCGGAAGCAGCGGTTCACCGGCAGGAGCTTCACGCCACGGAACCCCGCCGCCATCTCGCGCTCCAGCAGCTCCGCGGAGGCAGGTTCGCGCGGGTCGGCGTTGCAGCACGCCTGCACGTGGCCCTTTGCGGCCACGAGGAAGTCCCGCGTCCACTGGGTGTCCGGCATCACGGACATGACGAGCGCCTTGGCGACACCCGCCGTTTCCAGGCGCGTGA
Organism: uncultured Eubacteriales bacterium; assembly: GCA_964533555.1. Classification (GTDB taxonomy): domain Bacteria; phylum Actinomycetota; class Coriobacteriia; order Anaerosomatales; family PALSA-660; genus JANYAK01. The sequence goes on from CAZHMA010000015.1 coordinate 11,901, forward strand.
CGTACCAGGCGGCGCACTCCTCCGGCGTCATCTCGGGAAGCGTGTCCCCCCGACGGCCGAACTTGCGCTCCTTGAGCGCGGTGCGGAACCGCTTCATCGCCTCCGGAGGCTGCTTCGAGAGGATCTCCTCGAGCAGGCCCACGGTGAACAGGTGCGTGTGCGCGTCGATGACATCGCCGGGGGCGGTCGGTGGCGCGGGCAGGAGCGCTGAGTCTGTCATGTCAGGGTCACACCGGCTCCTTCGGCACGACGATCGCCATGATCACATAGGCGATCACCAGACCCCAGGTGTTGAGCAGCAGCAGGCCCACGAAGACCAGGCGCAGTATCACCGGGTCGATACCGAGGTACTTCCCGAGCCCGCCGAGCACGCCCTCGACCCACTTGTCGTCGCGGGAGCGGTAGAGCCGCGAGCCGGGGAGGGGCCCCCGGATGGAGAGGCCGCCGCGCGACGAGACGAGCACGACGATCCCGCCGATCACGATGAGCGCGATGGGCCAGGACGCACGGCTCCACATGTCCGTGAACCACTCCGGGATGATGCCGAACGTGCGCAGCAGGAACCAACCTCCGAACAGGATGAGGGCCCCGCCGCCGATGAGGCCGAGCGTGCGCCCTGAGTCGTTGCGATCGTCCATCAGTCCCCCTAGTAGGTCTCGACCTTGACGTTGGCGATGCCGCCTTCGACGGTCACGTCGATCGTGCCGTCGCCCCCGCCCGTGTACTGCCACGCACGGTCGCCCCAGTCACCCGAGCGCCTGAAGGCGTCCGGGGTGTCGGTGTTCAGGATCCCGCGCGCGTGCAGCGTGGCGTCGGAGCCCTTCGGGATGCGCAGGGTCACGTTCGCGACGCCGCCCTTCACGATCGCGGCGCAGTCCCGCCCCTCGGCGAAGGTCAGCGTCGTGTCCGCCGCGCCCACGTTCAGCTCCACCCGGGCGACCCTGAGGTCGCGCAGGTCGATGGCGGCCTTGGTGGCGCCGGCGTTCAGCTCCATCCTGTCCCAGCGGATCGCCTTGTCGAGCGTCAGCAGCAGGCGGTTGTCCGTGGAGCCCGGCGTCCAGATGGTGTCCCCCCGGCCGTAGTCCAGGGTCACGGCGACCGTGGCGCCATCGATCTTCGTGGTGAGCTGCGGATCCAGCCCGATGGGGCTGGCGCCCGTGAGGGCCGCGAGGTCGCTGCCGCCCTGGACGGTCAGGTCCGTGGCACCGACGCCGATCTTGACGTCGCCCGTATCGACGGACCGGTTGTGCGGCTCGCGCTCCGAGACGCTGCGCGCCGGACCGGCCGAACGGATGACGAGGGGAAACCCCCACGTGCCGGGCGCCATCACGAACGCGCCGTACAGGAGCGCGGCGATCATGATGAAGCTCGAGAGCACGCGGACCCACGCGCGGTCCGTGCTCTTGCCGATGAGGTCGACGCCGGCCGCGACCAGCCAGATCGGCCAGAGGCTCAGCACGCTCAGCCATACCGCCCAGGGCAGGCCGCCGACCGTGTTCGCAAGCAGGACGCCGCCGATGGCGATGAGCTCGAGCCCTTCGGCGGCCTTCTTGGCGCTCATGCCCTCACCGCCTGCCGCTGCGCAGGATCATCGACACGCCGATGGCCACAAGGATGAGCGGCCAGAGCTTGCCGATGTCCATCCCGGGCACGAACTGGCTCACGAGGAACAGGCCGCCTATGACGATGAGCACGATGCCCCCGGTCAGTCCCCCGCGCGACGCGCGGGGAGCCGGGGCGCTGGTCACCGGTGCGACCGGCGGTGCGACCGGCGCGACGGGCGCCGCCGGCGGCGCGGGGGGAGTCACCGCGGCAGTCGCGGCGGCCTCCATGCCCGCGGACTCGGCAGCGGGCGTGCCCTCGGGCGCCGCCGGGGCCGCCTCCTGCGGGGCTGCCGGGACGTTCCCGTCCGGCGTCGAGCCTGACGTCCAGTTCTCATACATGGGATTCGCGCCCTCCTCCGGGACGATGATCCACAGGATGACGTAGGCCACGATCCCCACGCCGTTGGCCAAGCCGAGCACGACCGCAGCGATCCGCACGATGGTGGGATCGACGCCGAAGTACTCGCCGAGCCCGCCGCAGACGCCGCCGATCATCTTGTCGGTCTTGCTGCGGTACAGGCGTTTCTCCATCTACTCCTCCGTCCCCCGATCTTCAGTTCCCCTCGCTATCAGCAGACGCGCGACGCGCCTGCGCCTCACGCCGAGTACGCGCACCGTCCAATCGCCGGTCAGGACATGCTCCCCCGCCTGCGGAATGTGCCCGAGTTCCATCAGGACCCAACCGGCCACGGTCTCGTACTCCTCGGAGGCGGGGATGGGAACCCCGATCTGCTCCCGGGCCTCCTCGGCCGACAGACGGCCGTCCACGATCCACCGCTGCGGTCCGGCCGCGCTTATGAACCGGTGCTCGCGATCGAACTCGTCCGATATCTCGCCGACGACCTCCTCCACGATGTCCTCGATGGTGCAGAGGCCGGCCGTGCCGCCGTGCTCGTCCACGACCACGACCATATGGTTGTGCGTGCTGCGCATCTCCGACAGCAGGTCGAGGATCGGCTTCGTCTCGGGAACGAAGAGCGGCGCCCGCGCATGGTCGGCGACGACCTCCGACGTGCGGCCTGCCACGGCCGGGCCGACCAGGTCCTTGAGAAGCGCGATGCCGACCACCGTGTCCGGGTCGTCCTTGAACACGGGCATCCGGGAGAAGCCGGTCTTCTCGAAGACCGGCAGCGCCTGCTCGATGGTGAGGGTGTCTTCCAGCATCTCCGCGTCGACACGGGGGACCATGATCTCGCGCACCACCGTGTCGCCGAGCTCGAACACCTCGCGGATCATGCGCTTCTCCTCGTCGAGCAGGGTGCCCTGCTCGGTCACAAGAAGCTTGATCTCCTCTTCCGTGACTCCCGACTTCGCGCCCTTGCCCTTCACGCCCATGAGCCGTGCCACGACGTTCGTGGACTTGCCCAGAAGCCAGACCACCGGCGCCATGGCGATCGAGAGCCACTCCACGGGACCGGCCACGGCCGCGGAGACCGCTTCGGCCCGTTGGAGCCCCAGCCGCTTCGGAGCGAGCTCGCCGAAGACGAGCGTCACATACGTGATCGCGATGGTCACGCCGAAGACCGCCATACCCCCGGCGAGGCGACTGAGCCACGGCATGCCGAGCGATCGCAGCCACGCGGTGACCGGCTCCTCGAAGGTCACCGCGGCGGTGGCCGACGCCGTGAACCCGATGAGAGTGATCGCCACGGAGATGGTGGACAGCAGCCGAGTCGGGTCGTCCAACAACCGGATGGCGGTCCGCGCGCCGCGGGAGCCCTTGTCCGCGGCGGCCTGCAGCGCGGAGCGACGCGCGCTCACCAGGGCGATCTCGGCGGCGACGAAGAAGCCTTGGACGACGATGAGGACGGCGAGGACGGCGAGCGTGCCCGGGTAGGTGTTCATAGCCACTACGTTACCAGTCCCCGGAAACCGATAACATGATGTGCCGGGTGTTGCGCCGTTGCCGGACGGTGGTGCTATGCATTCCGTCGCCCCCTGCCGGTCGCATGGACGCATCGCGTATACATCAAGCACAATGAACGCCGCAGGCCGCGACCAGGGGATGCCAGTGCACGACAGCGCGTCACAGGCAGGGATGGAGCCGATCGTCCGCGGCCTCACCGCGGCCGCCAAGGCGCTTCGCCTCTACCCCCCGACGAGCCCGATACCCCGGCAGGCCGTCGAGAGCGCGCAGTCGGCGCTCGCCGCATTCCTCTCCTCCGAGCCGGTCCTGTGCTTCAAGGTCGCGCGCGACGGGCTTGCATGGAACGGCGCCACGGTAGCGCCCGGCGCGCCCGGAGCCACCGAACTGGCTGACGCCCTGCGCGACCACGGCGTCGCCGAGATCGACTTCCTGCCGGGCGTGAGCGCGGACGACATCATCTCCGTGCTCTCGTCCGCGCTCGCAAAGCCCGAAGAACTCCGGGAACGCGGAGGTCTGGCGGCCGTGCTCGCATCTGCGGGCGTAGAGACCGTCCGCACCGCGGAGATCAGCCTCACGGTGGTCGACCCTTGGGCCGCGTCGGGCGGCGACAAGGAGGCCGGGGAGTTCCTGCGCGACCTGGCCGGCGACCCCGAGCGCGTGTCCGCCTGGCTCGGCGTGGCGTCGAAGGGCGACCCGGCCACACTGTCCGCCGGGCTCGCCGACCTCGCGGCCGCGGCCGGCGACGAAAGCCTGCAGACGCTCGTCGCATCCCTGTCCTCGGCGTTCGAGGCGCAGGACCTCGACTCGCGCGACGCGCTCGTGGGCGTCTCGCTCGATGAAGGTCCCGCACGGGACCTCATGGGCAGGGTGTTCTCGCGCGTCGGCACCGCGGAACTTGCCAAGACCCTGTGCGGCGGCACCTACGGCCGCAACATGCTCTCGATGTCGTCCGCCTTGTCGCGCCTGCCGCTCGCGGAACGCATGACCGCGGTGCTCGCGCAGGTCAAGGACCTGCTTCCGGACGCGGGGCACACCGCCAAGGAGGTCGCTTTCCTGGAGCATATGCTCCAGGTCCGCGGCGCATCGACCGCCGAGGCGCCGCTCACCGCCTCACAGCCGCTCTACAAGCAGATAGCCGACCTCGCGCGTGTCGATTCCGCCAAGATCGCCGGTGCGCGCGACGACGTCGCGGGATCGGCCAAGCGCGCGGACGACAGCGCCGTCTCGACGATGCTCACCCTGCTCGACCAGCAGGAGGACTTCGGCCTGTACTGTCGCACCCTGGACGCGCTCGCCGGCATGGTGGCGCCGCTGCTCGAGCGGGGACGCCTGGACCTGTCGGCGCGCATCGTGCGGGAACTCGCCGCCCGCGCGTCCCGGTCGGTCCAGCCGTGGCCCGAGCTCACCGAGCGGCTGCGCGGGGCCATGGGCGAGGCGACGGGCCGGAGGACCATGAAGGCGCTCGTCTCGGCGCTGGCGGCCGACGCATCCGGCCTGGCGCCCGCGCGCGAGATCGTGCAGCACGCGAGTGAGGCGGGCGCCGGCGTCTTCGTCGAGGAGGCCCTCGCGCACAAGCCCGACGGGCTCGAGATCGCCGAGCGCGTCGCCGGCCGCCGCATCGTGGACATGCTCGCCGCCGCGGCGGCGCACGCTCAGTGGTTCCAGGTCGCCCAGCTCGTCGCCCGCCTTGTGGGCGAGCCGGACCAGCGCTCCCAGCAGGCCGTCGAGGGGCTCGTGAAGCGAGCGGACGACCAGTCGCGCCGGGAGGTGGCTGCGGGACTCGCCCGGGCCGGCGGCGCCACGGCCCTTCGCCATCTCGCGACCCTTGTCCGGGACTCCTCTCCCGAGGTGGCCATCGCCGCCATCCGGGCAGCGGGACACTCCTCGACCCCGGGCGCGGCCGCACTCCTGAAGGGGCGGTTGGACGAGATGGACGTGGACGGCAAGGACTTCGCGCAGGCGCGCGAGATCATCGGCGCCCTCGCTCACACCCCGGACGGCAACGCCGGCGCGGTCCTCGAGGGGCTGGTGGCCCGCCGGGCGCTCATCAAGCGCGGCCACTTCGCCGAGGTCCAGGAACTGGCGCGCCAGGCGCTCGCCCAGCGGTCGAAGGGGGCGGAACGATGAGCGCGCTCGATCTCGTCGTCACGCTCTCGACCGCGCGGCGCGCCGTGCAGTTGTATCCGCCCGCGCACCCCAGCTACGGTGCGGCCGTCGGCTCCTTCGTCGACGCCGTGCGAGGCTGCGCGGAGGCCGCGGGCGGCGCGTTCGTCCTCAACGTCCACGAGGGCCGCCTCTACGACGGCAGCCAGGTGATCGCGTCCGACTCGCCGGCCGTCGCCTCGCTCGCGCAGTCGATGGAACGCCACCGCGTCGAGAGCCTGACGTTCGACCCGGCGTTCGGCCCGGGCGACGCGGTCGCCCTGGCCGAGGTCGTGAACCTGCGCCCCGGCGCCACGCTCAAGGTCGACGAGGAGCTTGCCGCACGCGGGGTGACGTCCGTTACCGTCGGCACGCTCGGCGAGCCGGACGACGTGGCGGAGCGCAAGGAGCGAGACCTTCGGCGGGAGAAGGACCGTGCGCTCTACCGCCAGCTCGTCAACGTGCTGCGCGCGGTGCACCAGGAGGTGGCCTCGAATGGCTCTCCGAACCTCGACCAGGCCGAGGACATGGTCGGAACGATCATGACACGCCTGCTCGAGGACGACGCGGCCGTGCTCGGCATGGCGACGCTCAACGCTCACGACGAGGGCGCGCTGTTCCACGCCATCAACGTGATGATCTACTCGCTCACCCTCGGACTCGGCATGGGGCTTCCCGAGGAGGGGCTCATGGGCCTGGGCGTCGCGGCGCTCCTGCACGATGTCGGCAAGGCGGCGTTCGACCTCGCGGATCCGGAACAGGCACGGGCCGCGACCCTTTTGCACCCCAAGGTCGGCGCGGAGGTGCTCGCCCGGCTTCCCGAGGAGGACCCCTCGTCGATGCTCGTGGCCTTCGAGCACCACATGGGCTCGGACGGCTCGGGCTGGCCGGACCGGCCGGAGGGCTACGTCACGCACCCGTACAGCCGCATGGTGGCGATCGCCGACCGCTACGAGAACCTGACCAAGCACGGCGACGACGGCGAGGCGCTGACGCCGGACAAGGCCGTCATGCAAATCCTGCGCGAGGCCGGCAGATCGCTCGACCCGCTCTTCGCCCGGCTGTTCGTGCGCGCACTCGGCGTCTTCCCGATAGGGTGCGTGCTGCGCCTGTCCGACCAGTCCGTCGGTGTCGTGAGCGCCATGACCGACGAGATGCTGTCGCCGAAGGTGCGGGTGCTGTTCGGCCCGGACGGCCTGGAACTCGACGAACCGGTCGACGTCGACCTCTCGACCGAGGACCGCACGATCGCCGAGGTGCTCGACCCGTCAGTCCTCGAACTGCACGTGGCCGACCACCTCTAAGGGCGATCGGCCACATCACGGCTGCGCCACGGACGGCGCGATGACGGTCCTTAAGAGTGCGGGTTGATCTTGTGGAGCACGAGCGCGATGAGCGCCAGACGGCGCCCGCGCTCCTGGCACGCCTCGACGAACTTCGCGATGGTCTCGCGCAGCTCCGGGGTCGGCCTGTAGCGGATGAGCCCGCCGGCGCACTGCAGGATCTTGTCCTTGCACAGCTCGTCGATCTCGGGCTGGAGCTCCTCGACGCGCCGACCGAGGCGCGACGCCAGGCCCTCGAGGTCGAGGACCGCGTCCTGGTTACGATGGAAGAAGACCAGGATGTCCCACGTCAGGAGTGACCTGACGTACTGGTCGACGAACTTCATGATGGAGGGGCCCAGGACCCCTTCGAGCTCATACACCCCGTACCGTCCCCACGTTGAAGTGGATGGATACCCTAGTTATCGGTATCTCCCGGTCGCGCCGCCAGACCCCCGCATTCCCGCACTTCGCCTCCGGCGCGACGAACGGCTCACAGCTCGGCCGTGGCCGACGCAAGTGTAACGTATGCTTGTTGGCATGCGCGACGTTCCACGCGAGCGGCCGCTTATCGCTCCCGAGCGTTCCTCCCAGCGGACGAACGGCGCGACAGACGGCGCGCTCCCGAGGTCGCCGGGTGATGACCATCACAGTGCGGCGTGCCATGGCGGGAGCGCCTGGTGTATCGTCGTGCGCACTGAAAGCGCCGTCTTGGAGGATGAGCATGGCCGCAACGACCGGCGACGTCGTCCGGGTCCACTACCGGGGAACGCTCGCTGACGGGACCGAGTTCGATGCTTCCGAAGGCCGGGAGCCGTTGGAGTTCAAGCTGGGTGACGGCGTCGTCATCGCAGGGTTCGAGGCGGCGGTGAGCGGCCTGGAGGTCGGCGAGAAGCGCTGTGTGACGATCCCGCCCGAAGAGGCCTACGGCCCGAAGAACGAGACGCTGATCCAGCGCGTCGAGGCCGATGCGTTCGCCGAGGACCCGTACGTAGGAGGCCATGTCGACCTCGTCGCCCCCGACGGAAGCCGGCTGCCAGGCGTCATAACCATCGTCGACGAGGACGGCGCGGTGTTGGATTTCAACCACCCGCTCGCGGGCGAGACGCTCACGTTCGAGGTCGAGCTGGTCGAGATCGTCGAGTAGGCCGGCGTCACCGGACACAAGACGAGGGCGCGGGGCCGAAGCGGCTCCGCGCCCTCGGTGCGTCCCTGCATCCCGTGTCAGGCCTTGCCGCTCTCCTCGAGCTCGCACACGGACTGGGTCTCTGCGGCCGTGAGGAACATGAGCCCGGCCATGATCATCGGAACCACGACGACGAGGGCCACCGTCACGAAGATGCCGGCCTCCCACCCCATGACGAAGCCGTAGACGACGGTGGCGACTGCGGACAGGAACACGAGGAGCGCGCCGACGCGCTCGAAGACCCATCCGACGGCCAGCACCGCGAGGGCGGTGGTCCCCAGGACGAGCGCTTCGCCGATGCCGTGCTGCAGCGTCGGGCCCCAGTACCCCGTGTAGGCCGAAGCGGCCGCCAGGAGCCACAGGACCGCTCCGACCGCCACGAACAGGCGGGCGGACAGGCGCTCCACGTTCATCCGCTCGTAGTCACAGACCTTGACCAACAGGTTCATCCGTCGACTCCCTTCGGTCCACGCCCCGGCTCCCCCGCCGTGAGGCGACACTTCATCCCAGTGGACTCATACCCGTTCGCGCGAGGGCAACCGCCAAGAACCGCGGTGCATCGCCCTAAGCGTAGCCCGTGAACGACTCGGTCGAGACGCTCCCGGCCGCGATCCCGAGTTCCGCGAGCACCCGCTGCATCGCGTCGATCATCGCGGGCGGTCCGGTCACGACCCAGTGCCAGGCGCCTGGATCGTCGAGGTGACGGCGCACGATGTCGGCCGTGATGAACCCGGTCTCGCCCGTCCATCCCGGCTTGGGGGCAGCGAGCACGTGCACAACCGCGATCTCCGGTCGGGCGTCGGCGTAGCCGTCGAACTCCGCTCCGAACGGGATCGAGTCCTGGTCCTGGTTGCCGTAGAACAGGGCGATCCGCAGTCCCGTGTCGCGCTGGACCGCGTCCCGGATGATCCATCGGGCCGGGGTCCCGCCCGCGCCTCCGACCAGAAAGGCGACGTTGTCGGCACCGTCCGGGACCGTCCTGCCGCTGCGAGGACCCGTCCGGCTCACCAGTGCTCCCGCCCACAC
>CAZHMA010000016.1:0-21043 GCA_964533555.1 uncultured Eubacteriales bacterium
CCTGAAGAAGGACATCGTCATGGAGCTGCGCACCAAGGAGATGCTCACGTCGATGACGCTCTACACGCTGCTGACGCTGGTCATCTACCAGATCGCGCTGTCCCAGAGCGGCTCGGGCTTCGACATCCGCCTCATCGCCGCGGGCCTGGTGTGGCTCGCGTTCGTGTTCACCTCGATGCTGGGCCTCAACCGCTCGCTCGTGCACGAGAAGGACCAGGGCTGCCTCGACGCGCTGCTGCTCTCGCCGGTCGACCGCCCCGTCATCTTCTTCGCCAAGGCCATCGGCAACCTCATCTTCCTGATGATCGTCGAGGTGCTGACGGTGCCGGTGTTCGCCGTGGCGTTCATGTCGGGCCGGCCGATCGCGGGGCCGTTCTGGATGATCGCCCTCTCCGCGATCGTGGGCTCGATCGGCATCGCGGGCGTTGGCACGTTCCTGGCGACCATGGCCGTGAACGCCCGCGGCGGGTCGTTCATCCTCTCGGTGCTCTTCATCCCGCTCATGTACCCGGCGCTGCTCGCGGCGGTGGCCGGCACGTCGGCCGTCGTGCTCGGCGGCGACGGCTACCAGGCCGCGTTCTGGCAGTCGGTGGGTATGGGTGCCGGCATCGATGCGATAATGCTGCTCGCGGTCTTCGCGCTCTACGAGTTCGTCGTCGGGGCCTAGGGACGACCGCGCGAGCCGGGCCGAGGTGCCCGGACCGAAAGGGAGTGGGATGGCTGTGGACAGGAATCGGCTGACGTTTCTTGCGGTCGCCGTGGGAGCTGTGCTCACGACGGTCGCGTTCGTCATGGCGTTCGTCTTCTCGGCGCCGGTGCTGGCGAACAACACGCTGACCACCGGCGGCGGCGCCATGATCGGCGGCCAGCTCATCGCCAACCCGGTGCTGTTCAGCCAGAAGATCTTCTACTTCCACGTGCCGGTGGCCATCACGAGCTTCGTGGTGTTCTTCTTCACCGCGTTCTACGGCGCGCGGTTCCTCATGACGAAGGACAAGCGCTACGACACCAAGGCGCGGATCGCCACGGAGGTGACGCTGCTGTTCGTGGCGCTCACGATGATCACCGGCGACATCTGGACCCGCTACGAGTGGGGCACCTGGTGGGTGTGGGAGCCCAGGCTCACCACCTACTTCATCATGATGATGCTGGTCATCGTCTACTTCGTCCTGCGCGCGTCCATCGAGGACGAGGAGCGCCGCGCTGTCTACGCGTCGGCCTTCGGGATCCTCGCGTTCCTGGACGCGCCGCTGAGCTTCGCCATCACGCGGATCGTGCCGAGCGGCGCCCACCCCGTGGTCCTGCGGGCCGGCGGCGGGCTCGACGCGATCCAGTTGTCGGGCTTCATCATCGGGCTCGTCGGCATGCTGTGCCTCGGCTACGCGGTCTACCAGATGCGCATCCGCGAGGAGACCGTCAAGGAACGTCTCGAGGCCCTCAAGGCCTCGCTGGAAGGCTGACCCTCAAACACCCGGAAGGTGGTGTGCACGCTATGGACCCCGTGCTCAAGGAGATCTACTCGCTCGTCATGCCGGCCGCGCCCTACGTGCTGGCAGCGTACGGCATCCTCTGGATCGGCATCTTCGGCTACATCACGGCCGTCCTGCGGCGCCTCGGCCGCATCGAGGCCGAGCTGCGCGTCGTCGAGGAATCCGTCGCCCGCCGCGCCTAGACAGGCCCCGCTTGTTCTAGAGTGTGTGCCTAAGCCGTGACCGCGGCGTCGAGCGAGAAGGGAGAACGCGCGTGCTGCTGCTCGAGAACCTGTCCATGTGGCTCGCCATGGCCGCCATCACCGGCGCCACGGTGCTCTACGCGTACTTCTTCCTGTCCAAGAAGAAGATCCACTCCTGGTACGCCACGTTCCTGACCGGCGCATCGTTCATCCTGCTCACCGCCGCGATCGGGCTCCATTCGAGTTCGACGGAAGGCAGCCGCCTCTTCGGGCCGTACTCGCTCGTGCTGGCGGCGTGGGCGCTGGTCTTCGTCTACTTCGTGGTCGAGCACCTCGTGAAGCTGAAGGTCTACGGCGTCGTGCTCGTGCCGGTCGCGCTCGTGCTTCTGATCCTCGCGCAGCTGCTGCTCCCGGCGGCAGCCGGGCTCAAGCCCACGGCGGAGGAGGCGCGGCTGCTCGCGAACTGGCGCGTCACCGTGCACGTCGTGCTGATCGTCTTCGCCAACGCGGGCTTCGCGATCGGGGCGGCCGCGTCGGGCGCGTACCTCATGCTCGAGGCCCAGCTGAAGAAGCACCGCACGTCCACGCTGTTCAAGCGCCTCCCGTCGCTGGCGCAGACCGACCTGATCGCCCGTCGCGCCGTCATGTGGGCGTACCCGGCGTACAGCGCCGGCCTGGTGCTCGGTATCCTTCGCGCGATCGAGACCGACGTGGGCGGATGGTGGGCCGATCCGCGCGTGATGCTCGCGGGCGTCGTGTGGGCGGTGTTCGGCGCCTATCTGTACCTCCACTACGCGCGCGGCGCATCGGGCCGCACGACGGCATGGATCGCGCTGGCCGGGCTCGTCCTCGTGACGGCGCTCGCGATCGCGGCCCGCATGGTTCCCGCCGGCTTCCACATCTTCGGCGTGGCCGGCTGATGGCCGACTACGGCAAGGCCTACTACCCGGTCTACCTGGACCTGAACGGCCGCCTGGCCGTCATCGTGGGTGGCGGCAAGGTCGCGCAGCGCAAGGCCAGGACGCTCGCGGAGTACGGCGCCGACGTCGTGATCATCGAGCCGGCAGTCACCGAGGAGCTCCTGGAGCTCGAGGCCGACGGGCTGGCGACGGTCGAGCAGCGCGGGTATGTCCGCGGCGACCTCGAAGGCGCGTTCCTGGCCGTGTGCGCCACCGACTCCGAAGAGGTCAACCGCGCGGTGTATGCCGAGGCGGAGGAGCGGGGGTGCCTCGTCAACGTCGTCGACGTGCCCGACCTGTGCAACTTCATCGTGCCCTCGATCGTGAAGCGCGGCGGACTGCAGATCGCCATCTCCACCGGCGGCGCCGCCCCGGTGGTGGCCAAGCGCCTGCGCAAGCACTTCCAGGAGGAGTACGGCGAGGAGTGGGCCGACTACGTCGGGCTCCTGGGTCAGGTGCGCCTGCTCGTGATGGAGCGCGTGCCCGGCGGCGAGGCCGTGCGCAAGCCGTTCTTCGAGCGGATCGCCGACTCGGACCTGCTCGAGCGCCTGCGTGCGGGCGAGAAGCCCAGCGCGGAGGACGTGTTCGTCGAGTTCTCGGCAACGCCGGATACGGAGGCCTGATCTTGAGCGATTGGCGAGGCAAGCACGTACTCATCACCGGCGGCTCGAGCGGGATCGGGCTCGCAACGGCCGAGGCGTTCGCTGCGCGCGGCGCGGACATCACCATCGTCGCCCGCTCGCGCGACCGGCTCGAGGCGGCGTGCGAGGCGATCGCGCTCAGCCGCACGTCGATGACCCAGCGCGTCTCGAAGGTCGCCGCCGACGTGTCGACGGCGGACGGCGCCGCCGCCGCCGTCGTCAAGGCCACCGAGGGCGGCGCCTATCCCGTGGATGTGCTCATCAGCTGCGCGGGCGTCATCATCCCCGGCTACTTCGAATCGATGCCCGTGGACTCGTTCGAGGAGTGCATGGACTCGTGGCGCGGCTGCGTGCACGCGGCGCGCGCCGTCGCCCCTTCGATGATCGCCCGCAAGAGCGGCCACATCGTGAACGTCTCGAGCGTGGCAGGCTTCATGGGCATCTTCGGCTACACCGCGTACTCGTCGGCGAAGTACGCCACGATGGGCTTCTCGGAGGCCCTTCGCAGTGAGATGAGGCCGCACGGCATCAAGGTATCGGTCGTCTGTCCGCCGGACACCGACACGCCGGGTCTCGCGTTCGAGAAGGGCCTGCGGCCCCCCGAGACCGACAAGGTCGCCGGCAACATCGCACCCGTGGCCCCGGCCATCGTCGCAGAGGCGATCGTGCGCGGCATCGAGCGAGGGAAGTACCTCATCGTGCCGGGCGCGCTGTCGAAGTTCTACCGCGTGCTGAAGGCCAACGCGCTGTGGCTGTTCTTCGCCATCACGGACAGCGACGTGGCGGCGGCACGCAAGGCGCGCGGTGCCTGACCGCCCGTGCGCCCGCGCGTTGCCCGCACGCGCGCGCGATGCTAGGATTGCTGCTGTTCAGGCAGCGCAGGAAAGTGCGTCTATATCGTGCTGGATACCGCCCTCGCCGGGCCTGCTTGCCTGAACAACACGCACTGCTCCGGCGAGGGCGTACCTTTGCCCCGATACACGCGGCGACCGGCGTCGCGAGAACTCCCACAAAGGAGTCTGACCGCCCAGCATGCACCTGACCCTTGTCGGACTGAGTCACAAGACGGCGCCGATCGAGATCCGCGAGACGCTCACGTTTCCCGCGCATCGCCAGACGGATGCGTTGTCGTCGCTGCTCACCTCCGACCAGGTCAACGAGGCCGTCATCCTCTCGACGTGCAACCGCACCGAGGTCTACGCGGTGACCGCGGGCGCGCAGGAGGGGATCGACGCCGTCATCGGCTTCCTGTGCGAGCACCACGACCTGGACCGGCGCGAGCTCTCGCCCTACCTGTACATCTCGCAGGGCGAAGCGGTCGTGCGCCACCTGTTCCGGGTCGTCGCGTCGCTCGACTCGATGGTCGTCGGCGAGGCGCAGATCCTCGGCCAGGTGAAGGAGGCCTACGACCACTCCTTCGAGAACGGCGCGTCGGGGCGGGTCTTCAACAAGCTGTTCCGTCAGAGCTTCGAGGTGGGCAAGCGGGTCCGCAACGAGACCGCCATCGGCGAAGCGGCGGTGTCGATCAGCTACGCGGCCGTGGAGCTGGCGCGCAAGGTCTTCGACACGCTCGCGGGACGCACCATCCTCGTGCTCGGCGCCGGCAAGATGAGCGAGCTGACGGCGAAGCACCTCGTCAGCCAGGGCGTGCACTCGGTGCTCGTCGCCAACCGGACCTACGAGCGAGCCGTCGAGCTGGCGGAGCGCTTCGAAGGCGAGGCCATCCGCTACGACGACCTCTTCGAGCGCATGCGGGATGCCGACATCGTGATCTCCTCTACCGCCGCGACGCACTACGTCGTGCACCGGGCGGACATCGCCGAGGTCATGAAGCGGCGGCACGGCCGCCCGCTCTTCCTCATCGACATCGCCGTCCCGCGCGACATCGAGCCCGAGGTCAACGAGGTCGCGAACGTGTTCCTCTACGACATCGACGATCTCAGCGGCGTCGTGGAGTCCAACCTCGAGGAGCGCATGCGCGAGGCGAAGGCGGCCGAGGTCATCATCGCGGAGGAGCTGCACGCGTTCGAGTCGTGGCTCGAGGGCATGGAGGTCGTGCCGACCATCGCGGCGATCCGCGCCAAGGCGGACGCGATGCGGGCCGACGAACTCGAGAAGGCCCTGAAGCGGCTGGGCGGCCTGTCGGAGAAGGAGATCGCGACGGTGGAGGCGCTCACGCAGTCCATCGTCAACAAGATGCTCCACGGCCCCACCGCGCGGCTGAAGTCCGCCGCGACCGAGAAGGACGGGTACGAGACCGTCGAGACGGCGCGGCACCTGTGGGGGCTCGACGTCGAAGAGGACAAGACCAAGCGCGCGCACGGGCTGCGGGGCCTGCTGGGCCTTCCCGAGAAGGCGCGTAAGGACGAGACAGGAGAGACGCTTGGCTGCTGAGCGAACATCACTCGTCATCGGCACGCGGGGCAGCAAGCTCGCCCTGTGGCAGAGCGAGTACATCAAGGCCAGGCTGGAGGCCGTCACGGGCCTTCCCGTGTGCCTGAAGATCATCAAGACCACCGGCGACAAGATCCTCGACGTGCCGCTCGCCAAGATCGGCGGCAAGGGCCTGTTCACCAAGGAGCTCGAGGTCGAGCTCATGGCCGGGACGGTCGACCTCTGCGTGCACTCCATGAAGGACGTGCCCACGGAGCTGCCCGAGGGGCTCATGATCGGCGCCATGCCCGAGCGTGTGGACCCGCGCGACGCCATCGTGTCCGGCGCCGGCTACGACCTCGACACCCTGCCGCAGGGCGCGAAGCTCGGCACGTCGTCGCTGCGCCGCCGCGCGCAGGTGCTCGCCCTGCGTCCCGACCTGGAGATCATCGACGTGCGCGGCAACCTGGACACGCGCATGCGCAAGGCCGAGGACGGCGAGCTGGACGCGGTGATCCTGGCCTCGGCCGGCATCACCCGCATGGGCTGGGCCGACCGCATCACCCACTACATCGACCCCGACGACATGTGCCCGGCCGTCGGCCAGGGCGCCATCGGCATCGAGGTCCGCCGGGACGACGACTTCATGCTCGGTGTCTGCGAGCGCCTGACGCACCTGGAGACCATGGCGTGCGTGACCGCCGAGCGCGTGGTCATGCGCACGCTCGAGGGCGGCTGCCAGGTGCCCATCGGCGCCTACTGCCGCTTCGAGGACGACATGCTCGTCATGGACGGCGTCGTCGCGAGCATCGACGGCACGAACATCGTCCGCTACCACCTGGAGGGCAGCCCGGCCGAGCCCGAGGTGCTCGGGCACGCGATGGTCGAGCGTTTGCTTGAGTTGGGCGCCGCGGAGATCCTCGCCGACGTGCGCGCGGCGGCGGGCGGCAGCGTCAGCACCCTTCTGGAGACCTGAGATATGGAGTCACACGTGAGCGACGCGATCGTCTACCTCATCGGCGCCGGCCCGGGCGACCCGGGCCTCATCACGGTCAAGGGCGTCGAGTGCCTCGAGAAGGCCGAGGTCGTCATCTACGACTACCTCGCCAACACGCGGTTCCTGAGCTACGCGCCCGACGACGCGGAGATCATCTACGTCGGCAAGAAGGGCTTCTCCGAGCACGTCACGCAGGAGCAGATCAACGCGATCATCGTCGAGAAGGCCCTCGAAGGCGGCGGCAAGGTCGTCGCGCGGCTCAAGGGCGGCGACCCGTTCATCTTCGGGCGCGGCGGCGAAGAGGCGCTCGCGCTGGTCGAGGCGGGCATCCGCTTCGAGGTCGTGCCGGGCATCTCCAGCGGGTATGCGGCCCCGGCCTACGCCGGCATCCCCGTGACCCACCGCGGCTACACCACGGACATGGCCTTCGTCACGGGTCACGAGGACCCCACCAAGGAGACCTCCGACATCAACTGGGAGAAGCTCTCCACAGCGGTCGGGACCATCTGCTTCTTCATGGGCGTGAAGAACCTGCCCGTGATCTCCGAGAAGCTCATCGCCAACGGAAGATCGCCGCAGACCCCTGTCGCGCTCGTGAGGTGGGGGACCACCCCGCGGCAGCAGGTCCTGACCGGCACGCTGGAGGACATCGCCGAGAAGGCCGCGGCCGCCAAGTTCAAGGCGCCCGCGATCACCATCGTGGGCGAGGTCGTCAAGCTGCGCGAGAAGCTCAAGTGGTTCGAGGACCGGCCGCTCTTCGGCAAGACGGTCGTCGTGACCCGCAGTCGCGAGCAGGCCTCCGCGCTGACCGACCGCCTGGCGGACCTGGGCGCCGAAGTGCTCGAGTTCCCGACGATCCGCGTGGTGGAGCCGGAGAGCTGGCGGCCGGTCGACGAGGCCATCGGGCGCCTCGCCGACTACGGCTGGGTCGTGTTCACCTCCGTGAACGGCGTCGAGATGTTCTTCGACAGGGTCGAGAACGCGGACCTGGACGCGCGGGCGCTGGCCGGCGCGAAGGTCGCCGCCATCGGGCCCGCGACCGCCGCGCGCTGCATCGAGCGCGGCATCCGACCGGACTACGTCCCGGAGGAGTATCGCGCCGAAGGCGTGCTCGAGGGCTTCCTGGAGCGCGGCGTGGGCGAGGGCACCAAGGTGCTCGTGCCGCGGGCGCTCGAGGCGCGCGAGGTCCTTCCGGATACGCTGCGCGAGCGCGGCGCGGTCGTCGACGTCGTGCCGGTGTACCGCACCGAGCTGGGCACCGGCGGCGGCAGCGTGCTCGAGCGCCTGGCGGACGGCAGCGTCGACGTCGTCACCTTCACCTCGTCGTCCACGGTGCGCAACTTCGTGGAGCTGGCGAAGGGCCTCGACCTTGCTGAGGCGATGAAGGACGTGCTCGTGGCGTCGATCGGCCCGATAACCTCCGACACCGCTCGCGAGCTCGGCCTGACGGTCGGGGTCGAAGCGGACGAGTACACGATCCCCGGCCTCGTGCAGGCCGTCGTGAACGAGCTGTGCACCGGCGGCGACGCGGCCGCCTGCGACATCGAGGTCGACTAGACACCCCTGACCGTGACCAACGGCGCCGCGCATCACCGGCGCTTCAAGACGAAGGAAGGACCGCCCCCACATGATCGGTATCTCGAAGCTCTACTGCGGCGCCGTCGAGCCCGGCGACGTCCTGCGCTACGACCGTGACAGCTCCAAGCTGCCGAGCGAGCTGCTTCAGTTCTCGCGCGACAAGAAGCCCGTCGTCGTGTGGAACTGCACCCAGAAGTGCAACCTCAAGTGCGTGCACTGCTACGCGCAGTCCGAGGACCGCGACTACGCCGGCGAGATGTCCACCGAAGAGGGCAAGGCCATGATCGACGACCTCGCCGCCTGGGGCGCGCCGGTCCTGCTGTTCTCGGGCGGCGAGCCGACGCTTCGCAAGGACCTCGTGGAGCTCATGCAGTACGCGAAGAGCAAGGGCATGCGGGTCGTCATCTCCACGAACGGCACGCAGATCACGCCGGAGAAGGCGGCGCAGTACGCCGAGGTCGGCCTGAGCTACGTGGGCGTCTCCCTGGACGGCGGCCGCGAGACCCACGACCACTTCCGCGGCATCGCCGGGAGCTTCGACAAGGCCATCGAGGGCATCCGCAACGCGCGCGCTGCGGGCATCAAGGTCGGCCTTCGCATGACCATCAACAAGCGCAACTGGCAGGACATCAACGAGCTGTTCGACGTCATGGAGGCCGAGAACATCCCGCGCGCCTGCTTCTACCACCTCGTCTACGCCGGTCGCGGCAGCGAGCTCATGAAGGAGGACCTGGACCACGAGGAGACCCGTGCCGCCGTCCGCCTCATCATGGACCGCACGAAGGCCATGTTCGACAAGGGCCTCGAGCCCGAGGTGCTGACCGTCGACAACCACGCCGACGGGCCGTTCCTCTACATGGAGATGCTCAAGGAGGACCCGGAGCGCGCCGAGGACGTCCTGCAGCTGCTCCAGTGGAACCAGGGCAACTCCACCGGCAACGGCATCGGCTGCGTGAGCTGGAACGGCGAGGTCTACGCCGACCAGTTCTGGCGTCACTTCTCGTTCGGCAACGTGCGGCAGCGCCCGTTCTCGGAGATCTGGACCGACGTGTCCGGTGACACCGAGCAGAGCGAGCTCATGAAGCGCCTCAAGGACAAGCGTCCCTACGTGAAGGGCAAGTGCGCGGAGTGCAAGTGGCTGCAGATCTGCGGCGGCAACTTCCGCGTGCGCGCCGAGGCCGCGACCGGCGACCTGTGGAACCCGGACCCCGCGTGCTACCTGACCGACGAGGAGATCGGGCTCGGCGTCAGCGACCACGAGGCAGCCGACCTGGCCGACCGCGCCGAGGCCGAGGTCGCCGTCGCCGAAGGGTTGCCGATCGGCGGCGAGACCGACTAGCCCAGTACTTTCCAGCAAGCATCCTGCGCTCCCGGCGCGGTAGAATCGTCGCGATGACCGCGTCGAAAAGCCGCCGTGCCGGGAGCGACTGTTTGAAGCTGCGGGTCAAGACACTGCTCGTCGTCGCCGTTGTCATGACGGTACTCTTCGTCGCGCTGTTCCTGGTGATCCGCTTCTCGCTGGAGCGGCAGTTCGCGACGCTGGAGCGTCGCGCCGCCGAGGACGACATCGGCCGCGTCGAAGCGGCTGTCCTGGACGACATGCGCCAACTGGACCGCATCTCGGCCGACTGGGCGCCCCGGGACCAGACGTACGGCTTCATGCGTGGAGACGACCCGAAGTTCCTGAGCGAGCTCAGCGAGGAGGCGCTCAACAACCTCGGCGTGAACCTCATGGTGTTCGTCGACATCCACGGAAGCGTCGTGCACGCCGAGTCCTTCGACCTGGATCTCGGTGTCCGCTCCGAGATGGACGGCGCCGTGCTCCAGGCCATCCTGGCGTCGCCGGACCTTCAGCATCCCGCCGACCCCAGGAGCAGGACCACTGGGCTGCTGCGGTCGGGCGACAAGGTCCTCATGGTCGCCGCCCGCTCGATCACCTCGAGCGACCTGTACTCGCCACCCGCGGGCACGCTGATCCTTGCCCGCCACATCGACGTCACCGAGGTCGAACGGCTGGCGAGCGTCACCAAGCTGGACGTGTCGGCCTATCCCGTCGGGTCCGAGATTCCTGCCGATGTGCGCACGGCGCTGAACTCGCTGCAGGCGACAGCGACCGCGTTCACGCAGCCGCTCGGCGGGTCGTACTTGGGCGCGTACAGCCTGCTGCGCGACGTTGGGGGTGCGCCCGCCCTGATGCTGAGGGCCCGCGTGCCCCGCGAGATCTACGGGCAGGGCCAGGAGGCGATCCTGTACGCGGCCGTCGCCATGCTGCTCATCGGAGTCGCGGCGACGGGCACCGTGGCGGTCGTGGTGGACCGCGGCGTGCTCGGGCGGATCGCCAGGCTCTCGGGGGAGATGGCTGCCCTGGGAGCGCACCCGGACGCGTCAGCGCGGGTGTCCGTGACAGGCCGGGACGAGATCGCCCGCCTCGCGGAGGACGTGAACGACGCCCTGGCGGCCATCGACGAGTCCGAACGACAGCTCGTGGCGGCGAGGGACCAGCTCGAGGACCGCGTCCGGGACCGCACCGTGGAACTGCGCGCATCGGAGGCGCGCTTCCGCATCCTCATCGAGCAGATGGCCGACGCGCTGTTCTGCGTGGACCCGAGCGGGCGCATCACGTTCGTGAACACGGCGGCCGAAGAGCTCACGGGACTCGACGCGTCGGAACTGGAGCGGCGCCGGCTCGAGGACATCATGGTGGCCGAGAACGGCGACGAGATCGCGGCCCGCATCTCGGGCGACCTGCACCCGGACGCCACGTGGACGCTCGAGGCGAAGATAGTCCTCCCGGAGCGCGCGCCGATCCCCGTGGAGCTCAGCGCCAGCCCGCTGCTGGACGAGCACGCTCGCATCGCCGGGACGCAGTGGGTGGCCCGGGACACCACCGAGCGCAAGCGCTTCGAGCAGCAGATGCTGCATGTCGCGAGCCACGATCACCTCACCGGGCTGCACAACCGGCGGTACTTCGAGATGGCGCTCGAGATCGAACTCTCCGAGGCCAGGCGCGACGGCGGCCACGGGGCGATCGTCTGGCTCGACATCGACGACTTCAAGGACGTGAACGACAGCCTCGGGCACCGGGCGGGGGACGAATGCCTCGTCGAGATCGCCGCGCAGGTGCGCAAGGAGGTCCGGGACTCGAACGTGCTCGCCCGGCTCGGCGGCGACGAGTTCGGCATCCTCATGCCCGGGGCGACCGTGGCCGAGGCCGGCGTCGCGGCAACGCGGGTCCTCAACGCCATCAACTCGCGGCCGTTCTCGATCGACGGGCACGCGGTGACCCTCAGCGCCAGCCTCGGGGTGGTCGTGTATCCCGACCATGGATCGACCCCCACGGAGCTCCTGGCCAACGCGGACATGGCGATGTACTGGGCGAAGGACCGCGGGCGCAGCCAGGTGCACATCCATGAGATGGATGCGCTGCGCGAGAAGGAGATGCGCTCGCGGACGCTGTGGAACGACCGGATCATGGCGGCCCTTCGCGAAGACAGCATGCGGGTGTACGCGCAGCCGATCCTCGACATGCATACCGGCAGGGTGACCCGGCTCGAGCTGCTCGTGCGGATGCTCGACGACGACGGGGCGCCGATCCTGCCCGCGGCGTTCCTCCCCGCCGCCGAGCGCAGCGGCCTGATCAACGACATCGATCGCTGGATGGTCCAGCGGGCCGTCGCCGTCCTGGCCGACACGCAGGATTGGGAACTGCAGCTGGAGGTGAACCTGTCGGGCAAGGCGTTTCTCGACCCCGCGCTGCTGCCGACGATCCAGCGGGCACTGGAGCGATCAGGAGTCGAGCCGGCGCGCCTCGGGTTCGAGATCACCGAGACCGCGGCGATCGCCGACATCGGCCGCGCGCAGACGTTCGTGTCGGCACTGAAGGAACTGGGCTGTCGCTTCTCGCTCGACGACTTCGGGTCGGGTTTCTCGTCCTTCTACCATCTGAAGCATCTTCCGGTCGACTGCCTCAAGATCGACGGCAGCTTCATACGCGGCCTTTCGCACGGGCTCCAGGACCGCCATCTCGTGCGCGGCATGGTGGAGCTGTCGCGCGGACTCGACATCGAGGTGGCCGCGGAGTACGTGGAAGACGCCGAGACTCTGGAGATCGTGGGATCGCTTGGCATCGATTACGCTCAGGGGTTCCAGGTGGGGCACCCCGTCCCCGTTCACCAGGCACTCGACGAGATCGCAGTGAGACACGACATGGAGGTCCTTGATGGCGCGTGATCCTCGGCACTCCACGACCATGGCCGTGCTGGGCGCGGTGATCCTGGCGGCGGCGTTCATCATCTCGGGATGCGCGGGGAACGGCCCGAGCGCGGTCGGAGGAAAGGCGACGGTGGGCGGCGGGGAGACTCCCGCGACGCTCACCATAGCGATCGCCGGGATGGTCACACCCGATGAGGGCCTCGCATACTACCAGGGGCTCTCGGAGTACCTGGGGCGCAAGGTCGGCCTTCCGGTCCGCCTCATCCACAAGGCGGACTACGCGCAGGTCAACGACATGCTCGAGCAGGGCAAGGTCGACGTCGGCTTCGTCTGCAGCGGTCCGTACGTGGCCGGCCACGACAAGTTCGGCCTGGAGCTTCTGGGCGCACCGGTCGTGAACGGCCAGCCGATGTACTACGCGTATCTGATCGTGCCGAAGAGCAGCGATGCGACGTCGCTGCTCTCCCTGAAGGGCCACGTGTTCGCGTTCACGGACCCGCAGTCCAACACGGGCTGCGGCGTGCCGACGGGGATGCTCGCCGATCTCGGTTCGACCCCGGAGGCGTTCTTCAGCCGCTTCTACTTCACCTACAGCCACGACGTCTCAATCAAGAACGTCGCGACGGGAGAGGCCGACGGGGCGTCCGTCGACAGCCTCATCTTCGACTATGCCGCGGCCACCGACCCCACCTACGTCTCCAAGGTCCGCGTCATCGGCAAGTCGGAGCCGTACGGCGTGCCTCCGGTGGTCGTTCGCCCGGGTCTCGAGAGCGGGCTCAAGCAGCGGCTGCGCGCGGCTCTGCTCGGAGCCGCCGAGGACCCCGCGGGTGTCGCGCTCCTGGAGAAGATGCGCATCGAGAAGTTCGTCGCGGTCGACGACTCCGCGTATGACTCGATACGGGAGCTGAACTCCAGCAACAGCAAGGCGCCGAAGTAGGTCTCCGGCGGGTTCGAAAGCCGCCCGGCACAGCCTTTGCGACGTGCGTCGCTGCACCTTGGATGAGCGGTCCCGCAAAGCGTCGTCACATTGACAAAGCGGGCACCGCTCGGCATTCTATTCAAGCCTTGGCGCAGGCTGAAGGCGTTGAAAGCGATGGGGACGTGGCTCAGTTGGGAGAGCGCTGCCTTCGCACGGCAGAGGTCGGCGGTTCGAATCCGCTCGTCTCCACCAGGAAGTAGTGTCGAGGCGCAGCCGGATCCACCTCGGCTTGCGCCTCGACTTCTGTTCGCGACAGGTACTGCCGCCTGCGGGCGGGGGACCCCGAGGAGGCACTTGTGGACGGTGCGGTACCGCAGACGAGCGCGTTCATGACCTGGTTCCAGGAGTGGGGCCCGGTGTTCTTCTACACCGCCCAGGTGGTCTTCTGCCTGGTGCTCAGCGTGGCCAGCATCTGGGCCGCGAACACGTTCAAGAAGCTCGTGGACCTCAAGAAGGTCGAGATGGGCGTCGTGGCCACACCGGTCGCGAGGACCGAGGTCGCCGTCGAGGAGTTCGTCGACTAGACCGCACCGCCCGGCACGTCGTCGGCAACTGTCGCGAGGAGTTCAGACATGGAGTTCCCCACCATCCGCATGCGGCGCCTGCGCTCGAGCGAGGTCCTTCGCTCGATGGTGCGTGAGACGACGCTCGACGCGGGCGACCTCATCTACCCGCTGTTCGTGAAGCCCGGCAAGGGACTTCGCGACGAGATCTCCTCGATGCCCGGCGTGTTCCAGCTGAGCATCGACCAGCTCGAGGCCGAGGGCCGCGAACTGCTGGAGCTCGGCATCCCCGCCGTCATCCTGTTCGGCCTGCCGGAATCCAAGGACGAGGCGGGCAGTGGGGCGTTCGACCCGGACGGCATCGTCCAGCAGGCGATCCGGGAGCTGAAGGCGAAGGTGCCGGGCCTCTACGTCATCACCGACGTGTGCATGTGCGAGTACACCTCGCACGGCCACTGCGGCGCGCTCGACGAGGACGGCTGCGTCATCAACGACGTGACGCTGGAGATGCTCGCGCAGACCGCCATCAGCCACGCCGAAGCGGGCGCCGACATGGTGGCTCCATCCGACATGATGGACGGGCGCGTCGCCGCCATCCGCGCCGCGCTCGACGATGACGGCTTCACGAACATCCCGATCATGGCCTACTCGGCGAAGTACGCGTCGGGCTACTACGGGCCGTTCCGCGAGGCGGCCGACAGCGCGCCGGCCTTCGGCGACCGCAAGCAGTACCAGATGGACCCCGCCAACGGCGACGAGGCGATCCGGGAGACGGCGCTCGACATCCAGGAGGGCGCCGACCTGGTGATCGTGAAGCCGGCGCTGGCCTACATGGACATCATCAGGCGCGTGCGCGACCAGTTCGGGATGCCGACGGTGGCGTACAACGTCTCCGGAGAGTACGCGATGGTGAAGGCCGCGGCGCTCAACGACTGGATCGACGAGAAGCGTGTGGTGCTCGAGACGCTCATCGGCTTCAAGCGCGCGGGCGCCGACCTCATCATCACCTACCACGCAAAGGACGCCGCGCGCTGGCTGCGCGGCTAGACACGAACCCCAGAAAGGCCCGGAACAACACCATGGCTGACAACGTTGGCAACGCCGACGCACGTCCGGATCTCGAACTCGAGCAGTCGATCGCGGATGCGGAGGCCGGCTGCGGCCAGGCGGCCGTTGGGATACCGATGGGCGGCCACCCGGGCGGGCATCCGGCCGGCGTGCCCATGGCTGGCGGCCATCCCGGCGCCCCCCAGCGCCACGGCGGCGCGCGCTCCATGGGCTTCCGCCCGGGCGGCGGCGAGGCCTCGGCGGCGTACGAGGCGCGCACCGGTATCAAGGCGCCGCGCATCATCGCGTGGGAGATCACGCGCTCGTGCAACCTGAGCTGCGCGCACTGCCGCGCGGCTGCGGAGTTCGGCGCCTACGAGGGCGAGCTGAGCCTGGACCAGATCAAGGCCACCATCGACGACATCGTGACCATCACGAACCCGATCATCATCCTCACCGGCGGAGAGCCGCTGATGCGTCCCGACATCTGGGAGATCGTCGACTACGCGCAGGACAAGGGCGCGATGCCGGTCATCGGCACCAACGCGACGCTCATCACCGACGAGATCGCAGCGAAGATGGCCGAGCACAAGATCCCCCGCATCAGCGTGAGCGTCGACTTCCCGACCGCCGAAGAGCACGACGCCTTCCGCGGTCAGGTGGGCTGCTTCGACAAGACCATCGAGGGCATCCGCATCGCCAAGCGCCACGGCGTGGGGGTCCAGATCAACATGACCGTCACCACGCTCAACGCCGACAAGGTCGAGGCGGTCCACGACCTGGCGGAGGAGCTCGGCATCGATGCATTCCACATCTTCATGCTGGTGCCGACCGGCCGCGGCGAGGACCTGCTCGACAAGGAGCTGCCGCCCGCGGAGTACGAGCGCGTGCTGGCCTGGGCGTACGAGCGGCAGAAGACGAGCCCGCTGCACTTCAAGCCCACCGACGCGCCGCACTACTACCGCATCATCCGCCAGCTCGCGAAGGCCGAAGGCAAGAAGGTCACCCGCGAGGAGTACGGTCTCGACGCGATGACCCGCGGATGCCTCGGCGGCATCACGTTCTGCTTCATCAGCCACGTAGGCGACATCCAGCCGTGCGGGTACTTCGACATGCAGCTCGGCAACGTGAAGACCCGTCCGTTCAGCGAGATCTGGACGGAGTCGAAGGTGTTCAACGAGCTGCGCGACTACTCGCTGCTCAAGGGCAAGTGCGGCCGCTGCGAGTACAAGGCCGTGTGCGGCGGCTGCCGCGCCCGTGCTCTGTCGGTGACAGGCGACTACCTGGCCGAGGAGCCCTACTGCGTGTACGAGCCCACTCCCGGCGCGGTCTGCGAGTAGCGGCGTGACCGAGCTCAGCGTCCTCGACAAGCGCGTCCTCTCCGTCATCCAGGCCGGCTTCCCGATCGAGCCGCGGCCGTACGCGGAGCTTGCGTCGCGGCTGGGCGTCTCGGACCTGGACGTCTTCGAGTCGGTCCGGGGCCTTCGGCTCGAGAAGGTCATCAGGCGCATCGGCGCGATCTTCGACAGCGCGCGCCTGGGCTACCGCTCCACCTTGTGCGCGATCGCCGCGCCCCCCGAGCGCATCGAGGAAGTCGCCGCGGCCATCTCGAAGTACCCGAACGTCACCCACAACTACGAGCGCGAAGACCGCTACTCCGTGTGGTTCACCGTCATCGCGCCGTCCCAGCCCGACATCGAGGCCATCCTTGCCGACATCGCGACCCGGACGGGGATCGACGACGTCATCGACCTTCCCGCCATCCGCCTCTTCAAGATCCGCGTGGACTTCGACCTGACCGGCGAGCGCGAGGCGAGCGCCGCGCCGAAGATGACGAAGCCCGCGGAAGCGCAGGTCGTCACGCTCACGGAGGACGAGAAGGTGCTTGCGCGGCTGCTGCAGGGGGATCTCCCCGACGTGGAGGCGCCCTTCGCCGCCATCGCCGACACCATGCGGGAGCAGGGCGCGGACGTGGACGAGGCGTGGGTGCTGAAGCACACGCTCGCGTGGGTGGACGCAGGCGTGATCCGCCGCTTCGGTGCGGCCATCAAGCACCACAAGACCGGGTTCACCGCCAACGCCATGGGTGTCTGGGACTGCACGGACGAGGCGGAGATCGAGCGCGTGGGCGCGATCATGGCCGGATTCGCCGAGGTCAGCCACTGCTACCAGCGTCCCCGCCGCGCAACGTGGCCGCACGACCTGTACACGATGATCCACGGCCGCAGCCGCGAGGAGTGCGAGGAGGTGGCCGAGCGCATCCGCGTCGCGACGGGGCTGCCGCCCGCGCGCCTGCTGTACTCTGTACGGGAGTTCAAGAAGGCGTCGATGCGCTACTTCTCCGAGCCGGGGGCGTAGGCGCGGCGAGACCGAGGGCCAGCGTATCGGACCGGAGGGACGCGAAGCATGGGCAAGAAGAAGGGCTCCGGCGCCGCACGGGGCAAGAGCGGCGCCAAGGTCCAGCCGGCCTATGCTTCGAAGCCGGCGGTCAAGGCGCCGGCGAGCACTCCCGCGCTCACCCTCGCCGTGGTCGGCCTCGCTGCCGCCGTCGGCTTCATCCTCGTGTTCGGCTGGACCGCCGAGGCCGCGCTGGTGCTCGCTCCGCTCTTCGCCGGGGCGTTCGTGGCGATGTCGGTGCGGGAGACGCTCTTGAGTGCCGCCGTCGGCGCGGCCGCGGGGCTGCTGGGCGCGGCCGTGTCGGCGTGGGCGTACTCGATGGAGACGTTCGTGCTGCTCGTCAACAGCGGCCCGAAGTACGCGAACACCGACATCCCCGGCATGACATGGAACATCGTCGCAGGTCTCATCCAGCGCAACCCGCTCAACACGATGGGGACGTCCGCGGGGTTCGCGGTCGTGGTCGCGGGCGCCCTCGGGACCGCCGCCGTGGCCTACGGCGTCGCCTGGGGGCTTGCGAAGGTCCGCGATCGCGACACGGCGAAGCGGGTCGTGGCGCTGCTCCTGGTCGCGGTGACCGTGTGCAGCTTCGTCTGGGCGGCGCTGTCGATGTCGGGCGAGTTCAGGGCGAAGGTCGATGTCGAGCCGCAGAGCGGCGGGTACGCGTACGACGCGACCATCTACCTGAAGGCCTACTACAACATGCTCCACGGCCAGGGCTACTACGACGCGCTGGTGAACGCGGCGGCAGGGGACACGCGCATCATCGAGCAGAACGCGGTCCGCGACGGCAAGTACTATCAGGGCTGGATGTGGGGTCCGGCGGCCGCCCGCAGGCCGACGATCTTCTACGTGTGGAAGTACCTGGCGCCGGGCGGAGGCGGTTCGATCGTCGTGCTCGCCGTGCTGCTGGCGGCCGGCGTCTTGGGCGCCATCTACTGGGGCCTCGAGCCCTACCTGTCGCACCGGGCGTCGTTCGTCCCGGCGTTCGTGGCCCCGTATCTCATCCTCATGACGACGGGCTACAACCCGTTCTTCCCCGACTACTGGGCGACGTTCTTCCTCGTGATCGCGCTCGCACTGATCATGCGCAAGAAGTGGGTGGCGGGAGCCGCGGTCATGTTTCTGGGCGCGATCACGCGCGAGACGCTCGGACCGGCGCTCGGCGTGCTGGCGCTCGTGAGTCTCGTCATCTGGCTGCGGCGGCAGCGTCCGAAGGAGTGGCTGCTCCGTGGCGGGACGTTCGCCGGCCTGACGGCCGCCTGGTTCGCCTTCGAGCGCTTGCACGAGGCGATCGGCATGAAGTACATGGGATTCGAACCCCTGTCGGCCACCACACTGCTTTGGGCGACCGCCACGACGCGCGACCTGAGCCAGAAGGTCCTGTGGGCGACGACGTACCTGATCTTTCCCTACGGCTTCTACAAGATCAGGGGCATCTTCCTGGCCGGACTCGCACCCTTGGGCTTCTGGGCGGTCCTGGCCCCGGAGAAGGAGGTGCGCCTCGCGGTCGTGAGCTACACGGTCTTCTGGATCGTGTTCCTGTTCACGCTCGGGGCGACGAGCTCCTATTGGGGGCAGATGATCATGCTGCCGTCGCTCATGGGAGTGGCGTGCCTGCTGGTCGCGGCGGACCGCCTGAACAGGCGCCTGGAGCTGGCCGAGCCGATCGCCTAGGCGAAGGGCCGCGCGTCAGCCGCCGAAGACCCGCCGGGCGCCCAGCAGCGTCGTGCGCCAGAGTGCCTCGAGGATGATGGCGCGCGAGATCTTCGAGCTGCCGAGCTGCCGGTCGACGTAGGTGATGGGCACCTCGTCGATGCGGCACCCCGCGCGGCGGAGGTGGTCCAGCACCTCGATCAGGAAGCAGTAGCCGTCCGAGCGGATCGCTTCGAACGGGATGGCCGCCAAGGCGTTGCGGGAGTAGCAGCGGTATCCGCTGGTGCAGTCCATGACCTTCACGCCCAGCATCGTCCGCGCGTAGCGGCTGCCGGTGCGGCTGACCGCGCGCCGCACGGGCCCCCACTCCACGTCCAGGCGGCCGCCCTCGACGTAGCGGGAGCCGATGGCCACGTCGGCGCCGTCGGCGAGCCGCGCCAGCATGTCCGGGAGCCGCGCCGGATCGTGTGAGAGGTCCGCATCCATCGTGCACACGACGTCGTAGCCGTGCTCGGCGGCCCAGGACAGTCCGTCCACGCTGGCCGGCGCGTAGCCGCGCTTGCCCGTGCGGTGCAGGACGTGGACGGCAACATCGAGTTCGGCGAGGCCGTCCGCGATGCGCCCCGTGCCGTCCGGGGACGCGTCGTCCACGACGAGGACCTCCGGCGCCGGATCGACCGCACGAAGGCGCGCGACCAGCATCGGCAGGTTCTGCGCTTCGTTGTAGGTCGGCACGACCACGATGTATCGCACGAACACCTCCAGGGCCCCGGTCTCCTCGGAGAGTATACAGATTCGAGGCGCGCTCACCGCGCCGTGCGCGGGCGTCCGTCCGCGCACCCGCGCACACCCCCGGCGCGCCCGCTTGGCTATACTGGTGTCCGCCCGAGGAACCGCCGCCGTCCGTCACCCCCGCGGCGGTCGCACACCCCTAGGAAGGGAACCCGCCCACCGTGCCTCACGACAAGTCCGAAGCCCTGTTCGCGCAGGCCCAAGCCCTCATCCCCGGCGGCGTGAACTCGCCTGTCCGGGCCTTCAAGTCCGTCGGCGGGCACCCGCTGTTCTACGACCGGGCCAAGGGCTGTCGCGTCTGGGACGTGGACGGCAACGAGTACGTGGACTTCGTCGGGTCCTGGGGGCCGATGATCCTCGGACACGCCCCCGAGCCGGTGCTCGACGCGGTGCGCGAGCAGCTGGCGAAGGGCACGTCGTACGGCGCGCCGTGCGAGGCCGAGGTCAGGATGGCGGAAGCGGTCGCGGCGTGCGTCCCGTCGATCGAGATGGTGCGCATGGTCTCGTCGGGCACCGAGGCGACGATGAGCGCGATCCGGCTCGCCCGTGGCTACACCGGGCGGGACAAGTTCGTCAAGTTCGACGGCAACTACCACGGGCACTCCGACGCGCTGCTCGTCGCCGCCGGCTCCGGGCTCGTCACGCTCGGAATCCCGTCGACTCCCGGTGTGACCAAGGGCGCTGCCCAGGACACCATCGTGCTGCCGTACAACGACCTCGAGGCGGTGGCGCAGGTGCTCGAGGAGCAGTGGGGGCAGATCGCCGCCATCATCGTCGAGCCGGTCGCGGGCAACATGGGAGTCGTGCCGCCGCGGCAGGGCTTCCTGCAGGGCCTGCGCGACCTGTGCGACTCCTACGGCGTCGTGCTGATCTTCGACGAGGTGATCACGGGCTTCCGCATCGCGCTCGGCGGTGCGCAGGAGCGCTTCGGCGTGAACGCGGACCTCACCACGCTGGGCAAGATCATCGGCGGCGGCTTCCCCGTCGGGGCCTTCGGCGGCAAGCGCCAGATCATGGAGGCGCTGGCCCCGGTGGGTCCCGTGTACCAGGCCGGCACGCTCTCCGGCAACCCGGTGGCGATGGTCGCGGGTCTTGCGCTCATCGACGCGCTGCGGCAGCCCGGGGTCTACGAGACGCTCGAGGCGAAGGGCGCGCGGCTCGCGTCCGGCCTCTGCCACGCGGCCGAAGCCGCCGGCGTCGCGACGTGCTGCACGCGCGTCGGCTCGATGTCGTGCAT
>CAZHMA010000017.1:0-20815 GCA_964533555.1 uncultured Eubacteriales bacterium
GGGCCAGCCGCGCGTCCGCGGCCACGAGGGCGTCGATCTGTGACTGGAGCGCTTGGGCGAGTCCGGCGAAGTCGCCCGCGGCGGCCATGCGCGCCAGATCGCCGCGCGCGGACGTCAGGCCGCGCACGCGCTGGGCGAGTGCGAACACCCACGCGAGCGCGAGCACGGCGACGACGAGCGCGATGATGCTGACGATGAGCGTTACCGGCACGAAGCCTCCAGGGGATACACTGCGACGAGTATACCCTTCACGGTTTGGCGCCGCAGACGCGCATCGGAGGACCATGGACGGCAAGGAACTGCGGGACCTGCTCGAGCGTGTGGCCGCGGGCGAGGCGCCGGTGGAAGAGGCACTCTCACGCCTGAGCGACCTGCCCTTCGCCGAGGTGTCCGACGGCGACCGCGACATCGCGCGCATCGATCACCACCGGGAGCTGCGCACGGGCTTCCCCGAGGTCGTGTTCTGCCAAGGCAAGTCTCCCAGCCAGGTGCGCGCCATCGCTCGTGAGGTGCTCGAGAAGGGCCAGGTGCTTCTGGGCACGCGCGCTTCCGCCGCGCACTTCCAGGTGGTCGCCCAGATCGCCACCGACGCCCGGTTCTTCGAGGACGCCCGAGTGCTCCTGGTCGACCGCCGCGAGAACCGGCCGCAGCACGGCCACATCGTCGTGGCATCGGGCGGAACGGCCGACTACCCGGTCGCCGAGGAGGCGGCCCTGTCCGCCGAGATCATGGGAAACCGGGTCACCCGCCTCTACGACGTCGGCGTGGCGGGAGTGCACCGCGTTCTCGCCAACCGCGACCTCCTGCGCGAGGCCCGGGCGATCGTGGCCGTCGCCGGCATGGAGGGGGCGCTCCCCTCGATCGTCGCGGGACTCGTCTCCGTGCCCGTGATCGCGGTACCGACCTCGGTGGGATACGGCGCGAACCTCGGCGGCATCGCCGCCCTGCTCACCATGCTCAACTCGTGCGCACCGGGCATCGGCGTCGTCAACATCGACAACGGGTTCGGGGCCGCCACGCTCGCCAGCCGCATCAACCAGACCGCGCCGCTCGAGGCGAAGGACTGACGGCGGCGTGTTCGCCTACCTGGACTGCTTCAGCGGCGTCTCCGGCGACAAGTTCCTGGGCGCGCTCGTCTCGGCGGGGCTCTCGCCCGACGTCCTTCGCGAGCGCCTGACCGGCCTCGGGCTCCCCGGCTGGGTGCTGAGGGCCGGGCCCGCGACCCGCGGCGGATTGGCCGGCACGCTCGTCACGGTGATCGTCGCCGGGGACCAGCCGCAGCGCGATTGGGCGGCCATCCGCTCGCTCATCGAGGGCTCCACGCTCACCGCGGCCGCGCGCGAAGGCGCGCTCCGGGCGTTCACCGTGCTCGCGGAGGCCGAGGCGCGTGTCCACGGCGTGGACGTCGAGCGGGTGCACTTCCACGAGGTCGGCGCAGTGGACTCGATCATCGACATCGTCGGCACGGCCATCGGTCTCGACGAGCTGGGCATCGACGAGCTGTGGGCCTCGCCGGTGCGCGTGGGCCACGGGACGGTGCGGACCAGCCACGGCGAGCTTCCCGTGCCGGCACCGGCCACCGCCGGACTCCTGAACGGCGTGCCCACATACGCGGGCGAGGCCGAGGGCGAGATGACCACGCCGACGGGGGCCGCGCTCCTTCGCGCCTTCGTCCGCCGATACGCCCCCATGCCGCCCTCTCGCACGATCGCGGAAGGCTGGGGCGCCGGCACGCGCGACGTCCCCGGCGTGGCCAACCTGCTGCGGCTCACCGTCGCGGAGAGGGACCTCGGCGGAGGAGACCTCGAAGAGGTGGCCGTCCTCGAGTCAGCGATCGACCACGTCACGCCGGAGCTCCTCGCGGCGGCGCTCGACATCCTTCTCGAAGAGGGCGCGCTCGACGCCTGGGCGACCCCCGTGCAGATGAAGAAGCGCCGTCTCGGCAGCGAGGTCACGGTGCTCTCGCGCCCGGCGGACGCCGAGCGCCTCACGCAGATCCTCATCAGGCAGACGGGCACCCTGGGGGTCAGGCGGCGCCTCCAGTGGCGCGCGGTGGCTCCGAGGCGCTCCGACACACTGACCACGTCGCTGGGGCTCGTGCGCGTGAAGATCTCCGGAAGCGGCGAGGACCTGAGGGTCCGCCCTGAGAACGACGACATCGTCGCGATCGCGCGCTCCACCGGGATGTCGCTGGACACGGTCTCGAGGCGTCTGACGCGGGAAGCCGAGGCGCTTGTGAGGGCGAAGGACGCCCCTGACCTCTAGCCGGACACCGCCCAGCCGCCCTCGCCGTCGCGCACGACGAAACCCTCGCGCTCCAGATCCTCAAGCAGCCGCCCGGCCCGGGCCGGGTCCACCCCGGCCTCTTCGGCGAGGTCGGCCGGCACGCCCGAGCCCGCGCGCCCGAGCGCGCGCAGAAAGGCACCGCGCACCTGCCGGTCCGACCCCTCGAAGCGTGACTGGCGCGTGTGGTGGCTGCTGCGACGAGAGGGGTTCGGCACCACGCGCTTCAGGTGGGTGCCGTAGTCCATGAGCGCGTACCCCCACTCGCGGGGGTCGTCGCGGTCCCAGGAGGACTCGACCAGCGGCAGGAGCTCGGAATCGGGGACGCCGTCGGCATCGGCGAAGCAGTGGTGCAGGAACACGGTGCGGACGTTGGTCTCGATGAACGGGGCGAAGGCCCCGAACGAGTAGGTGGCGACCGCCGAGGCGGTCGCGTGCCCGATGCCGGGGAGCGTCGCAAGCACCGCGGGCTCCTGCGGCAGGCGTCCCCCGTGGTCCCGCGTGACGATCTCCGCGAGCCTCTTCAGGTTCAGCGCGCGCCGGTTGTATCCCAGGCCGGACCACGCGTCCAGGACCGCGGCGAGCGGCGCGGCCGCCAGCGACTCGAAGTCGGGGAACGACTCCAGGAACCCCGGGTACTTCGAGGCGACCCGCGATACCTGGGTCTGCTGCAGCATCACCTCGGAGACGAGGATCGCGTACGGGTCCCGCGTCTCGCGCCACGGGAGGTCCCGGCGGTTCGCGGCGAAGTGCTCGGACACGGCGCGGCGCAGCGTCGCGACGTCCTCGTCGCCGGGGGTCCTGCCTGTGTGCATCGCGGTCATAGGACCCAGTCTAGCGAGGACCGGGCCTGCCGGGACACGCGCAGGTCTTCACGGCCGGAGTCATGCGTGGGTCGGCCCGCTCCCAGGCCTCGGACCCACGTCCGCCCCGGAGCGTGCTTGACAGCCCGTCGCGTGCAGGGAATGGGCCCCCTCTCGTCGAATGTAGCGGTGCCGGACAACTGGCAGGGAGCGTGACCATGGCTGGACGTTCTGACAAGCGCGCCAACATGCGGGTGCGCGCGTTGATGGCGACGACGGGCGAAGGCCTCATCGCGCTCGACAAGGACGCGGTGGTGCGGCTCATGAACGAGGCCGCCGGGGAGATGCTCGGCCAGCCGCGCGCCGCGGTCGTCGGCAACCCGGTCGAGTCTCTCGGCATGCCCGAGCTGGCCTCGAAGCTCCGCAAGTCGATCACGAGCCGCCCGCCCAACAAGCCGTTCGTGGTAGTGGTCAACGACCGGCACCTTTCGTGCCGGACCACTAGGTTCGCGGGCGCCGCCCAGGCGGGCATCGCCGTCTCCCTGCGAGACGACACCCAGCTCATCAGGCAGCAGGAACAGTCCGAGGCGATCCTCGCGAGCACCGGCGACGGTCTGGTCCTCTTCTCGCCGGACGATCGCATCACGTACGTGAACCCGGCCGCGTGCGAGATCCTGGGCTGCGCGGCCAAGAAGCTCGTCGGCAGGATCGTCACGCCCGATCAGCTCCTCGGTATCGAGCCCTCCGCTGCCCTCGACGACATGAACTGCGCCGAGATCATGCAGTGCGGGCGCATCGACTGCCCGGCGTACAACGCGGACGACCCGCGCTGTTGGCTCATGAGCGGCACGCTGTGCGGGGGCGCGGGCTGCGCCTCGTTCGCCGAGAAGCGCGCCAGATGCGCCGAGTGCGAGGTGTACAAGCGCAACTCCGAGGCCCTCAACGGTCTGGGCTCGCAGGAATACCGTGAGCTCACGCTCACGCAGCCTCAGCATTTCGTCATCAAGACGCGGACCAACCCCGTGATCGACAGCAACGGCACCTACATCGGCCTCGTGCTCACGCTCCACGACATCACCGCCGAGCGCGAGATCGCCCAGATGAAGAACGAGTTCGTCTCGACCGTCAGCCACGAGCTCCGCACCCCGCTGACCTCGATCAAGGGCTATGTGGACCTCATCCTCGACGGCGACGCCGGCGAGGTCGACGAGATCCAGCGCGAGTTCCTCGGCATCGTCAAGGAGAACGCCGACCGGCTCGTCGCACTCATCAACGACATGCTCGACATCTCGCGCATCGAGTCCGGCCGCGTGCACCTGAAACTCGAGCCCATGCCTGTCGCCGACGTCATCGCGGGCACACTGGACAGCTTCCGGGCGGTCTGCGAGCAGTCGGGGCGGTCCGTGCGGGCCCGGGTCCCCGAGAACCTGCCGCGGGTGAAGGGGGATCGCGACCGGATCGGCCAGGTGCTGATGAACTTCGTCAGCAACGCGCTCAAGTACTCGCCGAACGGCGGCGACGTGGTCATCTCGGCCCGCCATGTGGGCGACTTCGTGAACGTCTCGGTACAGGACCACGGGATGGGCATCACCCGCGAGGACCAGAAGCAGCTCTTCACGAAGTTCTACCGCATCGACAACGCGCTGACGCGTGAGATCGGCGGCACGGGACTCGGGCTCTCCATCTGCAAGAGCATCATCGAGCTGCACGGCGGCAAGGTGTGGGTCCGCTCGAAGATGGGCGAAGGCTCGACGTTCACGTTCTCGGTGCCGGTCGCGCCGCGCGAACTCGTGCGCACCCCGTACCTGCAGGGACCGGCGGCGATCGGCGGCAAGATCATGGTCGTCGACCGCGACCCCGAGGTCGCCGACCTCATCGAGACCTACCTGGCCAAGCGCGGCTACGAGGTCGTGAAGGCGCACACCGCGAACGAGGCACTGAAGATGGCACTGCGCGAGCGCCCGCTCGTCATCACGCTCGACGTCATCTTGGACAGCGGGGACGGCTTCGACCTCCTGCAGGAGCTCAAGGACCATCCCGAGACCACCAACATCCCCGTGGTCGTGCTGTCCATCGTGTGCGACGAGGGCAAGTCGTGCCGCCTGGGCGCCGCGGACTACCTGGAGAAGCCGATCGACCAGACGCGGCTGCTGCGCATCATCGACAGCTTCGTCGGGTCGGCCAAGTCGCCGGTCGCCCTCGTGGTCGACGATGACCGCTCGATCACCAAGGTGCTCACCGAGATGCTGCGCAAGCGCGGCTTCGCGGTTGCCGCCGCCTTCAACGGCCTCGAGGCGCTTGCCGCCATCGAGAAGCGCAAGCCCGACGTCATGCTCCTCGACCTGAAGATGCCGGAGATGGACGGCTACCAGGTCATCCAGAAGGTGAAGACCACCGAGGAGTGGAAGGACATCCCGATCATCGTCATGACCGCTCATCGCATCGACAGCGACCAGATCGACGTTCTCAAGCTCGCGGTCACGCAGCTCGCGAAGCCGCTGCGTCCCGAGGACATCGCCGATCGCGTCGAGGAGCTCGTGCGCTCCCGATTCGCCCCCCAGGGCGAGCAGGAGGCAGCCGGCGTATGAAACGCGTCCTTGCAGTGGACGACGAGCCGCATATCCTGAAGCTGGTGTCGTTCTCGTTGGCGTCACACGGCTTCGAGGTCGTGCAGGCGTGCGACGGGATGTCGGCCATCGAGGTCGCCGAGCGCGAGCAGCCCGACCTGATCCTGATGGACGTCATGATGCCGGTACTCAACGGGTACGACGCATGTGAGAGGCTGAAGAAGAACCCCAAGACCGCGCACATACCCGTCGTAATGCTCTCCGCGAAGAGCCAGGCCGCCGAACAGGTGGAGGGGCTCGAGCGGGGGGCGCTCTGCTACATCACCAAGCCGTTCACACCGAAGGAGCTCGTACAGCGGGTCTCGGAGCTGCTCGAGGCCTGACCGGGGGTTTTCGGGGCCGTGCCCCGAAAGAAGGGAGCACCACCAAGATGGCCAGGATTCTCGTAGTGGACGACGAGCCCTCCATCGTGAAGCTGGTCTCGGCCACGCTTCGCGCGAGGGGTCACACGGTGTTCGAGGGGTACGACGGGGTGGAGGCGCTGGAGAAGGCCGCCGAGCTCAAGCCCGACCTCATCCTGCTCGACATCATGATGCCGCGGCTCGACGGCAAGGAGGCGCGCAAGCGGCTCAAGGCGGACCCGAAGACGGCGAACATCCCCGTAATCCACCTGTCCGCGGTCGGCGACTTCGAGAGCCAGCTCGAGGGCATGGAAGACGGCCTCACCGACTACATGACCAAGCCCTTCGTGCCGAAGGACCTGGCGAACCACGTCGAGGACTTCCTCGATCCCGCCAAGCGCGAGGCCGCGGTGCGCCTGGCCCACCAGAAGACGGGCAAGCTCCGCACCATCGTCGAGATCATGCACCGGGACCGCGACTAGCACCGACGCTCGCGGACCTGGTCAACGAACAAGCGGCGTCGCCTCCGGGCGGCGCCGCTTCGTCTTGGCGGTCGGAAGGGACCTCGGACCTCAGCCGTGCTTGATGTAGTACCGGCAGTGGAAGCGCTCCGGGCAATCGGCCGGTATCGTCGTGACCGTCGCGGGCCAGGTGTCGCCCTCCACGAAGCAGGCGCACAACACGCGCTTGTCGGCCTTCTTGATGCGCGAGTCGAATCGGTCGTCCTCGACCAGCGTCTCGCGCCAGTAGGTGCACTTGCCCTTTATCGGTGAGAATCCGTCGGCCATGGTGCTTGTCGACCCCGGTTCCTGTGGGTCCGGCCGCCGCGGTGTGCGGCGGTCCGTGGTCTAGACAGCAGCGAACGCTGCGCCAGCGACGAGGCAGCCGAACGATGCGGCCATATACACCGACGCGGCCTTGAAGAGCAGCCAGTCATGCCGGTCCGATGGACGCACGAGCCCGCCGACGGCGAGCGCGATCAGCGTCGCGCCCAACACACCCAGCGCGGCCAGGGCGGGCACCGGGACCCGCAGCAGATAGCCGGCCGCCATCAGTGTGATCGCCCCGAGCACGCTGGAGCCCGCGATCAGACGGCGCGTCGCCGTGGGGCCGTAGACGCTCGGCCATGCGGGTACTTCGGCAGCGCGGTACTCGTCGGCGCGGCGCATGGCCAGTGTGAGGATGTGCGCGGGGATCCAGAACAGCACGCCGGCCGCCAGCAGGACGCCGACCAGGTCCACCCGGCCGAGCGCCAGCGCGCGTCCGGCCAGGGCCGGCATTCCGCCCGAAAGGCCCCCGATCAGGATGGAGTACGGCGTGCGGCGTTTCAGCCATGCGGTGTAGACGATGAAGTCGATGGCGAAGCCGGCGGTCACGACGGCGCCGAAGACCGCGCCGAGAGACCACGCCAGCGCCAGCCCGGGCGCGGAAAGTGCGAGCCCGAACACGGTGGCGGCCCGGACGGAGACCTCACCCATTGGCAGCGGTCTGGCCGATGTGCGCGCCATCTTGGCGTCGATGTCGCGGTCCAGCACCATGTTGAGCACCGTGCAGCCGGAGACCGAGAGCCACAGGGCGAGCGCGCCCAGGCCGAGCACGACCCAGTCCACGGCGCCCGGCAGCGTCAGCGCATACGCTCCGACACCGGTGACCAGCAGTAGCACCGTCTGCTTCTGCTTTGTGAGCGCCAGGTACGCCCCCATGCGTGCGGCGTGCCCCCGCTCAGCCGCGAGCTCGCGTGCTTCCAAGTCCGAGTCCTCTTCCGGTACCCCCGACCCCATGCCGGTGAACAGCATCCTACACCGCGGGGACGGGCCCTGGCATCCCGCGGACCGGCATCCGGGCCGTCAGTGCCGCCGTCTCCGCTTCAGGACCCAGAGCACCGCGACCGTGAGGATCGTGCTCGCGACGCTCAGCACACCCCCCAGGACCCCACCTGTCAGCGTCCCGATGAAGTAGGCCAGCACCGTGAGGGCGATGACCGGGACTACCACGACCAGCGCGGCCGCGACCCGGATCCCGACGCTGTCGTACGCGTCCTTCTCCTCGGGGGGTCGCCCGATCTGTCGTCCGTCGATGGCCATGCAACCAGCGTACCCGCAAAGGCGGGCGGTGAGTCCCCCTGGGGCGCTATACCTTGCGCAGGTCGGTGGCGGGCTCGTGATACCGCCGGTAGAGGCGCGTGAAGGTGGTGTGTCCGAGCAGCCAGGCAACCGGGACCCAGCGGGAGGCCACCCAGAGCCCGGCATAGAGCGCCGCCCACACCACGATCAGCAGGATCAACGAGGCGGCCTGGCCGGCGAGCACGCCCGCGGGACCGGCGGCGATGCCGCTCAGGGCGAGCGTCGCATCGACGAACACACCGACCGCCGCCGAAAGCACGAGCAGCCCCGCCAGACCCGGCTGCCAGACCTGGACCGCCTCCTCGGGGCAGACGTTCATGCACCGCATGCAGCTCTCGCAAGAGTACGTCCAGTAGGGACGCGCCGGTCTTCCGATCATCCTGACGGCGCCGAACGGGCAGGTCTTCGCACACACACCGCAGGAAGTGCAGCGCTCGTCCGCGATGAAGAGCTTGCCGAGGAGCAGCCTACCCGCCAGCAAGTAGCCGAGTGAGATCGGCGCCAGTACAACGCCAAAGAGCAGCGAGATCCACCCCCTGTAGAGGCGACCCCCGCCGAGGACCACATCCGCGAACGTGCCCGTGCGTACCCGCGCGCGCTCGATGATGTCGACGGCGTTCGACAATCTCATCCCCGGATGCAGCGCGGTCCAGTTCGAGGGCATGTCCATGCCGGTGATGCCGACGACGTTGGCGCCCTTGAGCGCCAGCAGCAGCGCAGCGAGCCAGGAACCGGTCCCCTCGAACCCGGGCAGTCGCAGTCGCTCCCATCCCCAACCCGCGCGCGCCGCGATCACGAAAGCGAGGCGACCCTCCAAGCGGGGCATCCGCGCCACGTAGCGGATCACGCCCCACGGGGCCGTGAAGCCGTGTGTGGGGAACAGCACGCCGATCATCGGAGCCACCACAGGCGCGGGACGCTCGCTGCCGATGGCGACGAGCGCCGCCCTGGCTGACCTCGCTTCCGCGGCCTCGGCCACCCAAACCGCGATGCGGTGCGAGTTGCCGGTGCCGGTCATGTAGTGAAGCTCGACTCCGTTGCTGTCTGCGATGTCCACGGGCGCTCCGAGGCCGTTCTCTTCTGACGCATCTTCGCGGTCGCGCGCGGGCGGACCGATGCGGTACGACACTAGCAGAAGCGGGGTGGACGGGATGGAGCCCCGGCGTACGGGGCCGACCGTCCGATCGCCCGGGACGCTGCGCGGCCCCGCCCCGGTCGGGGCGAGGCCGCGTTGCTTTCGGTCCGCGCGCCGGCGAACGGGCTACTTCGCCCAGACCACCGCTTTGCGGTCCAGTCCCGCGCCGTCGCGGCTACCGGGCACAGCGCCCTTGCCCACCGCCACGACGTTCACCTTGACCTTGAGTACACGGAAGCGGCTGTCGAGATACGCCTTCACTGCCCGCGCGCGAGCCGCCGACAGCCGGAGGCGGAAGGCGTTGCTGCCCTTGTCGCGGTGCGCCGTCCAACCCTCGACCGTGACGGTCTTGAAGCCGAGGGCCTTGATCGTGGAAGCGAACTTGCGAAGCGCCGCCTTGCTGAACGAGCTCAGCCGATAGGCGTTCGGACCGAATCGCACGGTACCGATCGCGCGGCCCTTGGCCGGTACCGCCGCGGCGATGTTGATGCGGATGGTGGATACGCGCGCGCCCGCACCCGGGCCGACCTCACGCACGTGGAAGTACCACGTGCCGGTGGCGAGACCCGTGTAGGTCACATTGAAGCGGCGGTCCCATCCGCGAAAGACCTCGACTTGGCCATCCCAGTCGGCGGCGGCGAGGTCCGCGAAGCCGTCCCCGTCGAAGTCGGCGGACGCAACGCCGTAGTTTCCCGAGGAGTTCGCGGCGGTCGTCGTCGGCCCCGTGAAGAACCCGGTGCCGTCGCCGGTGTAGACCTGCATGACAGGCCAGCCGGGGAGCCACCGCGCGAGGTCGAGCACGCCGTCCTTGTCAAAGTCACCCAGCGCGACATCCGCGGAGCCGGAGATGTCCAGGACGTGCTCACCAAGGAAGGCGCCCATGCCGTCGCCGTCGAGCGTGATGAGCTTGCTGGAGCCGTACGCGTTCACCACGACGTCCGCGCGACCGTCACGGTCCAGATCGGCGACCGCGAGCTCGTTGGCGGGAGAAGAGACGGGCTTCGTCGTGATCGAACTGCCCGGGAAGAGCCCGGCGCCCTCGTTGAGCGCCACGGCGAGCTCGATCGAGTCGTTGCCGAGCACCAGATCGGGCCGGCCGTCGCCGTTGAAGTCGCCCGCTGCGATCGAGCCGATGCCCTGGGCACCATCGGGGAGGGTGACATGGCGCAGCGTCCAGCTCGTGCCGCTCCAGTAGACGATGTCGACGGTGGAATCCCACCCGCCGCAC
Organism: uncultured Eubacteriales bacterium; assembly: GCA_964533555.1. Classification (GTDB taxonomy): domain Bacteria; phylum Actinomycetota; class Coriobacteriia; order Anaerosomatales; family PALSA-660; genus JANYAK01. The sequence continues at coordinate 10,541 of CAZHMA010000017.1, forward strand.
GCGATCTCGGGACGCCCGTCGCGATCGTAGTCCGCCACAGCCAGGCTGACGGCGTCGGATGACGGCAACCCCACGACCTCCATGGCCCTGAACGTACCGTCGCCATTGCCGCGCATGATCCCCAGACTGCTCGTCTCGGACCCGTTGCCGAACACGAGATCGAGCTTGCCGTCGAGGTCCAGATCGACCGCGGTGATGTCCGTCGGGTAGGTTCCCGTGTCATAGGTGTGGTCCGGACCGGTAGCCGAGAACGTACCGTCGCCGTGGTTGAGCAGGATGCGCACGCCGGTGCCGTCGTTCTCGCCTGCCGCGATGTCCGCCTTGCCGTCGCCGTTGAAGTCACCGGTCGCAAGTGGGCCGATCGACGCCGACGCCGAGTAGGAAGCCGGCGGCAACAGCGCGCTGCCACGCGGGCTGAAAGCATCCGGCACAAGGTCGGGCGTGCCGTCGGGATCCCGATCGAGCTGGTAGCTGTACGAGGTCCCGGACCGCTCGTCCCAGCGGAAGCCCGCGGTGGTCGCGGGGTAGTACACGGTCGCCACCGGATGCGTCGGCGATGCCAGTCCGAGCACGTCGCCGAGAACGGTCACAGCGAAGGTACGCTCCACACCCTGGTTGCCGGCATTGTCAACGGCGTGCGCCGAGTACACGTAGACGCCGGCGGTCGTGGGAACCGAGACCGGCGCGGTGCTCCCGGCCGTCTCGCCCGACGTGCCGAAGCTCGTCGTCCAGTGCACTGCCGCGACGCCGCTGGCATCGGGCATGTTGGGGTCGGACGCCACGATCGAGCCCACCGGGACCGAGCCCGACACGTACACGCCGCCGTCCGTGACGCCCGCCAGCGCGACCGTGGGGCCGGTCGTGTCGATGTTCACCTGCATGTCGGTGACCGGCCCGCCGATCCCGCCGGAGACGCCGCGCACGTGGAAGTAGAACGTCCCGTCGGACGGCGCCGTCACCTTCGTTCCGGCGGAGGCCAGCAGCGGCACGACTCTCGCACCCGGACCGGCGATGACGCTGTCCGGCGGGGGGAGGACGATGAAGTCGACAAGCCCGTTGCCGTCGAAGTCACCTATGGAGAACTGCTGCAGGCTGTTCTCGTACGCCCGATGCCGGAACGGACCGGCGAAGCCTCCGGAACCGTCATTCAGGTACCACTCGACACCAGACCGGCCCTCGCTGTTGTAGGCGAAGGAATTGAGCCCGACGACGTCGAGGAGGCCGTCCGCGTTGATGTCGACGACCTTGAGGTCCGTCAAGCACTCGTAGCTGAGAGGCGTGAGCCCCGTCGCGGTGAAGCCGTCGGTGAGGTTCCCGTGGTAGATCGTGACACCGGGCTGGAAGTAGTTGTTGTCGTTGTTCACCGCGACGATCTCCGGCGCGCCGTCCCCGTCCATCTCGGCGATCTCGACCTTCGCGTGTAGGCGCGGGCTCGGCACGTTGAGCACCGAGGGGGTCGTCAGCGTGCCACCCGCGTTGTCCCAGATCGCGACACGGGCGCTAGCGTCCTCTCCGACGACTCCGACGAGCTCCGGACGCCCGTCGGTGTCGAGGTCGCCCGCCGCGAGATCGCGCAGAACGTCCCAGGCCTGCACCGTGCCGGACATGCGCAGGGCGCTGCCGGCTCCGAAGGTACCGTCGCCGTTGCCCGGGTAGACGGCCACCACGCCTGGTGAGCTCTCGAGAGACATCGCCAGGTCGAGGTTTGTGTCGCCGTCGAAATCGGCCGTGGTGATCGAACGGCCGGTGGTCCACCCGCTGCTCGGCGAGTACCACAGCCAGCCGCTCGCGACCCGCCCGGAGATGGTGAACGTGCCGTCCCCGGCCCCGTTCAGGACGAGGTACTCGGCGTTCGCGCTGTGGCCCGCGAGCACGAGGTCCATCAAGCCGTCCTTGTCGAAGTCCGCGGCAACGATCTCCCGGGAATCGAACTCCCAGCCGTTCCACGCGAGGTAGACGTACGGGTTCGAGCTCGGCGGCTGGGGCTTCGTCTCGAAGGTGCCGTCGCCCTTGCCCAGCAGGACGTAGAGCCGCGTCCCCCCTGCCTCGGCCAGGTCGAGGATGCCGTCTCCGTTGAAGTCGGCGACCGCCTGGAAGCCGAGACGGGGCATCGCCCACGGCTCGGTCGGTCCCACGGGGGTGGAGGCACCCTCGCTGAAGCACGGCATCAGCCCATCGCGCGTCACATCGAGTGTCGGCGCGGTCGCGTCGCCGTCGAGAGCGTAGGAGTAGCCCGAGAAGGCCCGGGTCGCCTCCCACGAGAAGGTGGCGGTCCGGGTCGGATACCAGACGGTCTCGGTCGGATGCGTCGGCGACGCCAGACCGCCTATCCCCGGCAACGTCACCACGCCGGCTGAAGCGAGCGCCGGGGCACACAGCGCGGCGAACGCGACAGCAGCACCGAGAGCCGAAGCGAACTTGAACAGACGTGTGCGTGAACAGACCGCCTGACGGCGAGCGCGCATGGCCTCTCCCTCACCCTAAAGCCGGACCACGCGTGCGCGTGACCGGTCCCTGCACCCCGATGCGCACCATCATCGCACGAGGGAACGTGGAGCGGAATGACGGTTGACCACGCTCAGAGGAACAGCGACACCGCGCAGTACACAAGCAGCGCCGCCATCACCAGGCCGATGACCCGCGCGTTGCCCGCGAGGAAGCGCTCGAAGACCGACCCGAAGAGCGCCCAGCTGCTCGTGGACACGAAGCTGACCCCGGCCAGGAACAGGCAGAAGCCGCCCAGGACCGCCGGCGAAGCGTAGTACGGCACGAGGAACGTCGACGCCGCGGTCAGCCCGTACAGCAGCGCCTTCGGGTTCACGAACTGGAGCAGCATGCCCGAGACGAACGTGCCCGCACCCGGGCCGTCGCCGTCATCGTGCGGTCGCGCGGTCGCCGTCTTCCAGGCGAGCCACAGGATGTAGGCGGCGCCTATGACGGTCATGACGGGCTTGACGCCCGGCAGGACGGCATAGAGCGAGAGGCTGAAAGCGCAGGCCAGAACCGTGATCACGAAGAACCCCGCGAACACCCCGGCATTGAAGGGGAGGCTTCGCCGAAATCCGTGCCGGCTCGCGTTCGACATGGCCATGATGTTGTTGGGCCCCGGCGTGAAGCTCGTGAGCAGCACGTAGGAGAGGAACGCGAACGGGTTCGGCATCGCAGCGGACCTCTTCGGAGTTAGGTGGGATCGCGACGGGGGTGCGCAGCGGACCGCCGGCCGTGCGTCCCGGTCGCCCGCTCGAGGCACCAGAGTAGCATCGCCGGTGTCCGCGCCGCTCCGGCGTCGTTCGGCCGACCCACGGCCGATGGCTCAGTGCGGGACCGCGAACTCGCCGACGGCGAAGAAGACGAACACCGCGACCACGATCCCGGAGCCGATCAGCGCGACGGTCCCGTACTTCGAGACGTCCCCGCGCCGGCGCGCCACGATACCGGTGGCGAGCGAGCCCACCGCGCAGGCGAACGCCGTCACGAGGACCGCGAGGACCGGCACGGGCGAGAAGGGCGGTGCTGTCGGGTTGTTCTGGGCGTACGCCATCATGGCGATCGACAGGCCATAGAGCACGCCCGCCATCCCGACCGCCCCGGCGGCCAGCCAGACCGCCCAGCGCCCTAGCGGCGTCGCTGGCATCGAGGAACCGGACTTCGCGGAGGTGGGAGCTGAGACGCCCCCGTCGGCGACCATCTGACCCATCACGATCACCCCCAGTGACCGTCGGTGCAGCGCCGGTGGCTGCATCTGGCCATCGTACCACCGCGGCTCGGCAAGGCTTCACGGGTCCGACCGCGACGGCGCGATGACGCGGCGTCAACACCGCGGACACGGATCGGTCCGCGCCGCGTCAGGCCCGTACGCTTGACTCTACCGCCGACCCAGGAAAGGCCGTGCCGATGCGGATCAAGATGGTGCTGCCCGCCCTGGCGGAGGCCACAGACCCGTTCTTCCGGCCGATCAAGTACTCGCTGTTCCCTCCCCTGGGTCTTGCGACCCTCGCGGCGCACTGCAGGGACGACGACGTCACCATCGAAGACGAGCACGTGGCCGAGGTCTCTCTGGATGACGACCCCGACGTCGTGGTGATCCAGACGTACGTGACTTCCGCCCGTCGCGCCTATGCCCTCGCCGACCTGTACCGGAGCAGAGGTTCCCATGTCTGCCTCGGCGGACTGCACGCCACGTCGCTGCCCCGAGAGGCCGCCGAGCACGCGGACTCCGTCTTCCTGGGGCCGGGAGACGACACGTGGCCGCGGTTCCTCGCTGACTTCCGGGCAGGTCGGCCGCGCCGTGTCTACCGGTCGACCGAGCGATCGCTCCGGGGAGCCCCGAGGGCCCGCCGGGACCTCATCGACCGGTCACGATACCTCGTCCCGAATTCGATCGTGGTGTCGCGCGGGTGCCCGCACTCCTGCGACTTCTGCTACAAGGACGCCTTCTACCGGGGCGGGCGGTCCTTCTACACCGCGGCGCTCGAGGACGCCATCGATGAGATCGACTCGCTCGACGGGAGACACCTGTACTTCCTGGACGACAACCTGTTCGCGGACGACCGGTTCGCCAGGGCGCTCATCTCCCAGATGCAGGGCTCCGGCCGGGTCTGGCAGGCGGCCGCGACGGTCGAATCGGTACTTCGACCGGGGCTGGTCGAGCTGGCCGCCGCCGCCGGCCTGCGCTCCTTGTTCGTCGGCTTCGAGACGCTCGATCCCCTTGCACTGGCCGAGCAGGGAAAGCGCCACAATCTCGGCCGGGACTACGACGAGGCGGTCCGTCGTCTGCATGACGCCGGCGTGATGGTGAACGCGAGCTTCGTCTTCGGAATGGACCACCACGGTCCCGACGTGTTCGACAGGACCACCGACTGGGCGATGTCGCGGGGGATCGAGACGGCGACCTTCCACGTCCTCACGCCGTATCCGGGGACCGCCCTCCACGCGCGCATGGAGCGTGAGGGGCGGATCATCTCCCGCGATTGGGACCGGTACGACACCCGTCACTGCGTGGTCGCGCACCCCACCATGTCCCCGGCGGTGATCGAGGCCGGCTACCACCGCGCGAGGAAGGACTTCTACTCCTGGCGCGGCGTCGTCCGATCCTCCCTGGCCCGAAGCACGCCCCGGGAGCAGCTGCGGCATCTCGCCTACTCCGCGGCATGGAAGAAGGCGGAGCCCCTGTGGGACGCCGCCATCGGCCTCGGCCTTCTGCCGTACGCACGGCCCGCCCTCGAGACCGTGCTGGACGGCGCCCGTCAGGTTCGCGAACGCATGCTCACGGGCCCCGAGACAGCGAAAGGAGCCCCGCCTGTGCCGGCCGGGGCTCCTGCTCTTGAACGTGGTGCGGGTGAAAGGAGTTGAACCTTCACGGGGTTGCCCCCACATGGACCTGAACCATGCGCGTCTGCCATTCCGCCACACCCGCGTAGCGCGAGCGCTAGGGTAGCATCCCCGACGGCACGGGACAAGGCGACGCGGCCGCGGAGGGGGTCCCGCGACCGCGTCGTGGAAGCGCCGACCGCCCGCTACTGTGCGGTGTACCCGCCGTCGATCGCGAACGGGATGCCTGTCACGAACGAGGCCTTGTCGGAGAGAAGCCAGACGATCCCTTCGGCGATCTCCTCGGCGGAGCCGAGACGGTTCATGGCGTGCTTGCCCGCGATGAACGCGTACATGTCGGTGCCCTCCGTGATCCCGGCGCTCGTCAGCAGCGGCGTCGAGATGAAGCCCGGGTTGACGGAGTTGACGCGGATGCCGGCCTGGCCGTACTCGATCGCGGCGACCTTGGTGAGGCCGACGACCCCGTGCTTCGCTGCGGTGTACGCGGAGGCCTGCGGGAATCCCACGAGCCCGAGGATCGACGAGATGTTGACGATCGCGCCGCCGCCCGCGGCCAGCATGGCCGGGATCTCGTAGCGCATCGAGTAGAAGACGCCGTCGAGGTTGATTGACATGACCTTGCGCCAGCCCTCGACCGTGTAGTCGCCCACGGCCGCGGACTCGCCGCCGATACCGGCGTTGTTGACGCCGAGGTGCAGGGCGCCGTACTTGTCGACCGCGGCCTTCACGAGCGCTTCGACCTGCACCGGGTCCGACACGTCAGCGTGGACGAAGAACCCGTCCCCGCCCTTGTCGGCGATCATCTTCACGGTCTCGGCCCCGCCGGCGTCGTCGACGTCGGAGACGACCACCTTGGCGCCTTCGCGGACCATCGCGAGCGCGGTCGCGCGGCCGATACCCGAACCGGCTCCGGTCACAAGTCCGATCTTGCCTTCGAGCATACCCATGACGAACCTCCTTGTGGTGTCGTTGCGACGAGCCATATGTACCCGCACAACGTACTTAGTATCTGGCAGTTACAAAGTCCGTGCCATGTCGTCTGCCCGTCCCGTCCGTCCCAAGCGCTACAATCTCAGCCGACGGACGCGGGCGGGGCGGAGGGTCGTGGAGCAGGCACTGATCCTGGGGCGGTACCGGCCCCTCGCCGACATCGGCGAGGGCGGCCACGGCACCGTGACGCTCGCCTTCGACACCAAGATGGCCCGGCGCGTGGCGATCAAGCGCATCCCGCTCTCGCACGCGGGCGTCCGCCGGCTGGGCGGCACCACCGGACTGGCCGAAGCGCGCACGTCGGCCATGCTCAACCACCCGAACATCATCACCGTGCACGAGTGGGACACGGACCTCGACGAGGCGTTCCTCATCATGGAGCACGTCGACGGGGTCTCGCTCGCGCAACTGCTGGACGCCTACGCGCCGCTCGACGCCGACGAGGCAGCGGGCGTGCTCGCGCCCATCTGCTCCGCGCTGTCGTTCGCCCACGACAACGGTGTCCTGCACCTCGACCTCAAACCCGAGAACGTGCTCGTCACCCGCGACGGGCTCGTGAAGGTGGGCGACTTCGGCGTCGCTTCGCTCACCAACGCCGCAGGTCAGGCAATCAGCGCAGGCGGCACGCTGGGCTACATGCCACCCGAGCAGCTCCGCGGCGAGGCGGTCGACGTCCGCAGTGACGTATGGGCGCTCGGCGCTCTGGCGTACGAGGTCGTGACCGGGGCCGTCCCGTTCGCGTCGGACACCGTCGAAGGCGCCCTCTACAAGGCCGAGTCCGTCGTGCCGCCCACCCCCGGCGACTTCATCGACACGCTGCCGCCGGAGGCGGACGAGGTGCTGCTCACGGCGCTGTCTCCCGAGCCCGCCGACCGCTATCCCGCCGCCGAGGCGTTCGCCGCCGACCTTCTGCCGTCGCTCGGCGACGCCGCGACCGGGCGTGACGGCCTGAAGACACTCGTGGCCGAGCTGGTCGCCGAGGAGGAGCCGGGAGAGGATACCGCCCTGCGGCGGCTCGGGCTCTGGGACCGCCTCGCGAGATGGGAGCCGGTGCTGCGGCGCGCTGCTGCGGCGCTCGTGTGCGGCTGGATGGCCTGGGCAGGGCTCACGACCATCGGGCTCGAGTGGGCCGTGTCCCTGGCGGCTGCCGCCGTGGTCGCCCTGGCCGCGGCGTTCGCCCCGCAGGCGGGCCTAGCCGTCGGCCTCATCGTGTTGGCTGCCGGCGGGTTCACGCTCAGCCCGCTCGTCGGCGCGTTCGCCGCCGTTGCGGGAGCGGTCTGGTGGGCGGCGTTCGGACGGCGCGGCGGATGGGAGGGCTTCGTGCCCTTCCTCGCGCCACTCTTCGGCGTCTTCGGACTCGGCCCCGCGCTGCCGCTGCTGATCGGCTTCTTCATGCCGGGAACCTGGGCGGCGGTAGCGAGCGGGGCGATGGCGGGTCTGGTCGCGGCGCTGGCCAGCGGCTCGGGCGCCATACCCGCGGGGCTTCCGGCCGCGCCGGGCGTCACGTACTGGCTGGCCTTCCCCGGAGCGCCGATGCACGCGCTGGAGTATCCGCTCCGCACCGCTCAGACCTACGCCCAGTACCTCGAGCGCCCTCTGCCGCTGCTCGTCATGGTCGCCTGCTGGGCCGCGGCCGCGGGCATCATGTCGCTGCTCGCGCGGCGCGCCACCCGTCCCGCGGCGGTCGCCGGAGCCATCACCGGCGCAGTGGTCTCGCTGACCACCGTCGGCCCCTGGATGACGGGCGGCCAACGTATCGGCATGCTCTCCGTCGTCCAGTGGTCCGCGTCTCTTATACTGGTGTTCGTCGTCATAGCGCTCGGTCCGCCCGTCGGGGCCGAACAAGACGAGTAGCGGACCGGTCTCCGCGCCGCCGGCGCGGGGCCTTCGGAAGATGGCTGGAGACGAGACGTTGAGCATCCTGTCCGACTTCGAGGACCGTGTCGGGTCCGCTGTCGAGGGCTTCTTCGCAGGCGCGTTCCGCGCTCCCGTCCAGCCCGCCGAAGTGGCGAAGGCCCTCGGCCGTGCGATGGATGACGGCCGGATGGTCGGTGTCGGCAAGGTCTACGCGCCGGTCGCCTACACCGTGGCGCTGTCCCCCGCCGACGCCGACAACCTGCGCGGCTTCGCTCCGGTCCTGGCCGGTGAGCTCGCCACGTTCCTGGTCGAGCGCGCCCGCGAGCAGGGCTATCACCTCGCGTCGAAGCCTGTCGTGTCGTTCGCCGAACATGCGGACCTCAAGTTGGGCCGTTTCCGCGTGAGCGCCGACCACGCCCCCGCCGAGGAGCCCTCCGAGATCCCGCCGGCGCCCCCCGTCACCCACACGCCCCAGGCCCCCTACGACTACGAGGCCGAGGTCTTCGGCGACGACGAGCCGGGCGGCGGCCTCTCCGACCGCATCGACACCGTGACGGTCGGCGAGACGGGTCACGACATCGCCCTGCGCGGCGACCGGGCTGTGATCGGCCGCCTCCAGGAGTGCGACATCTGCCTCGCGGACGCCAACGTTTCCAGGCGCCACGCGGAGCTCTTCCTCCTTGACGGCGACTGGTTCCTGCAGGACCTCGAGTCAACGAACGGCACGATGCTCAACGGAGAGCCCGTGACGCGTGCGCGGCTCCGTGACGGCGACGTCATGGAGATCGGTGTCACCCGGCTCACCTACCACCGCGCGCGGGAGTAGCGATGGTCGACGTGGTGCTGCTCTTCGGCCGGCTGCTGCTGCTGGCTCTGCTCTACCTCTTCCTGTTCGCGGCGGTCCGCGCAGGCATCGCACTCGTGCGCACCGGCGCGCCCGCGAAAGGCGAGCGTCCGCTTGCGCTGGCCGTGACGGCCGGGCCGGCGGAGCTCAAGGGCGTGAAGGTCGCGCTGGATCGCGCCGTGCGGATCGGCCGCGAGAAGGACTTCGAGCTCGTGATCGCCGACGACTTCGTCTCGACGCGCCACGCGCAGGTCGTCCCCACGGCGGGCGGTCCGGTCCTCGAGGACCTCGGCTCCACCAACGGCACCGTCGTCAACGGCGCGCCCGTGAGGTCGCCGGTCACGCTGAAGGCCGGCGACGAGGTCGTCATCGGCACCGTGCGCATGAAGGTGACCCGGCTGTGAGCGTCCAGCGCCAGCCGGCTGCCGGCCTCACGGACACCGGACTCACCCGCAGCGGCAACGAGGACGCGCTGCTCATCGAGCCGCCGCTCTACGCCGTCGCGGACGGCATGGGCGGCCACCGGGCAGGCGAGATCGCCAGCCGCGTCGCGCTCGAGGAGCTGCTTGCCAGCGCTCCCGCACGCCTCGACGGCAAGGCGCTCGGCCGCGCGGTGCGGGCCGCGAACCGCGCCGTCATAGCCGCGGCGGCGAAGAGCCGCACCCGCACCGGCATGGGCACGACGCTCACAGCCGCGATGGTGGACGGGACGCGCATAGCCGTCGCGCACGTCGGCGACAGCCGCGCCTACCTGCTGCGCGCCGGACGCCTGGAGCGCCTCACCGACGACCACTCGATGGTCGGCGACCTCATCCGCGACGGCAGCCTCACCGAAGAGGAGGCGCGATTCCACCCGCAGCGCAGCGTCATCACGCGAGCGCTCGGGTCGGACCCGAACATGCTCGCGGACGTGTTCGAAGTCGAGGGCCGGACCGGCGACCGTCTGATGCTGTGCACTGACGGGCTCACGGGGATGCTCGCGGACGAGTTCATCTCGGAGATCCTCACTGCCGAGAAGGACCCGGACAAGGCGGTGCAGACACTGGTCGACGCGGCGAACCGCGCCGGAGGCTACGACAACATCACGGTCGTGGTCGTGGACCTCACCGGGACGGCCGCCGCCGACTACGCGCCACGCCGCGGTACCGTGTCGTCCTCGCGCCACCTCACCGCACGGCTGCTGTGGGTCGTCGCCGCCGTCGCGCTCGCCGTATCGGCCGCCTACGGCGCGTGGGCCTACGCGCGATCGAAGG
>CAZHMA010000018.1:0-19067 GCA_964533555.1 uncultured Eubacteriales bacterium
GTCATGGCGCTGATCGCGTCCGTGATGTCGCCGGCGGCGAGCAGCCTCTGGCTGTAGTCCACGAACACTCGGTCGGCGGCGTCCAGGTCCCCGCTGGCCCAGTAGGTCATCCCCAGGAGCGCCATCCCCTGCAGGCGCCGGGGATTGTCCCCTTCGGGCAGAAGCTCGAGCACCCGCTGAGCGTGCTTCACGGTGCCCGGCACGTCCCCGACAGAGTGTGCAGCGTAGGCTCGAGCCACGGCCACGGTAGCCAGAAGCGACCTCAGCTGCTCCTCGTCCACGGGGACGGTCGCCTGGTCCGCCCCGGGCTCCAGCCAGCGCTCGGCGTCCCGCAGCCGAGCCTCGGCGGCCTCCAATTCGCCGATGCCCTGCAATGCGTACGCATGCCAGACGCTGAGCACGGGCCGAGCGCGGATCAGATCGTCCGGCAGGGACGTCGCCCATTTGAGCCATACGGCCGTCTGCGAGGCCGTCACCACCAACGGCCCCGCCCGCTCGATCAGCTCGGCCGCCCACTCGAAGGCCTCGCCGCGCAGGGCGTGGCGGATCGCGTCGGATCGCGAGCCGTTGTCCTCGTACCACTCGCTCGCCCTCCGGTGCAGGGCGGGCAGTTGATCCGGCTGCTCCTCGAGCAGGTGCGCCTGCAGGACATCGGCGAAGAGGTGGTGGTAGCGATACCACTGGCGCTGATCGTCCAGCGGGACGACGAACAGGTTGTCGCGCTCGAAGAGTTCGAGCATCCCCTTGCCGTGCTTCTGCCCGGTGACGGCGTCGCACAGGGCTCCGCTCAACGTATCGAGGATGGCGGTCTGCAGCAGGAAGGTGCGCGTGCGCTCAGGCTGGCGCTGAAGGACCTCCTCGACCAGGTAGTCCAGCACGAAGCGGTCGCTGCCGGCAAAGGTCCGGATGAAGCTGTCGGCATCCGAGCGCCCCTGCAGGGAGAGCGCAGCCAGCTGCAGGCCGGCGATCCAGCCTTCGGTGCGGGTCTCCAGGGCGGCGATGTCCTCCGCCGAGAGGTCGAGGCTCATCACCCGGTTGAGGAAGTCGGCGGCCTCCGCGGGGGTGAAACGCACGTCCGCCGCGCGCAGCTCGGTCAGCTGTCCCCGAGCTCGCCACCGGGCCAGGGGCAGGCGCGGGTCTTCGCGTGTGGCGATCACCAGGTGCATCCGTGGCGGCAGATGCTCCAGCAGGAACGCGAGGGCTTCGTCCACCGGCTCGGAGTCGAGCGTGTGGTAGTCGTCCAGCACGAGGACGACGTCCTGTGGGAGCGCCGCGATCTGGTTCAACAGGGCCGTCAGCACCGTTTCGATGGGCGGCGGCTGGGGAGACTGGAGCATGTCCAGCACCCCTTGCCCGACATCCGGGGCGACCGTCTGCAAAGCGGCGACGACGTAGGTCAGGAAGCGGGCCGGATCTCCGTCCCCTTCGTCCAGGGATAGCCAGGCAAAGGAAGCTTCCGGGTCAAGGCTGCTGTGGCCGGCCGCCCACTCACTGACTGCCGTCGTCTTACCGAAGCCGGCAGGGGCCGACACCAGGATCAGCCTGCGCTGCAGGCCCTCGTCCAGCCGTTCTGCCAGGCGCTGGCGAAGGACCGCGCTGGGCCGGGGCGGCGGGACGTGGAGCTTGGTGTCGAGAATCGGCGTCGACATGGGGTCATCATAGGACATGGCCCCATCCGCGCCATGCCTTCGTGAGGAGGTCCGCACACGGGTCGCTTGCCGCGCACTACCGGATGCCATAGTTCGACACGCCGCACTGCAAGCGGCCGCATCCTCAAACGGAAGCCAACGCGTCGATCAAAGCATCGACATCGGCACTGCTGTTGTAGGGCGCGAGCGAAACCCTGATGCGACCGTTGCGGACTCCACAGACGATGCGGTTGCGGCGCAGCGCGTCGATCGCTCTGTCCGCGCTGACTTCCGGATGGGTGAGCGACACGATGTGGGGTGACGCCGATGCGTCATCCATGGCGCGGAATGACGTCCACCCGTGTGCGTGTGCGCTCTTGATCAGCCTGCCCGAGAGACGGTGTGAATGCGTCTCGAGGAGGTCCCCCTTCAGGGACATCAGGTGATCGAGTGCCGTTGTGAGGCCGGCCATCGAGATGTAGGACATCGTCGACTGAGTGAAGCGTCGTGCGTCGCTCGCGAAATGCAGGCTTATGGCATCGAAGTCGAACGGACTGTTCGTTCCAAACCAGCCCGGAAACGGCGGGTCTCGCTCGAGCAGACTGGGAGATACCGCGGAGAGTGCAACGCCGCCGTGACCGCCCAACCACTTGTAGCCGCTCGTGACGACCGCGTCGGCCTTCCAACCCTGCGAGTCTACCTTCAGGAGTCCTGCCGCTTGGGTTGCGTCAACGACCAACCTGGCGCCTGTGCGCGTGCACTCATCGCCCAACCGAGGAACGTCGATCATGGATCCGGTGGAGAACTGAACAGAGCTGACGGCTACAACGGCCGTGTGACTATCCATGCCATCGATGAGCCTGTCTGTGAGATTCTCGGTTGCGATGTCGTCAACAAAGCGCAGAGAGCAGCCGGCCTCAGCCGCGTATCGGATCCAGGGGCGGGTGAGGGCGGGAAAGTCCGTCTTCACGGCAACAATGGAGCTCCCGGGAGTCGGACGGATCAAGAAGGGCAACTGACCGAGCAGCTCACTGGCGCTCGCAGTGATAGCAAGTTGCTCAGCAGGGCAATTCAGGAGTCTCGCACCGCGCCGGCGAAGCGACTCGAAGAAGCCGACCTCTTCGTCGTCGGTCATCCTGAGATTCCCGTGACGGGCAGTGTTCTCAAGGAAGTCATGCATGGACTGGACAGCTGGCTGACCGATCAGACCAAGCGAAGCCTGGTTGAGATAGACCCAGTCGTTGAGGCTGGGATAGCTTGAGCGATCGACGAGTGCACTGATCATGGAACCTGCCTTGTGACCGATTCGCGTCTCACGCGCCCCCCCAAGTCCACAGATGCCGGTCGAACGGTCTGCGCATCAGCTGCGAGGCGCGCGATGCGGTCCGGCTCGAGTCTACTGCTCGAGCGCCGAGTCTGCTGGATCCGACCGCCAGATCTCCTGCGCTGTCCACTGTTTGACAGCTTGCTGACAATATGACAGTATGCTGTCCATACAACGATACACCGTCAGAGGAGGCTAGCGAGCATGCAGGACGTGCATCTCTTCGTACTCGACACGATGGCGGATTGGGAGCCCGGCTTCGCGATCGCCGCCATAAACAGACCGTGGCCCGGCATATCGTCCGGATTCCAGGTCAGAACCGTGGGGCAGGACAAGACGCCGGTCCGTTCGATGGGCGGCCTGACCATCGTGCCGGATCTGAGTCTGTCCGAGCTCTCCCCCTCTTCGAGTGCAATGCTGATCCTGCCTGGCGCCGACTTGTGGAGCGACGCGAGCACGGACCCGGCGCTGTCCATGGCGAAGGAGTTCGAGGCGGCCGGCGTTCCCGTGGCCGCGATCTGCGGGGCGACCTTCGGCTTGGCCCGAGCCGGTCTATTGGACGACCGGCTGCACACGAGCAACGATCCTGGCTGGCTCGCCTCCAGCGGATACGCCGGCGCCGCCCATCACCTTCAGGAACCGGCGGTCGAGGACCGCGGAGTGATAACAGCCTCGATGACAGCATCGCTGGAATTCGCGAGACTCATCCTCGCGAGACTCGGGATCTTCGGCGCAAGCGCGCTTGAAGCTTGGTACGGCTTGTACAAGACCGCGGATCCAGCGTGTTTCTTCGAACTCATGGAGGCGGCGGGACATGGCCAGGACGCCTAGGGCTCCGGAAGACCCGGTGAACGACCTTGTGCTCAGCATCTTCTGGCTGAACGGCTTCTTTCTGGATGCAGCCGACCGCCTGACAGCGGGCAGTGGACTCACCACTGCGCGATGGCAGGTGCTGGGCGCGGTGCTTCACGAGCCGCTCACGGTGGCAGCTGTCGCCCGAGACATGGGACTCGCTCGCCAGAGCGTGCAGAGGACCGCGAATCTGCTCGTGGAGGAGGGATTGTGCGAGTACCTGCCCAATCCCGCGCATCGACGGGCCAAGCTGCTGTCCCCCACGGACCACGGTCTGAAGACTGCCCGACAGTTGGGGCCAAGGGCGCTCGCATGGTCGAAGCGAGTGCGGGAGTCGGTCGGTGACGGCGTCGTAGACGCGGCGACGGTCTCCGTGAAAGAGCTCATGTCGGCGCTCTCGAAAGACGAGGCACAGCTGCTGGGAGACGACTGACGCGCCCCCGCGCGTGCGCCGGAAGACGCCTGCCACGCATGCGGCACTCAGCCCATCTAGCCCGAGCCGGCCGCTTTCCACGCTCGATAGCGCCGGTTGCAGTTGCCCGCGCAGTCGTTGCCGCAACGGCTGCAGGTCAGATGGCGGAACACCGTGTGGAACGTGAGCGCCCAAGCGGCCACGACGACGGTGGCGATCGGGCTGTACTGCCACGCCGCTACCACGGCCAGCGGTCCGGTGACAAGCAAAGGGATGACGGTGGACCGCGTGATCGCGAGATCCGAATAGGGCTCGTCCGCGGTCGGGACGGTCTCGTCGTTGAAGCGCGGGTTGAATGCGCAGGCGAGGTTCGAGCAGCGTGGGCAGAGCCTCAGGGCATGCCTGCCCAGCACCACCCCTGCGACGATGATGAAGACCCCGGACAGCAGCGGGTTCCCCAGGAATGAGAGCACAGCCAAGGCGGCGAACGCACCTAGTATCGCCAGGGACGTGACTCTACGAGCACTCATCGCGAACGCACCCCCGAGCGTTGCCCGCACTGCCTGACGTTACGCGCGGCCTGGACGCCCCGCTACACCTGACCCGCGATGAAGCGGATCAGTCCAACGATGATAACCACAGCGAGGGCGATGGCACCAAGACTGAAGACGATGGCAACCAGCTGCAGAAGTCGACCCAGCCAGACCGGCGTGTCCGAGTCGACATCGTTGTCCGAGTCCGGCCTCGGACCCATGGCCACACGCACCCACATCCTGAAGATGGGGTTGCCCTCCGACATAGCCCCGTCCTCCCTGAACCCTGTCTCCCCGCCCCCAACCCTACCACACGCCGGCGTCGGGTCTTGAGCGCCTTCCCTACAGCCCCACGATCTCGGCCGTGACCCGCTCCCCCTCCACCGTCACGATCGCGAGGCTCAGCCCTTCGCCGTAGTCGTAGGTCGTCGATCCCGGGTTCAGGAACAGCACACCGTTCCGCGTCGCGACACTCGGCTTGTGGGTGTGCCCGGTGATGACGGCAGCGACCGGGGCCTTCTCGGCACCGAACGCACGCATCGCCTCTTCGGCCTTGTGCGCGACGATGAACCGCGCTCCCCCGATCACGGTGTTGACCACCCACGGAAGCCGCCCGAGCGGCCCTCGGGTGTCGCAGTTGCCCCGCACGGCGGTGACGGGCGCGATGAGCTCGAGTTCGCAGAGCACCTGGAGTCCCTCGAGATCGCCGGCGTGGATGATGTGGTCCACGCCTGCCAGCAGTTCGCGGACGCGCTCGGGAACGGCCTCGTGGCTGTCGGAGACCACGCCGATCCGGAAGCGCTCGCCCACCTAGAGTCCCAGTGCCCGCTTCAGCGAAGGCACGCGGCGGCGCGAGACCGGGACCTGCGTGCTGGCCCGGTCCTTGAGCGTGAGCAGGAGGGTGCCGCCGTACATGGGCACGACCTCCTTGATCTGCGAGAGGTTCACAAGGAAGCGGCGGTGCACGCGGAAGAAGCCGCGCGGCTCCAGCCGCTGCTCCAACTGGGCCAGCGAGAGCGTCGAGAGGTAGCGCTCCCCGTCCGTGAACAGGTAGCTGTAGTCGTCCTTCGCCATGACGTGGAAGATCTCTTCCACGCTCAGCAGCAGCTTCTTGCCGGCCTTCTCCACGGGCACGCGCTCCACGCGCGCGCCGCCCGCGGGGGCTTCGGCGGGTGAGAGCTTCTCGATGGCGCGACGCAGCCGGGGCACCTCGACGGGCTTGACCAGGTAGTCGGCCGCCTCGACCTCGAAGGCCTTCACGGCATGCTCGGAGTACGCGGTCACGAAGACGATGGACGGCGGGCGCTCCATCTCCGCAAGCGCCTCGGCCAGCTGCATGCCCGAGAGCCCCGGCATGTCGATGTCGAGGAACACGACGTCGTACGGCAGGGCCTTGATGAGCTGGAGCGCCTCGGCCGCGCTGGACGCCTCGCCCACGACCTCGACGCCGCCGGCCTCGGACAGCAGGTAGCGCAGCTCCGAACGCGCCGGAGCCTCGTCGTCGACGACGAGCGCCTTGAGCACCATCCCTACTCCCCGTTCCGCGCGCCGGCAGGAGCGATCGTGACGCGCACTGTGGTGCCTTCGCCCTCCCGGCTGGCGACCTTCAGGCCGCTGTCGGGCCCGAAGTGCCCTTTGAGCCTATCGTCCACGTTCTTGAGCGCGATGCCAAGACCGCGGCCGAAGCCGGGTTCGAGCACGCGGGGAAGGTCCTCGGCACTGATGCCCTTGCCGTCGTCGCGTACGGCGAGGTCGAGGCGCCCGTCCCCGCCGTGTCCCTCGATGGTGATGTGCAGCGTTCCCTGCGTCCGGATGCCGTGCTGGACCGCGTTCTCCACGAGCGGCTGCAAGACGAACGCCGGCACCTGCACGTCCAGCGCCGACGCGTCGATGTCCTCGGTCACGCGGATGCGGTCCTCACCGAAGCGGGCGCGCTCGAAGGTGAGGTAGCGACGCACGTACTCGAGTTCGCGGTCGAGTGTGATGAGCTCCTCGCTGTTCTCGAGCGTGCGGCGGTAGAAGGACGCGAACTCCCGCAGGAGCTCGCGGGCCTTGGGCGGGTCGGTGCGGATCAGGCTCGCGATCGTGTTGATGGTGTTGAACAGGAAGTGCGGATTGATCTGCGACTGCAGTGCCTTGAGCTCCATGCTGGTCGCGAGCGCGGTCTGCCGGTCGAGCTCAGACAGCTCGAGCTGCGTGGACAGCAGCTTGGCGAGGCCCTCGACCATCGCGATCTGCGTCTCGTTGAGCAGGCGGGGCGTGGTGTAGTAGAACTTCAGCGTGCCCACGGCCTGCCCGCGCATCTCCAGCGGGACGACGATGGCGGCCTTCAGCATGCAGTCGCGCTTCGGGCAGCCGATCTCCTCCTTGGTGGCGAGGATGCGGTGCTCGTTCACCTCCAGCGCCTCACGAGTGGCGCGCGTGATGATGGGGCCGCCGGTGGTGTGGTGGTCTTCACCCAGACCCGCGAAGTACAGCACGGTATCGCGGTCGGTGATCGCGACCGCCGACGCCTCGGTCTCCCGAAGCACCAGACGACAGACCGCCTCGGCCGTCTCCCGGTCGAGACCCTTGCGCAGATAGGCGAGGCTCTCGTTGGCGATCCGCAGGATGGTCTCGGACTGCATCGCGCGGAGGTGGTCGGGGCGGGCGGCCATGCGCGCATAGAAGGCCCGCACCGCGAGCGCCGTCAACGCGACGCAGAAGACCGCGGCGGCCCACAGCGGCAGGGCCCCGAAGAGGCCGGCGGCCGTGCCGACGCCCAGGACCAGCGCGAAGAGGATCCACGCGACGTCCTTCAGGCCTGTGCGTCCGAGGTTCATGGGCGGTCTGTTTCCGGCCTTCCCGGCTGCTGGTCCCCGGCCTGCGCAAGCGGCGCGGAGATCGTGCTCACGAGGCGCCCGCGCGCCTCCCTGAATCCGCTACGCGCGTAGAGGCGGCGGGACGCCTCGTTCTCTTCCTGCGTACAGAGCGTCACACCCGCGGCGCCCTGTCGGACCGCGTTCGCGACCGCATCGGCCAGCAGGGCCGTGCCGACGCCGCCCTGGCGCCGATCCGGCGCGACGGCGAGGCGACCGACGGTCGCTTCGGCCCCGTGCACGGTGGACAGAGTATAGCCGATGACCCTGCCGCCGGCCTCGGCCACGGCGAGGCGTTCGGTGTCCAGCGATCGGCGCAGCGCCTCGGGGTCGTAGCGCCAGAAGTCGTCGAAGCAGGCACGGTCCGTGTCCCTGACGGCCTCCAGGTCCCGCGGCGTCCCGGTCCTCAGGGTCACGCCGGCTGGAGCGGGGCGCACGGCGGCCTCCGGCGGCTGCATGCGATAGACGACTATGCGCTGGCGCACGGACATGCCGGCGGCCACATACGGCCCCGCGCAGTCCTCCGGCACGAGCGGACCGAGCAGGCGGCCGAAGCCCTGCTCCCGCGCCACCGCACGAAGGTCCTCGATGAGCACCGGTATGCGGCCGTTCGAGCACCAGATGCCCCGGACCGCCAGCAGGTCGAGGTGCTCGCGCCAGGGCCCCAGAACCACCGCCTCGCCCGCGCGGCTGATGCGCACGCGCCACGGGGAGGCCTCCCACCATTCGAGCAGTTCGGTGCAGTCCGAGAACAGATGGGCCGAGCTGACCGCGGGCCACAACTGTCGAACGTCGTCCCGCGTGGCCGGGCGGGTGACCTCGCTCATCGCACGAGCACCTTCGCAAGCTCGACGACGCCAAGCACGAGCCCGACCGAGCCGAGCACGGACGAAAAGGCGATGGCCACGGTGCGATCGCGCGCGGCGGCCGTGAGGCGCGCCCCCAGGAGAGCGCCGGGGACCGTTCCGAGGACGAGCCATCCGGCGAGTGCCAGATCGACGTGCCCCAGCGCGTAGTGGGTGATCGCGCCGGGCACCGCCAGGACGGCGACCGTCACCAGGCTCGTGCCGAGGGCCCGCTTGAGCGGCACGCCGAGCCATCGCACCAGGGCCGGCACCACGATGAAACCGCCACCGAGGCCGAGGAACCCGGAGTAGAGACCCGTCGCGATGCCGATGACCGCCAGGCGCCAGAGCGACAAGGGCGGCGCGGCCACTGCGGCCCGAGCGGTCGCCGCGTGCGCCTCGGCCGGGTCCGCTTCGGCCACGCCCGGTTCGGACGCGGGCTCTTCGGCGGTGCCGCGCGCGGTGTGCAGGGCCATGTCGGCCGCGACGTACACGATGAGCAGCGCCGTGACGATCATGAGCGCCGGGCCGCCGACGAGCGCGCTCGCCCACGCCCCCACAACGGCGAAGACCGAGCCCACGACGCCCATCAGCAGGCCGGAGCGGACGTCGACGAGGCCGCGCCTCGCATAGGAGACCGCGCCCGTGAGCGCCGTCGGCAGGATGACCGGCAACGGGGTGCCCACGGCGATCAGCGCGGGGTAGCCGAGGAGCAGGCGGATGGCCGGCGTGGTCACGAGGCCTCCGCCGATGCCGAACTGGCCCGAGAGCAGGCCGGAGACGAGACCGACGGCGACGGTCAGCGCCGGGCCCCGCACGACGTCTCCCCTACTCGCTGGGGACGACCGGGAAGCGGCCCGTGATGGCCGTCCGGTCGACGCTGCGCTCGCCGCTGAAGAGCGAACCCAGGGCGATGTCCTCCCAGACGCGGTCCATCATGAGCGGCCAGCGGCGCTGGAACGCGAAGTAGTTGTCGCAGTTGCGCCGGGCGTAGCGCGAGGCGTCGTTCAGGGCCGCCTTGGCGACCTCCAGGAAGGCGCCCGTCTCCTTGCCGGTCAACGCATGGAGGACCGCCGTCATGAACGCCCGCCACGTGATGGGCGAGCCGACCAGGTCGCCGGGGTACGGCCGCAGAGAGGCCGCGCTGACCTGGCGAAGGTCGACCTGGGACTTCGCGAACTCGAGCTTGCGGTGCTCGTAGATGAAGCGGTAGACGTCCTGCCGAAGAGCTATGGCCTCGCTGGGCTTCGAAGGCGGCTTGTGGATGACGCGCCACTCGTTGTCCAGGAACACGTCGCCGCCGTGCATGCGGGCGTTGATGACGTAGTCGATGTCCTCGCCGCGCAACACCCACGGGTCGAAGGACACGTTGACGTACATGTCCTTGTGCAGCGCCAGGCAGCCGCCGTAGGCGACGTTGGAGACCTTGAGCCTCGGGGCCTTCTCGATGGCCGCCGTGGAGCGGTTGAACTCCTGGCTCACGCGCCAGAATGCGTCCGCCCAGTGCGAGTCGTCCGGGACCCGCGGGCTGCCGGCCTCGTCCACGTAGTAGCCGGTCTTCGCAAGCACGGGCTTGCCGTCGGGGGAGCGGGTGCCGAGGCCGGTCGCCGCCCTCACCAGGAAGTCGGAGTCCGTGATGATCTCGTCGTCGTCGACGAAGACGACCGATTCGCAGCCCAGCGTGGCGGCCACGATCAGGCCGACGTTGCGCACCGCGCCGTAGCCGGTGAGGCTCACGCCAGGCACCATGTCCGAGAACTCGAGCTGCTCGAGGCGGCGGTGCAGCGATCCGAGCTCCGCCGGGCCGAAGACCCGTGCGTCGAGGTCGGGGAAGCGCGCCAGGATCGTGCGCACCCGGTCCTCGGCCTCGTGCTCTACCGAAGCGTCCGCGGCGGCGACGATGACGATCACCCGCTCCAGGCCCGTGACCCGCTGAAGGGAGCGCAGGCATTCGGGCAGGGTGCCGTCCTGATCGACAGGCGTCGGGTGGTCGTAGACGTTGATGAGGCGGTCGGAGTACCTGCCGCGAGGGCGGGCCCAGAACGTGGGGATCACGACGCAGGGGCTCAAGAGCGTTCGCTTTCGTATGTGGACATTCCTGCCGCGCTCAGGCCGCCTCGCAGGCAAGGTCCCGTGACGCGCGGCCGCGTGACGCCGGGGGCTATTGTACCCCTTCGCGCGCGGGGCCGCCCCTCACTCCACGATGCCCAGGGGCGCGCCGCACCGCGCGCAGTCGCCGCCGCGCGTGCCCCGCTCCAGCACCGCGTATCCGCGCCGCCTGACGGCGACCGCGCCGCACGACGGGCACACGGTGTCCTCGCCTTCCGGCTCTTCGACGTTGCCCAGGTAGACGAAGTCGAGGCCCGCCTCGAGACCGATCCGCCGCGCCGTCCGAAGCGTCGCGAGCGGTGTCGGCTCGCGGTCGGCCAGCTCCAGGTATGGGAAGAACCGCGTGATGTGCCAGGGCGTCTCGCGACCCAGGGCGTCGTGGATCCACGTCGCGATGCCTTTCAGCGACTCCTCGGAATCGTTGATCCCCGGCACTACGTTGGTGACGACCTCGACGTGCATGCCCCAGTGCTTCTTCGCGCGCTCCGCCGCCGCGAGGACCGGCGCCACCGAGGGCACGTGGCACAGCGTCTTGTACGCCTCGTCGGTGATGCCCTTGACGTCCACGCGCCAGACGTCGATGAGCATGCCCAGCGCGTCGAGCCCCTCGGGCGTGATGTAGCCGTTGGTCACCATGACCGTGTAGAGGCCGCGCTCCCGGCACAGCCGGGCCACGTCGATCACATACTCGACCCAGATGACCGGCTCGTTGTAGGTGAACGCGACGCCGAGACACCCGTACTTCTCGGCGAGGTCCGGAACCACGTCGGGCCGAAGGTCCCTCAGTGACACATCCGTGGGCGCCCCGCGGCTGATCTGCCAGTTCTGGCAGTGCCCGCAGCGCATGGTGCATCCCACGCTGCCCAGCGAGAGCGCGCTGGTGCCCGGGAAGTAGTGGAACACCGGCTTCTTCTCGATGGGGTCCGCGGCGATGGACGACACGCGGCCGTAGGTGAGCGCGAACAGCCGGCCTCCCACGTTGCGCCGAACGCCGCAGATGCCCTCATGGCCCTCGGCGATCGAGCAACGGTGCGGGCACAGGCCGCAGCGCACCCGCCCGTCCTGCGCCTCCCAGAGGATGGCCTCGTGCACGCCGGCCCACCTCCTACCCTGGTGCGAGCTTCACCTGGTCGCGGCCGGCGTCCTTCGCCTGGTAGAGCGCACGGTCGGCGGCCTCGACGAGCTCGAGCGGGTCGCCCTTGCCGGCAGCGGCAGCGGCGACGCCGATCGACACGCGGACGTCCGCTACATCCCCGTTCCGGCCGACCTCGACGCGAAGGCCCGAGACCGCCGAACGAAGCTTCTCCGCGACGGCGAATGCGTCGGTCTTGACGACGCCGGGCAGGATGACCGCGAACTCGTCGCCGCCGTACCGGGCCGGAAGGTCGGTGGTCCGCAGCGTCGAGCGCAGCAGGTCGGCCACGGACGCGAGCACGTTGTCACCGGCCACGTGTCCGTACACGTCGTTGATCTTCTTGAACCCGTCCAGGTCCATCATCAGCAGCGACACGGGCGTGCCGTAGCGCAGGTGGCGGGCGACCTCTTCGCCCAGCCTCTCCGCGAAGACCCGGCGATTCCACAGCGACGTGAGCGAATCGAGCGTCGCGGACTCCGCCAGCTCCGAGGCGCTGCGTTCCAGGCGCCTCCGCTGCAGCGGGAAGCACATCTCCCACGACGAGTTGCCCTCGTGGATGGCTACCGCGTGCTCGACGCACGTCGGGTAGCCGCAGGCGCCGCAGTCCAGCAGGTCGGCCCGCGTGGCGAACTCGCCCTCGGCGAGAATGGCGTCGATCTCCTCGACGGTCGGAGCGGGCACGTGCACCGGGTCGGGCCGGAAGGAGCGCACGACGTCGATGTCCGGCAGGTGTCGCAGCAGCTCCCGGCTGCTGACGCCCGGGCGCATCCGCCCCTCGCGCTCGAGCGCGTCCACGTTGCGCTTCGCGAACAGCGACATGCCGGGGTTGACCGCCGGTCCGTCGATGCACCCCTCGCAGTTGAGCGCGTCGATGATGAGGGGCGCGGCCTCACCGGCCTCGATGGCGCCGAGCAGCCGGTCGAGCGCGCGCAGGCCGCGCACGACGTGCACTTCCGACGAGGTCATGTCGCGCGATGCCAGCGTCGAACGCGGATAGCCGTCGGTGAGCGAGATCTCCTTGAGGGGCTCGGGCCTGTGCGTGCCGGTCCCCGTGGCCGCGGCCGCGTCGCAATCCGTGCACTCTTCCAGCATCCGCTTGAGCTCGACGAAATCGATGACCGCGTCCACGGCCCCCGCGAGCTCGGGGTCGCGCCACTCGTCTTTGCGGGCGTAGCAGGGGCTCACGTACACCACCGCTGTCCCGGCCGGGTACAGCGTCTTGACCAGCCGCGCCTGGGCCACGTACGGCGGAACGATCGGAACGAGCGCACCCGCGAGCGCGGGGCGGTAGCGGCGGACCCAGTCGCCGACGACGGGGCACGTCGAGCGGATGACGGGGACGCCGGTGATCCAGCTGTGACGCCCCTCGTAGGCGACCGCGACGTGCTCTTCGCCAAGGAGCGTGCTCTCGACCGCGTAGAATCCCATGGCCTCGAGCCGCGCTTCGACCTCGCCCGGACTCATCGGGTAGAGGGCGGCGACGAACTCGGTGGCGAGCACTGCGACGACCGGGCGCTCCGAAGCCAGGAGCTCGCGCACGAGATCGGTGTCGTCGCGGACGGTGTGACCCCCGCTGCCGCACTCCGAGACGCACAGGCCGCATCGCACGCACTTGGTGTCGATGATCTCGGAACGCTCGTCGACCACCCGGATGGCCCGCGCGGGGCAATGGCGGACGCAGCCCCAACACTCGCGGCAGCTGTCCTTGCAGGTCAGTATCAGTGGTCCGGTACCCATCGGGCGAGACGTTTCTCCCCTTGGCTCCGTGAGGCCGGCTCGCGGCCGGTCCTCGGGCCCGACTAGTGTGGCCCCGCGCGGCCCGAGGTGTCCAGCAGCCGAGGCAGGCCGAGCTTGCGAAGGGCCGTCGCGAGCGGCCAGCCGATGGCGTAGACAACGACGGCCTCGCTGATGCCGATCGTGACGACTCCCGCCGCGTACACGAGCGGCCACGGCGACTGCGGCCCGATACCGAGGAACGGTACGCCTCGGATGCCCATCGCCGCCAGCATGACAGGCAGGTACGCCGGTACGATGAGCGCGTTCGCCACCACGGGACCGGCCAGGGCCAGCCACGTCCGGTCGCGCCAGCGCCACGTCCACATCGCCCCCGACAGCGTGGCAAGCGCCCCGAAGACGACGTCGAGAAGCGCGACGGGGCCGGCCTGGGCGACGTTGAAGAGGTTCGCGAGCGCCGCGCCGATCGCCAGACCCGGGATGGCCGCCGGCGTGAACAGCGCGAGTACCGTGACGGCCTCGCTCGGTCGGAACTGCACCAGTCCCCAGCCGAGCTGGCCGGGCAGCTGCAGCGCGATCAGCGTGAGCGCCGCGTAGACAGCGGCTATGACGCCGGCCTGGGCTATGGAACGCGTGCGCATGGCCGGCCCTCGTCGGTCGCTTCGCACTTGTCTGGACTCCCCGGGCCGTCGTTGTGGCTGTCTGGTCGCGTGAGCGTCACGCCCCGCCCGTGCGGCGCGGACTCAGGGATGATACCCGAAGCCCGTGACCGGGCGGGTCCTAGGCCGGCAGTCGGGGCTCTGGGAGTGCCGCCCCGTAGGCACCGGTCGAGGCCCCGAGTGCGCGGAGGTCCAGCACGCGGAGGAACGCCTCAACAACGGCGGCGTCGAACTGCGAGCCGGAGGCGCGCTCGAGCTCCATTCGGGCGGAGGCGGGCGCCATGCGCCTGCGGTGCGCGCGCTTGCCCGTCATCGCCTCGTAGGAGTCGGCGACGGCGAGGATGCGGGCCTCCAGCGGGATCGACTCGCCCGCGAGCCCGTCGGGGTAGCCCGAGCCGTCCCAGTGCTCGTGGTGGTGTCGCACGATCGGGGTGATCCCCTCGAGCAGGCGGATCTGCTCGACGATGGACGCGCCGACCTCGGAGTGCCGGCGCACGCGCGCCATCTCGTCTTCGGAGAGCGCTGTCGGCTTGATGAGGATCTCTTCGGCCACGCCCAGCTTGCCCAGGTCGTGCAGCAGGCCGGCGAAGCGCAGGAGCCCGATCCGCTCCAGGGAGAGGTCCATGGCCTGCGCGATCGCCACCGCGTAGTCCATCACCCGGTCCGTGTGCCCGTTCTCAAGACGTTCGGTGGCGTCCGCCATCGCAGCCAGTGCCGCCATGGCGCGGGCGAAGTCCTCCTGCAGGCGCTCGTAGAGCATGGAGTTCTCGAGCGCAACGGACAGGTGCGCCGCGAGCGCGTCGAGGACGCGCTCGTCGTCCGCGCGGAACACGCCGCCTTCGGCCGACGCGACGAACAGGGTACCCGCGCTGATGTTGCGGAACCTGAGCTCGCGGGACAGCACCGTCCAGTCTCCGGGTCCGGCAGGCGCGTCATCGGAGATGTCCCCGAACTGCGCCACGACCGCGATGCCTGACGGGAGCACGGTGTCGGGCGCGAGCCCGCGCGCCTCGGAGACCACGCCGGCGAGATCGGCGGGGGCGACGTCGACCGTGTGCATGATCCGTCCTCGCTGTGCGCCGAACCCCTCGATCACGAACCCGCCGATGCCGAAGTCGAGGGTCTTCGAGAGCACCTGCACGGCGAGTTCCGCCAGCCGCTCGAAATCGAGCGTGGAGTTGAGCGCCTTGGCGACCTCGCCGAGCTGGATCATCTCGACGAGGCGCATGTTGGCGTCGACGAAGTCGCGGGCGTTGTCGACCATGGCCGACACGACCTCTGCGAACAGTTCGATGAGCCGGATGTCGTCAGCTGCCAGCGTGCCCTGGCCGCTCTTGACCACGCTCAACGCGCCGGCGGTGCCGCGCCGGCGTCCGAGCGGCACGGTGATGGTCGAGGTCTTGGGTCCGCCTTCGTCAGTGCCCGTCACGACGATCGAGCGGCCCGTCTCGAGCACGTGGCGCACGAGCTCGTCATCGGACGGCGGCACCAGGTACCGAGGGCACTCTCCGACCTCCGCGACGGACACCGGAGTCTGTGCGCCCGGGCGCAGGAGCGCGACGCGCGCGCATATCGCACCGGTCAGGCGAAGCATGGTCGCCAGCGACGTCGCCGGTATCCGGTCGTACACGAGCGCGTCGGGGCCGATCTCGCGCGCGACGTCGGCCAGCAGCGCGACCTCGAGCTGACGTCCCACGCGGCGCGATTCGTCGTACTGCTCAGTCAGGAACTGCTCGACCCGCGACGCCACAAGCGCAGCCGCGGCCTCGGCGCGAGTCCAGTCGAGCATCGTCAGCTCGTCGACAGCGGCCCGGGCGTCGGCCTCGCTTCGGCCCGCGGTCATCGCGCGCTGGAGGACCCGGACGCGCTCCTGCGGACTGCTCACGAACCCGTAGAGCATGACGTGCGCGACCGGCCGGTCCTCGATCCGCACCGGATGGAGAAGGACGGGCAGGCCGTCCTCGCACACGGCACGGACCGGCGCCGGATCGGACACGTCCAGTTCCCGCTCGGTATGTGCCAGGCACGCCAGGCCGGGTGATCGCCCTGCGTCGCAGAGGCTCACCACCTCGCCGCCGGCGGCCGTCTCGCCAGTCGAGAGCTCGACGACGGCTATGCGCACGCCGAGCGCGGTCTGCAGCATGTCCATGGCATCGCGCCATCGCGACGACTTGAGTGTCGCCCGCATGAGTTCGGGATCGATCAAACCGGCAAGCCCCTCTTGACGCTGGTCCCCACGTTCCAGATCACTATTGAATCGGCACCGACGGCCCCTCGCGCAAGGGCGAGTGTGACGCTTGGTGACCGGCGTCACACCCGCGACGCCCGGTCGGGACTAGACCCGCCCTCTGGGAACACGGACAGCGAAGGTCGTGCCGACGCCCTGCTCGCTCGTGACATCGATGAGGCCGCCCGCCGACTCGACGATCTGCTTGGCGATCGCGAGTCCCAGGCCGAAGCCGCCGGTATCGCTGGACCGGGAGTAGTCGCTGCGGTAGAAGCGCTCGAAGATGTTCGGCAGATCGTCGGGCGGTATGCCAGGACCGTTGTCACTCACGGTGATCACGACGTCGCTCTTGCGGCTCGAAGTCTCGACGGCGACCCGACCCCCGGACTGCGTGTACTTGGCGGCATTGTCGACCAGGATCGAGATGATCTCCTCGAGGCGCTCCGGATCGGCGTGCAGCACGAGCGGTGCACCGTCCGGCCCCACGAACTCCAACCCCTTCTCGGCGTAGCGCGTGGCCGCCGCGGCCAAGACCTGCCGCACCACCGCGTTGATGTCATGGCGAACGGAGTGGAACTCGAGCTCGTGCTCGCTGCGTATGAGCGCGAGCAGCTGCCGGGTGAGCCGCACCATGCGACGCGATTCCCGATCGATCGCCGAGAGCGACTCCTCCCGCACCTCCGGGTCATCGGCCCCCCAACCGCGCAGGATGCCCACGTATCCGCGGATACCCGCCACGGGTGTCGCCAGTTCGTGGGATGCGTCGGCGACGAAGCGGGTCTGCGCCTCCGCCTTGCGCCGGAGGCGGCCGATCAGGGCGTTGAGCGACCGGGCAAGGTCGCCCACCTCGTTCTCCTCCGTCTCGGGCAGGCTGACGTTCAAGAGACCGGCGTCGATCGAGTCGGCCGCGAGCCTCAGCTCGTCGACGAGTCGCAGCACCCAGTTGGTGATTCGAAGCAGCACCAGCACGGTCACGAGGATGGCGAGCGCGGAGAGCACGAGCATCGGCGGCCGGATGCGCTCGATGGAGGCGGTCTCACGCGTCGGCTCGTAGACGACGTCGAGGACCCAGGTCCGTCCGTCCGGGCGCTCGAACGGGACGTGCACGACGTAGTAGCCCAGGTCGGGCGGCAGCAGCAGGTTCAGGACGGTCGCCCGCCCGCCGACGTGCGACTCGATCGACTCGGAGTTGCGGACCGCCAGCGCTCGTCCCGCCGTGTCGTCGACAAGAGCCGCGGCATCGCTCACGTACTGCGGATCCGGCTGCGCCGGGTCCCAGAACGCGAAGTGGCCCTCGAGGAACCCCTGCGCCACGCCGAACTGATCCGGGATGGCGTTGGAGAAGGTCACCTCGGCGGCGCCGACGGCGTCCTTGCCGACGAGTCCGGCCCGCCGGGCGTCGACGATGGCCATCGTGACGGCGTGACGGACCTCACTCGTCGCGCGGTTGGCGAGGCGGTACGTCTCCGCGCTGGCCACGTCGTTCATTCCTTCGACCACGACGACGTACGTGCTCACGAGCACGGCGCCGATCACGAGCGTGGCCGAAACGACGCCGATCAGCAGGACACGCGTCCTGATGGACGTCAGGCGCATCTAGACCCTCGCGAAGAAGTACCCGACGCCTCGAATGGTCTGGATGGTCTTCGCCCCGCGATCGCCGATCTTCCCTCGCAGGTGGCACATGAAGACCTCGATGACGTTGCTGTCGGTAGAGCGCTGGCCGTTCCACACCGAGGCGATGAGCTCCTCGCGCGTGACCACGCGTCCCGCGTTGGCCACAAGGAAGGCGAGCAGGTCGAACTCCTTCGCGGTCAGGTCGAGAGGCTGCCCTTCCAGCGACGCGCTGCGGGCGGCCATGTCTATCTCGACGCCGCTGGCCGAGACGCTGGCGCCGGCCGGTGTGCGGTCGCGGCGCTTCAGCAGGGCCCGCACCCGCGACAGCAGCTCGGGCATCTCGAACGGCTTCCTGAGGTAGTCGTCCGCCCCGGCGTCGAAGCCCGCCACGACGTCGCCCGTGTCGGCGCGCGCGGTGAGCATCAGGATCGGCTTCTCGAAGCCGTTCTCGCGCAGGATCCGGGACACGTCGAGCCCCTCGACGCCCGGAAGCATGAGGTCCAAGACGATCAGATCGGGGTCGGTCTGCTGGACGAGCTCGAGCGCGGCGGCACCATCAGCGGCCCGGTGCACCGTAAAGCCCTGGTGCGCGAGCTCGAGCTCGACGAACCTCGCGATGCTCTCGTCATCCTCGACGACGAGAACGGTCCCCTCAGACACGGACGTCACCTCGCTCACGGTCTAGCGGCACGATCGATCGACCGCGCCTCATCACACGTTGCCGACGAGCAGCGATTCTGCGATCTGAACGGCGTTGAGCGCCGCTCCCTTGCGCAGCTGGTCCGCCACCACCCACATCTGCAATCCGTGCGACACGCTCGTATCGGCACGCAGGCGCCCCACGTACGTGTCGTCCGTGCCCTCGAGCAGGGCCGGCATGGGGTAGGTCTTCGACGCGGGGTCATCCAGAACCTGCAAGCCGGGGGCCGCGGCAAGCGCGCGGCGCGCGTCATCGAGCGACACGGGCGATGCGAACTCCACGCTCACGGCCTCGGAGTGGCAGCGAAGCACCGGCACGCGAACGCACGTGACGGCGACCGGCAGGTCGGGAAGGTGCATGATCTTGCGCGTCTCGACGACCATCTTCCACTCCTCTTTGGTGGAGCCGTCGTCGAGGAACACGTCGATCTGGGG
>CAZHMA010000019.1:0-18924 GCA_964533555.1 uncultured Eubacteriales bacterium
TCGGACCCGCCCGACATCGAGCAGTGGCGGGTCGCCGACGACGACTCGGTGTCGTTGGACCAGAAGCAGACGAAGGAAGCGCTCGCCGTGCTGGCCGAGCGGGCTCCGGTCGTGCTGGCCTACGAGTCCGCGCCCTCCGGCTCGAAGCTCGCGGAGGCCGCGAAGTACATGGGGGGCGACGCCCGCAAGGCGCGAGACATCCTCGCCGGCAACTACCAGGAGATGCGCGCCTCGTACAACAAGGACGAGAAGCGCGCCGAGATCGCCTGGCGGACCGCCACCGCCATCGAGGGCGCATGCGACGTCGCCCTGTTCGTCGGCGACCTGGCCACAGGCGGCGGCAAGGTCGCGCTCACCAAGTCGCTGAGCAAGACGCTACTCAAGCGCCTCGCCAGCCCCAAGCTGCTCCTGCGCACCGCCAGGGAGCAGCTTCGCGAGAAGACGTTCACGACGATCGTCGGGCACGTCGACATGCTCGTGGGGCTCTACAACAAGGGGGTCGTCATCGCGACCGGCGACGATTCCGCGGGCTTCTCCCTCACCGGTGACGTCGCGTCGGGCCTGTCCACGCTCATCGGGCTGAAGAGCCTTCGCGACAAGAAGGGCGTCCTCGACAACCTCACGCAGATGGCCACGAGTCCCGGCGGCTGGAAGACCGCGTTCGGCTGGGGTTCGACCACCGCCTCGCTCACCCAGAAGGGCGTCAACGCGCTGGAGGCGTCCATGGGCGACGACGGGGCGACCCTGACGCCGCGGGTCGTCACCTTCACCGAGAGCCCGGACGACGCGGATGTCGCCCAGTACGCGCTGAGCTCGGCCGAGCCGGCGCTGCAGTCACTCATGGCCGAGGGCTCCGCCTTCGACGAGCGGTACGCCGAGGTCTTGGCGGCGTGGAGCTCGCGCGAGACGTTCGGCGTGAAGATCGGCCCTCCGCAGGAGCCGCAGGCAGGCGAGACCCCGGAGGCGCCGGCCGAATCGGGCCCACTCTCGGTCGCCGAGATGCGCCAGGCCTACGCCGACTGGATGGAGGTCCAGCTCACGGCCGTCTACCGGGCCATGGCGACGCCGGGCAGCATGCTCAACGAGCAGCGCCCCGACGCCGCGGAGCGCTGGGTGCGCATCACGCCGATGCCCGACGGCTCGTTCCGCAACGAACAGGGCAACTCGAAGGGCCAGGACATGGACAAGCCCCTGGACCCGATACCGTGGGCGCCCACCTACGCGACGTGGGAGGTTTGGGCGAAGCGACAGGACCCCGACCGCTTCCGGGCGTGGGCCGGCGGGGGCTTCACGCCGGACGTCTGGAAGGGCAAGACGGCGGGAGCGGGCGACATCTGAGCGCCTGCGGCCCTAGACTTCCCCGAGGATCAGCGCGCCGTACGGCTGCAGCGTGAGCTGCGCCTCGGCGACGGGATCGTCCGACGCACCGTGGGTGGAAAGCAGCGTACGCCAGGAGCCGTCGCCGAGTGTCTCCCCGAGCGCCGTGAGCCTGATGCGCCGCCGCGTGAAGTTGAGGAACACGGCGACGCGTTCCCCGTCCGCCTCACGCGAGTACGCGTATACGCCCTCCGGCATGCCCGGGAGCGCGCGGTAGGTGCCCGACCGGAAGGCCGCCCGCTGCTTCCGAAGCGCGATGAGGCTCCGATACCAGTCCAGGAGCGAACCGGGGGACGCGGCCTGGCGCTCGACGTTCCTGACCGCATGCGACGGATCGACCGGCAGCCACGGCTGCCGGTCGCTGAAGCCCGCGTGCCGTTCGGCGCTCCAGTGCATCGGCGTCCGCGAGCCGTCACGACCCACCTGCAGCGGCCAGAACTTCCTGCCCAGCGGGTCGTCCAGCATCTTTCGGGGGACCCTGGCCTTCGGCATCCCGATCTCTTCGCCGTTGTAGATGATGGGGGTGCCGCGGAGCGTGAGGAGCATCGCGGCGGTGACCTTCGCCTTGGCCTCGGCGTCCCTGCGGCCGCCCAGGCGCCCGAACGTGCGCGGGAGGTCGTGGTTGTTGAGGTAGTAGCAGGGCCAGCCGTTGGCCGGGATGTGATCTTCGAGCCACCCGACCGATTCGCGGTACTCCCGCGCTCGCCAGCGCCGCGCCACGAAGTCGAGGTAGAACGACATGTGCAGGGCGTCCGTCCCATCGCCGAGGTACGTCACGCAATCGACGGGCGTGTCGGAGAAGACCTCCCCCATGAGCGCGCGGTCCTCGTAGCGATCGGCCAGGCGCCGCAGGTCCTTGATGGCCTCGAGGCTCTCCGGCTGCGAGAAGTCGTGCAGGTGCAGCTGGGCAAGATACGGCCGCGACGCCCACTTGAACGGGTTGTCCTGCAGAAGCTCGTCCTCGTACAGGAAGTTGACGAGGTCCAGCCGGAACCCGTCGACCCCCTTGTCCAGCCAGAACGCGGCGACCGCGAACATCTCCCGGCGCACCTCTTCGTTGCGCCAGTTCAGGTCGGGCTGGAACGGCAGGAAGGCGTGGTAGTAGTACTGGCCGGTGGCCGGGTCGTACTGCCAGGCGCTGCCCTCGACGGCCGCCTTCCAGCGGTTCGGCGGGGCATGCCGCGCCCGCCCGTCGCGCCACACGTACCAGTCACGCTTGGGGTTGTCCCGTGACGAGCGGGACTCCACGAACCAGGGGTGCTCGTCCGACGTGTGGTTGAGCACGAGGTCCATGATCACCCGCATGCCTCGCGCGTGGCACGCAGCCAACAGCTCGTCGAAGTCCGCCATGGTCCCCAGGCGGGGGTTGATCGAGTAGTAGTCGCTCACGTCGTAGCCGAAGTCGCGCATCGGAGACGCGTTGACGGGCGTCAGCCAGATGGCGTCGACGCCGAGCGAGGCGTCGGTGCCGTCGTTGAGGTAGTCGAGCCGCTCGATGATGCCGCGCAGGTCGCCGCGGCCGTCACCGTCGGAATCGGCGAAGCTCGACACGCCGATCTGGTAGATGACGCCACCTTGCCACCAGGGGATCTCGGGCACTGTTGCCGGTACTCCTTCGTCGATGGTCGCCTGATCGCGTTCCTCCAGCGCTAGTCTGCATCGAACGCTGCCAACCCCGCCACTCCGATTCCTCTGCAGGACTTGGGCCGCCATAATAGGGGCGATGAGACGCGGATCGTCGAGGGGCGTTCACGTGATCTGTCCGAAGTGCGGCACCGACAACAAGGACAACGCGGCGTACTGCCGTCTGTGCCTGGAGCGCTTCACGCCGCTGCCCCCGGGCGCTGCCCCTGATCCCGCGGCCGCGGCTTCAAAGACCGTCGACCGGGTCGCGCTCGTGGTGATCGGCCTGGTCTTCGCCCTGGTCCTTGCGATCGCGGGCTTCGGAGTCCTGTCCAAGGCCGGCATCCGGCCGTTCGACTACTCGGTCTCGCGCTACGACGTGCGCTTCACACCCGTCGTCCAGTCCGGGGCCCTCGACGGCGACGTGGACGTCCGGATGCGCATAACCTACTCGGTCGGCGCGTGGCCCAAGACCGGGGGCTTCAAGTTCGTGGGAGACCGCAGCACCGCCGTCACCGATGTGACGGTCACGGACGAAGTTGGCCGCGCCCTCGACTTCGACGCCGACGACCTGTCGTACCGTGAGCACCGCATCTCGTGGCACATGCCGCTCACGCTGTTGGGGACGCGCACCGTGATCGTGGGCTTCAGGCGGCACGACGTGCTGTCGGTGGGTGCCGACGGGGGCGTGAAGCTGGACGCGGACTGGGCCCCGGTCTTCAGCGTGCCCGTGCGCAACGCCAGTTTCCGGCTGGTCACGCCGCCGCAGGTCTCGACGCTCTCGTTCGCAACCCAACCGCCCGGCGGGTCGCTCGTGACCGGTGACGCCGGCAGCGAGATCCGGGTCGACCAGACCCAGCTGGACGCGCGGTCGGTCCGTTTCGGCACGGGCGCATTCGCGGGCGACGTGGACTCGGTCGCCTGGTACACGACCCCGGACGACCCGTCGTCCTTCTCGAGCGGTGTCCCGCTGTTCCCGACCATCCTGATCCCGGTGCTCCTCGTCCTCGTGGCGATCCGGATCGCCGGCGCAACGGCCGGGGCCAGGCGCAGAGGCTGGTACACCGGCACCGACGGTGGCGGCGGGTTCTTCGGCGGAGGCGGAGGCGGCGGTGACGGCGGCGGCTGCGGAGGCTGCGGCGGATGCGGCGGATGCGGGGGTTGCGGTGGCTGACGTCCGCGCACGCGCCGAATGCTTCGGCGAGCCATTCTTCCTGCAGTGGAACATCACCGACCGCTGCAACCTGGCGTGCTCGCACTGCTACCGGGACCGTCCGGCGGCCGATCTGCCGCTGGCGGACCTGGAGCGCGTGCTGGACGGCTTCGCGCGGTTCATCGAGCACAGCGGGCGGCAGGGACGCGTCATGCTCTCCGGCGGAGAGCCGATGCTGAGCCCCCACGTGTTCGGACTGATCGCCGCCTCCCGCAGCCGCGGGCTGCCGGTGCGGGTGCTCAGCAACGGCACGCTCATCGACGATGCGTCCGCGCGCGCGCTCGCGGACGCGGGCGTGCAGGCGGTCCAGGTCAGCGTCGAAGGCTCGCGCGCGGTGCACGACTCGGTGCGCGGCCAGGGATCCTTCGACCGGGCCATAGCCGGGATGCAGGCGCTGCGGGGCGCCGGCATCGAGGTGACGCTCGCGTTCACGCTCACGTCCGCGAACCGCGGCGAGCTGCCGGCGGTAGCCCGGCTCGCCCGCAGGTACGCCAAGCGGTTCCACGTCGCGCGCCACGTGCCGATAGGACGCGGTGCGGCCATGGATGCGCGCCCGCTCACAGCCCGCGAGATGCGCGAGTCGTTCG
Organism: uncultured Eubacteriales bacterium; assembly: GCA_964533555.1. Taxonomy (GTDB): domain Bacteria; phylum Actinomycetota; class Coriobacteriia; order Anaerosomatales; family PALSA-660; genus JANYAK01. The sequence goes on from CAZHMA010000019.1 coordinate 4,801, forward strand.
AATGGCTGGACGCCAAGCGGCGCGCCTGGCGCCGGAGCGGCCCGCTGGTGCCCACGCGCGACCCGCTGTGGCACGCCCTGCTGGACGCGCCAGGCAGCTGCCCGGAGTGCGTGTCCGGCTGCTCGGTCGGCTACAACGGCATCAGCGTGGACGCCGACGGGACGGCCTACCCGTGCCGCCGCCTCCCCATCGCGTTGGGCAACGCCGCCGAGACCCCGTTCGAGGAACTGTGGCGCCACCCAGCCCTCGAGCGGCTGCGCGACCGCGACGCGCTCGAAGGGCGTTGCGGGCGCTGCGAGATCCGCTGGGCCTGTGGCGGATGCCGGGCGGTCGCCGAATCGATCCTCGGGCACCCGCTCGACGAGGACCCGCAGTGCTTCAGGACGGTGCCGGATCCCGAGCCGGAGAGCGGCGCCGGGGTGTACTAGGAGACACCCCGACGCGCACGCGGCCTACTTCTCGAGCGTCCCGACCGCAAAGCCGTCGAAGAACCCGACCCCTTTCAATTCGATCGAGGTGCCGATGTCTTCGACATACAGGGTGAAGGCGACCGGGATGTCTGTGGTGAACGGCTGACGCATCCCGCCCTCGCCCCCTTCGCCCTCCACATACACGACGAGCGGCTTCTTGGCCGTGAAGAGCATCGTGCCCCGTCCCTCGATCTGGAGCGCGACGGATGGATCAGGTTCTCCCGGCCGGGCCGCCTGCACGCTGATGCTCGGCTGGACCTGCGCCACGGAAAGCGGGCCGACCTTCGCCGTGAAGCCCCAGAGCCCACTCGCATCACCCGTGAGTTCTCCGTCGTTGAACGTCCCGTCCAAGCCCAGCGTGCCCTCACCGGCGTAGGGCCCGGTGATGTCCCCGCCGTTCTGGCCGTCGAGCGTGAGCTTGAAGGTCCACTTGGAGTTCCAGCCGCCCGAACTCGCAGCGGGAGCGGTGCTGTCGAACATCAACCGCCATGCGCTGAAGCCGTTCTTTCCCTTGCTGCGCTGCGTCGGCGAGCGCTTCGACCATGCGCGCTCCGCCTCGAGGCGGAACACGGTGAAGTGGTCGACGACGGCCAGGACGGAGGTCCCTCCGCCGGCCGATGGGGACGTGGTGATGGGGATGCGCTCGGGATGGCCGCCGGCGTCGTCATAGCCGATGAGCGCCGCGCCCTCTGGCAGCGGGGCGGCAAGCGTGAAGGCGATCAGCACCGCGCCTTGCGGCTGCGCGCCGCCCTCGGCTTTGATCCTGAACCCCGGGAAGAGCACGCCGTCCTCACCCGGCTTGAGCGGCGTGAACGTGACGTCGGTGCCCTCCGCGAACGACTTCGGCAGGACGATCACCGCCGCGGTGCCCTCAGCGCTCACGGTGCCGAAGGCCACCCCCCGCTTCGCCGTGACCGTCTTCACCTCGGACGCGCCCGGCGCGTCAACGAAGCCCGCCCCGCCTCCGCCGGCGGCACCCCCGCCGGTGCGAGACGCTCCGCACCCGCAGAGCGACGACAAGACCAGCGACAGGAGCACCAGCCCGACGATCCGACGGCCCACCATGATGTCCCCCGATCGACGCCACCACTGGGAATAATGTGCGGCATGCCGCCTCGCGGGACAACAGGCGTGCGCGGCGACGCGCGCACGCCGAGAGCCGGCGGCGGCGAAGAGAACGCCCGCCCCTCGGGTCCGAGGAGCGGGCGTCATCATGTCCTTCTGGCGGAGAGGGGGGGATTCGAACCCCCGTAACGCTCGCGCGCTAAACGGTTTTCGAGACCGCCGCATTCAACCACTCTGCCACCTCTCCGCAAGGTGGTTCGCGCGGACGCGGACTGGGCGCCCGGCCGCGAGACGGTAGTGTACGACACCGCGGCGGGCACGGCCAACCTCGCGCCCGACTCGTGTCCGACGATCAGTCGCCCGATCCCACGGGCCTGAGCCCGACGCACATGATCGCCACGTCATCGCGCAACCGGCCGTCGGCGAATTCGAGGACCTCGGCCAGCAGCCGGCCGGGCAGGTCGGCGACGGGCGTCCCCGCGAGTCCTTCGAGTCGCGCGCTCAGCCCCTCCTCGCCGAACAGCTGCGTGTCGTGGCGCGCCTCCGTCACCCCGTCGGTCACGAGCACGAGCACTTCGTCTGGCGCCAGGGTGTCTCGGCGCGACTGGAACCGGGTCTGCTCGAGCGCGCCGATGAGACCCGCCGGCGGGTCCAGCAGACGCACACCCCTCGGGCCGACGACCGCGGGCGGCGGATGCCCGCCGCCGGAGTACACCAGCGCGCCTGTCGCGCGATCGAGCACTCCCAAGAATGCGGTCGCGAACTTCTCCGGAGCCGTGAATCGGCAGGTCATGGAGTTGAGGCGCGTCATCACATCGCCGGGATCGCACTTCTCGTGCAGGTACGCCCGCGAGCCGTCGCGCACGAGCGTGGTCAGCTGCGCGGCTTCGATCCCCTTCCCGGAAACGTCGCCGATCAGGAGGGCCACCCGCCCGTCGCCCAGGTCGAGCACGTCGTAGAAGTCGCCGCCGACGTCGGCCGCGGAGGAAGCCGGGTGGTAGAGACATGCGACGTCGAGGCCGTCGATGTCATCGGGAAGAGCCAGGATCGCCTGCTGAAGCGTCTGTGCGATCCGGTGCTCGCGCTCGTACATGCGCGCGTTCTGGAGTGCGACCGATGCCTGGGCGGCGATGCTGTCCACGATGCGGATCTGTTCCGGTGTGAACGCGTAGCGCTCGCCGGGCTGGTCCAGCGCGACATGCCCGATGATCTCGCCTCGATGGACGAGCGGTACGAAGAGGACGAGCCGGGCACGGTTCGACTGTGCGATCGCCCGGTCCGCAGCGGGCGTGTCCTGGGACTCGTAGTCGAGCAGGGTCGTCTTCTTGCCGGCGATGGCGTCGAGAGAGATGCTGCTCAACCGTTCGAACGGGATCGTGGAGCCCCGGGGCTCGACCAGGCCGCCGGTGGCGACCTTCGGAATGAGGACCCTGGAGGACTGGTCGATCAGGTTCACGAACACCCTGTCGATCCCGGTCGCCTCGAGAACCACGCTCGCGAGGCGAAGCGACAGCTCATCGGTGTCGGTCGCCGACGTGAGCTCGTCCGACGCCTTCAGAAGGACCCGCGTGCGCTGCAGCTCCAGCTCGAGCCTGCGCTCGGCATCCTGCGCGTCCACGCGGGCGGCCTCGGCACTCGCGAAGAGTCGCGCGTTCTCGATCGCCAGCGCCACCGATGCGGCCATGCGCCGCGCGAAGTCGATCTCCCCCTGCGAGAACACTCGCGGTCCGCTGCGCATCCACGCGAGCAGGCAACCGACTATCTCGCCTCGCGAGACCAGCGGTATTCCCAGAGTCGCGCGCAGACCGTGCTCACGGGGAAAGCCCCGCCAGAGATCGGGACGCTGCGCGACGTCCGGAATCGCCACCGGCTCGCGGCTGCGGGTGGCCTCGACGGCGACGGGCGCGTCCTCGACCGCGAGACGAAGCCCCACGACGCCCTCGTCGAGACCGCACTGGTAGCTGACCACCCAGTGCTCCCCGTCGCGGACCTTGATGTCCCCGGCCTCGGCGCCGAGCGCGCCGACGAATCCGTCGAGCGCGGACTGCATGATCTCGTCCACGCCCAGGTTGGAGTGGACGCGCGCGTCGATGTCGTTCAGCGCGGTGCTGAGCCTGTTCCGTTCCCTGAGGTCGCTCATCCCCCGAGTCACCCCGTCGGATCGCTCGCGCGGATCGTACTGATCACACGCCGCCGGACAGCCGGCACGATGCCACGAGTCTAGCGCACGGCAGCGGCCGAACGCACCATGCGAGGCGCGCCCCCTCATCGCCCGGGACCGGCGCTGGCACCCGCGAAACATGCGGAGTACGCTCGGCGGGTAGACGCCGGTCGCCTGGCGTGCGCTCACGGCTGGAAGGGGCCTGCCGTGGCCCTGACGTTGGTCCTCAACATCGCGCTCCTGGTCGCGCTGAGCGTCCTCCATCAGTGGGCGGTCCGACGCTGGAGCGAGTGGACCTTCACCCGGCAGGTGGCCTCCGGCCTGCTCTTCGGCGCGATCACCGTGATCGGCATGATGACGCCCTTCCGGGCGGCGGCGGGCATCCAATACGACGGGCGCTCGATCATCATCGCCGTCGCGGGGATCTTCGGCGGACCGCTGGTGGCCGCCGTCGCCGCGGCCATCGCAGCTGCGTACCGCATCTGGCTGGGCGGAGCGGGCGCAGTAGCGGGCGTGGCGGTCATCGTCGAGTCGGCCGCCCTGGGCGTCGCCTATCACTACATGCGACAGCGGACGGAGAAGGCGAACCGATTGTCGCGGTTGTACTCGGTCGCCTTGGCGGTACACGCGATCATGCTGGTCTTGCAGTACTTCCTTCTGGGCGCGGCAGGACCGGGTATCGTCGCGGAGATCTGGGTTCCCGTTCTGGGCTTCTACCCGATCGGCATGCTGCTCGTCTGCCGGCTGATGCTCGATCAGGAACAGCGTCTGCGTGACGAGACCGCGCTCCGGGAACTCAACCAGTCACTCGAGCAGATGGTCACGGAACGCACCCAGGAACTGCAGGCTGCGAACCAGCAGCTCGCCGCCGCAGCCGAAGAGCTGGAGGCCACGAACCTGCGGCTCCTGGAGGCGGGTGAGGCGAAGTCGCAGTTCCTTCGTGCGATGAGCCATGAGCTGCGCACTCCGCTCAACTCGGTGATCGGCTTCTCTGACCTGCTCCAGCGCGGGTTCTCGGGCGACGTGAACGACGAGCAGACCAGACAGCTGGAGATGATCAACCGTTCGGGGCGGAGGCTGCTGGCGATCATCAACGACATCCTCGACCTGTCACGCATCGAGGCCCACGCGGACCAGTTCGTGACCGAGCGGTTCGACGCGGGATCGCTCGCTCGCGACATCACCGACTCCGTTCTGCCTGAGGCAGGCGCGAAGAACCTCGCGCTGAAGGTCGACCTCCCGGACACACCGGTGCTCGTCGATTCCGACCCGCGCAAGGTCGGCCAGATACTCATCAACCTCATCGCGAACGCGGTGAAGTTCACCGAAGCCGGCTCGGTCACCGTGCGCGTCCGCAGCAGCTCCGGCCGCACCGTCACCATCGATGTCATCGACACGGGCCCCGGCATCCCCGACGAGCTTCGCGACAAGGTCTTCCTCGAGTTCATCCAGGGAGACGAGATGGCCGAAGGAACGGGTCTGGGCCTGGCCATCTCCCGCAGCCTCGCCGAGCTGCTCGGCGGTTCGATCGAGCTGCAGACGAGCCTCGGCGGTGGATCGACCTTCACGCTGGTCCTGCCCGGGATCTAGCGCCCGGCCCCCGTCCGCGACCGGGCGAAAGCGAAGCGAAGGCCCGCCCGGACTCCCGGGTGGGCCTTCGCATGCGTGATGGGCTGGCGGAGAGTCAGGGATTCGAACCCTGGGTACGGTTTAAAGCCGCACACACGATTTCCAGTCGTGCACCTTCAGCCACTCGGTCAACTCTCCTCGGCGCCGCCGTGCGAAGCGGCTGGAAGGGCCGCTCGAGCGCAAGCGCGAGTATAGCGAGGGAGGTCCTCAGGGGCAACGCGCACCGGTCCCGGCCCGCACGATCAGCCGAGTTCGCGCACCTTCTGGGCCGCGGCCGCGGCCAGGTCGTTGCCGACCACCAGGCGCAGCTGGTTGGTGAGATTCGTCGCGATGTCGTCCAGGTCCATGCGCGTGATCGTGTCCGGCGTCTTGCCGATCCGGCGCGACTCCAGGTCCACGGACACGGATGCCAGCACCGTGCCCACGATGGGGCGCAGCGTCTCCTCGATGCGCTCGGCCAGAGCGTTAGCCATCGATGCTGTCACCGGCCCCGCCTTCCGGCCCGGCGGACGTCACGTCGGCGCCGTCCGCCATGTGTGCGCGGGCGAGCACGTCCTCTCCCGAAAGCGCGCTGAGGAAGCGCCGGAGCGCCAGGCGCACGCGGAAGAAGTACACGCAGAAGCAGACGATCGCGACGATGACGAGACCTTGGCCGCCGATCGCTATCTGGTCGGCCACGGCCGCCTCGGTGACGAAGCGCGCGGCCCATGCGGCCAGGACCGAACCGGCCAGGCAGATGCATGCGACGACGACGTACGAGATGTTCTCGGCCATGGCCGAGCCGTCCGCGACACGAGCGAGCCCGAGCGCGATGACGAGCAGCACGACAGCCGCGGCCAGCGTCAGCACGCCGATGCCCCAGGCGACCGGCTCGGCGGATGCTGAGCCCGCGGCATGGGCGGGCGACGGGATCGACCAGCCCGCGATCACCAGAAGTGGCATACGTGCGTGACGCATCATGCGAGAGATCCTCCTGTGCGGGCGGTCATCCTTGGCGCAGCACGCGACGTGCCGCTCAAAGGTGCATGGTAGAGGGTATCGGGCTTATCGCGCTGCGGCAACGTGACCACGGTCACGGCCGGGTCCGGACATCCGCCGGGCGCACCGGCGCGCGCGAGGCGCCGCGGGTCACTCCCCGGTCCGGCCGAAGCCGCCACCATCGCGGCGCAGGCGGGAGAAGAACTCCCTCAGCAGAGTCGAGGACTCGTCGGCCAGGACACCCGAGGTGACATCGAAGCGGTGGTTCAGGCGCTCGTCGTCCGAGAGGTCGTACAGGCTGCCGACGGCTCCCGCCTTGGGATCGGGCGCCGCGAAGACCAGCCGGTCGACCCTCGCCTGGTGCATCGCACCGGCGCACATCGGACACGGCTCCAGCGTGACGTAGACGGTGCAGCCGGACAGCCGCCAGCGCCCCAGGCTCCCGGCCGCTCCGCGGATCGCCAGCAGCTCCGCATGGGCCGTGGGGTCGCGGTCGTTCTCGCGCCGGTTGTGTGCGCGCGCGACGACCGCGCCGTCACAGACGACGACCGCGCCTATCGGCACTTCGCCGGCCTCGGCGGCGAGTCGCGCCTCGTCCAGCGCCATTCGCATGAAGACTTCGTCAGCCATGCTGAGAAGTATAGGGCCCGCGCTGCCGCGCGTGCGTACGCGCTCGCGGGCGCTCGGGTCGACGCTCTATACTCCTGCCATGCCCGGCGGCGCCTGCGTCGCGGGGAGAGTATGCCGCGGCCGTCGGTCGCGGACCCGGCGAAGGGGGACGTCTCGTGAAGAAGCTGGCGGTCGTCGGCGGCGTGGTGCTGCTGGTCGTTGCACTTGTCGCCGTGAGCCTGATCGGAACGTACAACGGGCTCGTCGGGATGGACCAGGACGTCAAGGCCAAGTGGGCGCAGATCGACAACCAGCTGAAGCGTCGCGCCGACCTCATCCCGAACCTCGTGGAGACGGTCAAGGGATTCGCGGCGCAGGAGAAGTCGATCATGACCGAGATCGCGGACGCTCGGGCCAAGCTGGCCGGAGCCGGCACGCCCGCCAAGGCGGCCGAGGCCGATGCCGCGCTGACCGGCGCACTCGGCCGGCTGCTGGTCGTCGTCGAGAACTACCCGAACCTCAAGAGCGATCAGAACTTCCGCGACCTCATGTACGAGCTGTCCGGCACCGAGAACCGCATCGCCGTCGCCCGCAAGGACTACAACGAGTCCGTCCAGCTCTACAACGTGAAGGTCCGCACGTTCCCGAACGTTGTCATCGCGCCGATGCTCGGCTTCCAGCCGGCCGAGTTCTTCCAGGTCTCCGGCTCCGACAAGGAGACGCCGGACGTCGACTTCACGACGACTCCGTAGATGGGCGCGCTCGTGCGACGCACGCTGGCCCGCGGGCTGATCGCCGCGGTACTCGTCCTCGTCCTCGTCCCGACGACCGCCGTGGCGGCCACGTGGGTGCTCGATGAGGCCTCCGTCATCCCTGACGACGTCGCCGCACGCATCGAGACGCTCAGCCAGCGACTGGCGGACGCGACGCCGGGCGCCCAGGTGGCGGTGGTCACGGTACCCACGCTCGGCGACAAGACGATCGAGGAGTACGCCGAACAGCGCTTCGAGGACCTGGGCGTCGGGAGCAAGGACAAGGACAACGGGGTCCTGCTCGTCGTCGCCCCGAACGAACGCAAGGTCCGCATCGAGGTCGGCTACGGTCTCGAGGGGGCGCTTCCGGACGCCAAGGCCGGCGCGATCATCGACGATCTCATCCTGCCGGCGTTCAAGGCCGGAGACCTGCCGAAGGGCATCGAGGCGGGGCATTCGGCCATCGTGGCGGCCGTCGCCGCTGAGTACGGCGTCACCATCGCGGGCGCGAACGCGGCCGACGCCACACCCGCCGACACGCCGGACGACGGGTCGCTGTTCGTGGTCCTGCTCATGTTCATACTGGTGGTCGCTTTCGTGATCGGGATCCTGAAGCGATTCCGGGGCGGCTCCGGCGGCGGCTGGTCCTCGGGCGGAGGCTGGTCGTCCGGCTCCGGCGGAGGCTGGTCGTCCGGCTCCGGCGGCGGTTTCGGCGGGGGCGGCGGGGGCGGTTTCGGCGGCGGCGACTCCGGCGGAGGCGGCGCCAGCGGCGGCTGGTAGCCTCGCGCGACGGCCCGCTCGTCACCCGCGCTATACTTCGTGCTTGGCCGTCCACTCGGAGGGGTGGCGGAGTGGTTGATCGCTCCGGTCTTGAAAACCGGCATGCCGCAAGGCATCGAGGGTTCGAATCCCTCCCCCTCCGCCAGTGACGCCCCGAAGAGACTGGAGCCCGAACGTGGTCACCACCAACGACATGGACGAACTGGACCAATCCCGCGCCGAGACCCGCGCGTCCTTCGAGAACCGCGCGCTCATGTACGCGTACATCTACGAGGAACTCGTCGACGAGCTCGGCGACGAGCGCGCCGGGGAGCTCATGGGCCGCGCCATCCACCGCCGCGGCATGGAGATCGGGCGAAAGTACCGTCCCGCCGCGGCCGCCGGCGACCTCGAGGAGGTCGGCCGCATCTTCTGCGACGGCTCGCCGTGCGAGGGCGCGCTTTTCGAGCCCGGGGTCGAGGAGGTCGACGACGAGCGGACCGTGCTCAGCATGTCCGCCTGCCCGCTCGTGGACGCGTGGAAGAACGCCGGGCTGCTGCCCGAGGAGATCGACCGCCTCTGCCAGATAGCCGCCGCGGTCGACGAGGGCACGTTCGAGAGTGCCGGCCTGGAGCTGACCTTCCTGGATCGCCTCGGCCGGCCGGGCTCTGAGCGCTGCCTGCTGGAGATCACGCTCCCGGACCGGGGCTGACGCCCCTCCCCGACCCCCTGCAGTGCGACGGCGCACTCCCGTCCGGCGCGACGGCGTGCTAGAATCCGGCCCGCGCCTTTTTCGGAGCGCCGTGGAGAGTTGGCCGAGTCGGTTGAAGGCGCTCGCCTGCTAAGCGAGTAAAGGGCTTGAAGCCCTTTCGAGGGTTCGAATCCCTCACTCTCCGCCATTTGACATCGTTCCTGCGCGGGTGGCAGGATACTCAAGCCCTCCGGGGCTGTCTCGCGCCAGTAGCTCAGTGGATAGAGTATCTGACTACGAATCAGAGGGTCGCAGGTTCGAATCCTGCCTGGCGCACCACGGAATCGCCAAAGAAGCCTCGCCGAACACGGCGGGGCTTCTTCGTCGTGCGGCCACCGGCGCCGAGACACGGGCGCCGCGGTTGCATAGTTCCTTCTTATTGCACCATAATGTCTTCTGATAGCAACACGGGTCCCCGCCCGAGGGTCGGGCAGCCCGCAGGCGCAGGGAGGCGCTGGTGGACCAGAACGCGCTCGTCGACAGAGTCAGGCACGACGCGGAGGAGTACTTCCGGTCCGGGGGCTTCTACTGCTCCGAGCCCATCGTCGCCTCGGTGCGCGACAACCTCGCACCCGAGATGCCCGACGCGCTGATCGCCGCCGCATCGGGCTTCCCTGTCGGCGTCGGCCGCTCCAAGTGCATGTGCGGCGCGGTCTCCGGCGGCGTCATCAGCCTCGGCTACGTGTTCGGGAGGACCGGCCCGAGTTCCGCGGCCGACCCGAAGTCGGTGAAGGCCCTTGCCGCGGCCAACGAGCTGCAGCAGGCGTTCCGGGACAGCCACAGGGTGCTGTGCTGCAGCGTCCAGACCAAGGGGATGGACATGGCCGGCGGCGAGCACAGGGCGCAGTGCATCTCGTTCACCGGCGAGATGGCCGCCAAGACCGCGGAGATCGTCCTGCGCGAGACCGCCGCGGACGGGGAGGCCTGACGTGTCCTTCATCAGACGCATCCCCCTGCCGATGTCCGCGCTGGCGCTCGCGCTGGCGACGCTCGGCAACCTGCTCGCGTCGTACTCGCCTCAGCTCCGGCTGGCGTGCGGCGTGGCGTCCGCCGCGCTCGTGCTCCTGCTCCTGGTGCGGATCACCCTGGACTTCAGCGGAGTGCGCGCGGAGCTCGCCAACCCCGCCGTCCTGGCGGTCACGCCGGCCTTCCCGATGGCCCTGATGGTCCTCGCGACCTACCTCAAGCCGTTCGCCGGCACGGTCGCCTTCGGCCTTTGGCTGGCGGCGCTGGTGCTCCAGTTCGGGCTGATCGCGCTGTTCGCCACCCGACACCTGTTCTCGTTCAGCATCGAACGCGTGCTGCCGACGTGGTTCCTCGTCTTCGTCGGCTTCGTCGTGGCCAGCGTGACGAGCCCCGCGTTCGCCATGGAGCGGCTCGGCCGAGTACTTCTGTATGCGGGGATGGCCGGCTACGCCGTCGCCTTCGCACTTGTCGCATATCGCCTGGCCAAGGTCGGTGATCTTCCCGGCCCCGCGATGCCGAGCATCGCCATCCTTGTGGCACCGCCGAGCCTCTGCCTCGCGGGCTACCTCGCTGTCGCGGCGACGAAGCAGCCCGCCGTCGTGTATCTGCTGCTCGCCGCCGCCGCCCTCAGCCTTGTCTACGTGCTCGCGCAGCTCCCGAAGGTACTGAGGCTGAAGTTCCACCCGGGCTTCGCCGCTCTGACGTTCCCGTTCGTGATCACGGCGCTCGCGTTCAAACTGGCAGCGGGCTACTTCGCCAAGTCCGGCGCCGGCGTGGCGATCCCGCCGCTGGCCGTCCAGGCGTTCGAGGTGCTGGCCCTGGCCATGGTGCTCTACGTGCTGGTGCGCTACGTGGTGCTTCTGGCCGTGCCCGCGAGGGACTGACCGCAGCATCCCGCCACGGCGCGAAGAGAAGCCCCGCCGACGATGGCGGGGCTTCTTCGTTGTGCGGTCACGGTCCGGGAGCGGGGATCAGCGCCGCCTGGAGATCAGCCCGTACACGAACAGCACGATGATGGCGCCGACCGACGCCACCGCGATCGAGACGAGGTTGAACCCGCTGACGCCCGGTCCGCCGAAGAACCCGGAGACCCAGCCGCCGACGAATGCTCCGACGATCCCCAGGATGATCGTCATGACCCAGCCGAGGCTGTCCTTCATGACCATCTTCGCGATGACGCCGGCGATCAGACCGACGACGAGCCACGTCAAGAGACCCATGCTTCTTCACTCCTTCTGGTGTGTACGAAAGGACGTTCCGCGCGCCCGCGTCTCCGTGTGGATCATCTGTCGACTTGCGCTTGCGCCGTCGTCAACACTGGCCATGGTGCGCGACCTCGTAGGTGGAACGGGGGCTCACCCCACGTCCGGAGTGTGTTCCCGCCTGTTCGCGGTCCGAGACAGCTACCTCGAGCCGGTCAGCCCCAGCCGGCGAAGGGTCCCCGCGCCAGGCGTGCCGTCCGCGGTCCACCCCCGATGCGCGTAGTAGCGGCGCTTGAGGGTCTCCAGCGGCACGACGCTGCCCGGCACCGCCGGGTCGATCGGCTCCTCGAGCATCCGGCGCGGCAGGGTGTCGTCGGCGGCCGTGATCCCGAAGCGCCCGCCCAGCATCCGCTCCGTCACGTAGCAGCGCTCCCCGGCCGCCCAGAACCGGCCGAAGCCGAGGCGCTCGCCGGTGACCAGCTCTACCGCACGGATGTGCGGCACGAGCGGCATCGGGATGCCGAGTGACGGCGAGATCGCACGCAGGCCCTTCAGCACCGGCCCGGAGATGGCGAGCACGCCCGCCGTCACCGTGCCGACCGGTCCGTCGGCGCCGCGGATCAGCGCGCCCGGGAACACGCCGAGCGTGGTGAACAGGCAGCTTCCGGCCGACGAGACCGCTTCCATCAGGTCCTGCAGCATCGCGGTCAGCGCGGGCTTCGAGGCCAGGCTCCGACCGTCCATGCGCAGGGCCAGCCCCTCGAGCGCGACCATGTAGCCGCCGTTCAGATGGCATCCGCCGCGGTTGGAGGTGGCGTAGCCGAGGCCGTGACCGACGACGCGCCGCGGCTCGTAGGCGGCGATCTCGAGGCCCTTGACGCTCATGGACGCGTCCGGGGCCCCGTGCGCCCGCGCGAGCACGCGAGAGCCTTCGGCCAGCTGGTCGCCGATGCCGTGGCGGTGCGCGATGTCGTCGATGAGCGCCGAGACGCCGTCCGTGCTGCCGAACGCGACGGGATACTCGCCGAGACCCATCTCCGCCAGCTCCATCGCCGTCGCGATCGTCGAGCCCGCCGTCATGGTGTCCATCCCGAGCTCGTCGAGCTGCACGTTCCAGTCGATGATCGCGTCCATGTCCGCGATACCGAGGTTCGCCCCCAGGAGCACGAGCGTCTCCAGCTCGGGGCCCTTCGCGCGACGGCCCTCGATCTCGACGACACGCCCGCAGCGGATCGGGCAGCTGAGACAGCCGTCGTTGCCCACCAGCCGTCCGGCGGCCAGCGCCTGGCCGGATATGGCGTCGGCGCCTTCGAAGCGCGCCTCCCGGGCATTGCGCGTGACCACGATCCCCATCTCCTGCATCCGGGGCAGGAACCCGCCGGTCCCGAGCGCGGGCAGCTGCACGCCGGTCACGGGGTGGCTCTTGATCGACGCAGTCCACTGCTTCACGTGCGCTTTGAACTCGTCAGGGCGCGCGACCATGACGTGCGCCGTGCCGTGGGCCGCGATACCCTTCACGTTCTTCGCCCCGAAGACGGCGCCCATGCCCGTGCGCCCGGCCGCGCGCTCGCCCGACATGAGGCAGGCGAAGCGCACCCGGTTCTCGCCGGCCGGGCCGATCACGATGGCCGCGGAGCGTTCCGAGATCGCGGCGTTCAGCGCCTCCTGTGCGGCGGTGGTGGTCGTGCCCCACACGCCAGCTGCGTCGTGGAACGTCACCGCGCCGCCGTCGTCGATCTCGAGCCAGACCGGCTCGGACGCGGCACCCATCAGCACGAGCGCATCCACCCCCGCCTTCTTCAGGTAGATGCCGAAGGGCCCGCCGCAGTTGGACGTGCCGAGCGTGCCGGTGAGCGGCGAGAGCGCGCTCACGTTGAATCGCGAGGTGCTGGGTGCGCCGGTGCCGGTGAGCGGCCCCGTGGAGACGACCGCGACGTTGCCGGGCCCGAGCGGATCGGTTCCCGCGGGAAGCAGGTCCCACAGGATGCGGGCGGCCATGGCCTTGCCGCCGAGCGTCGCGCGGCGGTCGTCGTCGGTCCACGGATACTCGGTGACCTCACGCGCGGTGAGGTCGATCTTCAGCACGCGCCCCGCGTAGCCGCCGAGTGAGGTGCTCACGGCCGACCTCCCGTCACAGCGCCGCCTTCAGGATCTCAAGGATCTCATCGACGCTCGCGTCCTTCGCGTTCATCGCGATCGCACCGTCGTCCGCGGCCACCTTCGCGATCTTGGCCAGCTGCTTCTCGGTCACGCCGCACTCCGAGAGCGTGACGGGCTGACCGGTGCGCTCGTGCAGCCAGTCCAGAAGCGCACGCACGGCGTCGACGGCCGCCTGAGGACGCTCGGCCTTCGGCGTGCGGGCGTAGACGTCCGGGCCTGCCAGGTGCAGAAGCAGCTCGCCGTAGCGGGGGCCCGCGCAGTCCAGGTTGTACAGCATCCCGTGCGGCAGCAGGACCGCCATCGCGTCGCCGTGCGGCACGCCCGCGACGCCGCCGCACGCGTGACCCATGGCATGCACGACACCGACCATCGCGTTGCTGAACGAAACGCCGGCCAGCAGCGCCGCGTTGGCCATGGCCAGCCGGGCGGTGACATCGCGGCCCTCGTTGACCGCGACGGGCAGGTACTCGCGCACGAGGTCGATCGCGGTGCGCGCGTACGCGTCGGACAGCGGATTGGCCTGCTTGCACGAGAACGCCTCGACCGCGTGGGTGAGGGCGTCCATCCCGGTCGAGCCGGTGAGCCGCTGGGGCAGGCCGAGCGTCATGCGCGGGTCGAGCAC
>CAZHMA010000020.1:0-17645 GCA_964533555.1 uncultured Eubacteriales bacterium
CCGAGGAGCGGGACGTAGTTGCCCGGGCCGGCGTGGGGGCCCTTGCCGCCGGGGATCTCGGGGCCGTCATGGAAGCTGATGTTCGGCTCGCCGACGATGGTGATGTAGTCGCCGGTCTCGACGCATTCCATCTCCGGGTGGATCTGCTGCGGGTGCACCAGCTCGATCTTGAGCTCGCCTTGGCTGTACGCGCGCGCCGTGTGGCGGCAGCCCGCGACCTCGCCCGGCGAGACGTGCACGTGAGGTGTCGAGCGCTCCACGGTCGAGACGATCGGCTCGCGGGTCTCGACGACCTCGTCGATCTCCCAGCCCAGGGCGTAGGCGATGAGGCCGACGGACTCCTGGAAGCCGATGTGGCCCACGATGGAGCCGTCTGCGATGCCCGCCTCGAACTGCTCCACGGTCGTGCCGACACCCTGGCTCGACATGACGGTCGGGCCGAACGGCGAGAGGTCGTTGATGCGGGCGGCCTCGATGCGGTCGACGCGCAGGCACGCCGACGAGAGCAGGATCGGCAGGGCGTCGAGCACGAAGCCCGGGTTGACGCCGGTGCCGAGCACGCTCACCCCGTGCTCGCGGGCAAGCGCGTCGATCCGGTCGGCCCATTCGGGGTCGGTCGCCCACGGGTAGCTCAGCGTCTCGGCGATGCAGATGACGTCCGCGTTCGCCCGTATGACGGCCTCTACCTGGTCGGTTATCTCGTGGAGGTTGCTCGCCGTGAGCACGCAGACCACGTCGGGCTCCAGCGCCAGCACCGACGCGAAGTCGGCGGTGACGGGGATGTCGCACTCGCGCCCGACGACCTCGCCGACGGTGCGGCCGTGCTTCTCCGGGTGCCGGTCGATGACGCCGACGAGATCGATGTCCTTGGGCCTGTCGAGGATGTAGCCCAGAAGGCCCTGACCCATCATCCCGGTACCCCATACAGCGACCTTGATCATTCGTGTATCCCTTCAGCCCGATACAGAACTGGTTGTTTCCTATGCAACTCTACCGTGCCGGCGCGGGATGGCAACAGGCAGATGCACCGGCGCGCACCGCGTCCGCAACAAGGGCCGGCCCCGGTCCGATGAGGATCCGGGGCCGGCCCTGATGTCATGCCCTGTCGGGCGGCTTCGCTACCAGATGAGCACCGAGATCGTCCTCGACAGCGACGGCGCGTAGACCGCGTTGCCGTTGAAGCGCGCGCGGAACCGGTACGTGCCGCGAACGATCGGCGTGTAGCGGTACCACCAGTTGCTGGCCGCGTCCACGCCGCGCGCGGACGAATACGACCACCTGCTGGTGCCCGGCTTCAGCACCTCCACGACAACGAGCGTGCCCTGCGGCTGCGCAGGACGAAGCGCACCGGTCAAGACGAACGGCACGCCGACCCGGACGCTGTACGCGCTCGAGTTGATCGTCAGTGAAGTCGGTATGAGCGTGGCGAAGGTCGCCGAGATCGTGTGGTTCGCGCTGACGTTCGTGAACGTGTAGGAGCTGACCGCACCGACCGAACCGCCGTCGACCAGGACGTCGAGCACCCGGTAGCCGGCGTTCGGCACGATGGAGAACGTCGCGCTGCCGCCCAGGGCCACGCCCTGCGGGGTGCCCGGGTTGATGGCGCCGTTGGCGCCGGCTGACGGCGTGATCGTGTACGTGTTCGGAGCGAAGGCCGCCGCGATCGTGTGCGCGGCAGTCACGTTCGTGAACGTGTACGCGGTCACAGCACCGACCGACCCGCCGTCAACGAGCACGTCGGCGACGTGGTAGCCGGTGGCCGGAGTGATGGCGTACGCCTGGCTGCCACCGTAGTTGACGAGTGTCGAGCCGAGCGGAGAGATGGACCCGTTCGGGCCCGCGCTCGAGGTGATCGCGAACTGGTCGATCGCGAAGACCGCCCAGATCGAATGGTCTGCCTGCACGTTGGTGAACGTGTAGTCCGCCGGGAGCCCGACGGACACGCCGTCGACCAGCACATCGGCAAGGTGGTAGTTGGGGTTGGCCGAGTAGGTGAACGTGGGGCTGTCGAGGCCGCGCGGCACCGTCTGCGGGGTCGACGGATTGATCGTCCCGTTCCCGACAGCGAGCGGCGAGATCGTGTAGGTGGTGAAGAAGCCCGGAGGCGCCACCGTCACGACGTTGGAGACGGTCTCACCCGCGGCGTTGTACGCGAAGACCCTGTAGTGATACGCGGTGCCTGCGACGGTCGTGCTGTCGCGGAACGTGGTCACGTTGGCCAGCGCGGTACCGATCGCCGCATACGGCGCGAGGTCGTTGCCGAGCACGTCGACGGTCGTCCGCTCTACGCGGAACCCGATCTCGTTCGTCGGGTTGCCCAGGGTCGTCGGACTGTTCACCGGGGTCGGGTCGGTCCACGTGAGATCGACCGGAACGCCCGGCAGCCCGGCGGCGGTGAGTGTCGGCGTCCCAGGCAGGGAGACGGCCACGGAGAACGAGATCGGCCGCATCATCGCCATCTCCTCGTGGCTGAGGATGTGGCAGTGCCACACGTACTCCCAGCCGAAGTTGACGATCTCGTTTAGCTGACCGGGGGCGGGAAGCGGATTGCCGAGGTTGTCACGGTTCGTGAACCCCATGGCCCCGCCGACGGGTTGGGTCGGATCGAGCGGCCGGACGCTCTCCGGCACGCCGAACGGCAGCTGCGGAGCGGTCGGGCGCAGGGCCACGTAGGTGACCTCGAGCGGGTTGACGCGCACGGTCTCCTTCCAGCCGAGCTCGTTCGGGTCCGGAACGCTGATCGCACCGTCCCAGCCGACGCGGTTGAGCAGCTGGACGTCGAAGAGGTGGAAGTGGATCGGGTGCGTGTCCACGCCGTTCTGGGTGATCTTCCAGATCTGCGTGCCGTCGCCTGCGACCGGTGACACCGCCGTGATGGAATCGACGATGTTCTCAGTGGAGGGGTCAATGTAGCTCTTGCCGAGGAACGTCTGCGTGACGGCGTTCGCCTGCGGGATCTCGAGGCCCAGCGAGCCGGACATGCGGCCGTACTCGTCGTACGCCCCGCCCATCTCGTCGTGGACGCCCTTCTGCTGGAGGTCGAAGTCGAGCGTGGCGCCGGCCACGGTCCTGACAGTCATCGTGTCGTCCTGGATGCGACCGTAGCCCCACAGCGGCCAGGTCGTCGGGAACGTGGTGGCATAGACCGAGTTGTACGGCGCCTGCGCCACGACGATCGGGTCCTGTGACGCGGCGAAGACACCCGGCTTGGTCGCGGTCGAGGCGAACGCGGCCTGCAACTTGGCCATGTCGAATGCCGGCGCGCGGGTCCCGGCCACCTTGATCTGCATCAGTGTGCGTGTGTTCGGGCCGAAGCCGACCGCGGCACCCTTGGTCCCGCCGGTATCGGTCTGGTCCGGAGCGTTCGTGTAGTAGTCGTTGCGTGCGTCACGCGCCGGCCACGCGGCGGGGGCGTCGTTGTACAGGATCAGCGTCTGACCCGCGTATGCGGAGAGGTCGACGATGACATCCGCACGCTCGGCCGGTCCGAGGGCGAGCGCCTTGCTCGACACGTTGCCGAAGGTGAAGGTCTTCATGTTCAGGTTCCAGTCGACCGGCTGGTTCTTGACCACGGTCGGCGCGGGCAGGAAGCCGCCCTCGTTACCGATCTGGATGAAGTCGGGGCCGACCGTCGCGGGATCCGGCACGCCGCCGTCACGGCCGTCGATCGGCCACTTCGCGGGATAGCCGGCAGTGGGCGCCGCGGGAACCATCTTCACTTCGGTCATCGTCCGGCCGTCGATGCTCATGGTGGCGGGGTCGGCCTTGTAGAGTTGGAGGTTCCACGTGCGGTCGTTGGCCGCGTTCAGGATGCGGAGCCGGTACGACTTCGGCTGGAGGGTGACCGTCGGGTAGGCGGCGCCGTTGATGAGCGGCGTGTCGGCGAAGGCCTCCATGACCGAGGAGACTGCCGGCACGGCGGGCATGTCCGGCGGCTCCCACGGGGCGTTGATGGGGTCGTAATAGGGGTTCGGGATCGGCGGGTACGGGATGGCCGTGGGCGGGAAGAACCAGGGACCGTAGTCCCAGCGGCCCATCGTGTTGGCACCGGTCAGGTCGTACGGGTTCTGGTTCGGCATGTATACATGCGGGAACCACAGGTCGCCCGTGTGCGGGACCGGAGCGGTGGTGCCCGAGTTCCACGTCGGGTCGGTGGTCGCGATCGTCGAGGCATCCACGAACGTCTTGTCCTGGATGACCAGCGGGATCTGATCGGCGGGGATGACGCCGTTGGCGATAAGGCTCTTCTCGGTGTCGTCGGTCAGCAGATAGCCGCTGGCCTCACCGGCGTAGACGTTCAGTCGCGTCAGGCCGTATGCGTGGTCGTGGAACCACAGCAGCCGTGCGCTCTGCTGGTTGCTGTAGAAGAACGTCATGGAGCCGTCGCCGGGATCGGGCATGTCCGGCACGTTCTTGACGCTGACGCCCTTGGGGTAGGGCGTGTTCTCTCCGGCGGGCGTCGTCCACTGGTGCGGGGTGCCGTCCGAGATCCAGACGGTCTTGCCGCCGTGCAGATGGATCGTGCCGCGGTTCTGCTTGTAGAGCGTCGTGCCGTCAGGGCCGGTGCCGGCGCCCATGACCGTGGTGTCGACCGGCAGGAAGAGGTCCCCGCCCGCGCCGATCGGGAGCTTGTTGGTGAACTTGATGCGGACCGGACGGTCCTTGGTCGCCTGGATGAATGGGCCGAGGTAGTGGATGGGTTCCGGAGCCAGCGTGTTGTGGCCCGTCGAGTCCGTCCCGTGGTTGACCTGCACGTAGCCGCGCAGCGTCGTCGCCGGGAGGTCGGAGTGCAGCTTCTGGACGTACTGCTGCAGCTCTATCTCGTAGTAGTCGGAGCCCGGATACGTGATGGTGTCGGGCTTGGCCACCGGTATGAAGTTGCCGAGGTTGTTCGCGGCACCCGCGCCGAGCCCCGGCAGCGTGTCCACGAACTTGCGGATCAGCGGGCTGAACGCCCAGTTCGGCGTGAAGCCGAAGTAGTCGGGCTGACCGCCCGGACCGGGCACGGGAAGCGCCGCGGCCTTCAGCTGGCCGGCTGTCCCGAGCGGGCTGGCGGTGTTCGGCAGGAGGGCGAGGCTCGACACGTTGAGCATCAACTTCTGCCGCGCTGCGGCAGCTTCCCGCTGTTCGCCCAGTCCGGCCTTTCTCGCCAGCGCGTCGATCCTCGACTGGATCTGGGGTGTCATGACCGGCGTCGAGCCGCTGCCGGCCACCGTGGCCGCCGAAACGCCCTGTACTGCGCCGAATACGATCAGCGCCGCGATCAGGGCAACCCTGACGGATGCCTTGAACAGACTGCGTGTCATTCCTGCCTCCCTGATAGTGCCGATGCTGACAACGAGGAGTTAGCCCCGTCTAATAGCCCGATTAGACTCATGCGCTCCGGTGAGGCTGTATAAACACCCTGTCAGAGTCTGCCTGCCAAACGGCGCGCCAGTCGCGGCGAACGGCATCGAACCGCACTGACGAACGGTCGGACCCGGGCAGACGCGTGCTCCAAGGCACGCCTCGAACGCACGGTCCTGGATTCCCTGACCGATCGACCGCGTAGCCCGATAGTGGGCTTCATTCGCCGCACGAGCACCGAGTTGCTGACGAACGGCACAGACCCGACCGTGCAGCGACTCCGTCCGGCCGGGCGGACACCCCTGGGGTCGCGCGCCCCTAGCCGACCGACTTCGCGAGCTCGGCACCCCACGCTCGGGCGCGCTCTACCTCGCCGTCGCGCAGCGGACCGAACTTGCCGGCCACGTAGAAGGGCTCCGGCTCGGCGACCTGCGTGTAGCCCAGCGCCGCAAGTTCCTTCGCGATCGGCTTGCGCGCGGTGCCGGGCACCGGCAGCGTCACGCGTGTGTCGAAGGCGGCGAAGCGGCCGGCGCCGGCGGGCAGCCCGGCCAGCCAGGTGCGCATCATCGGATGCGACACGTCCGGCTTGGGGTCGCCCGGCATCATCGACTCCGGCCGGGGCCGGGTCTTCTCGGACGTCATGTCGAACGCGATGGTGGGAGCACCCGCGACGATCAGGTCGACGCCCGCGAGGGCTTCGCGCGTCGCCTGGGCCGTGGACAGTGCGGGCGTGCCGCCGCCGAGCCCCTCGGCGATGCCGCGCGCGATCGCGGCGGTGTTTCCCCACATCGACTCGTAGACGACGACGGCCTTCATCAGCACGGCTCCCCTGTCAGCGCGGCGGCGCCGAAGCGCCCTTCCGAGAGACAGGATACGCCTCGGCCGGGGACGCGACCGACCGGCGTCCGCTCGCCCGTGTCACTCCGCGTTTCCGACCCGAGTCCGGCCCGCGTCCGACGCGCGAACGATCGCCGCCGACGTGCCGGGACCGGCACTCTCACCGCCTTCGCCATTGACGCACCGGCCTGCGTGGTGTTACTCCGAGTTACATGCTTTACGTGCCTGAGTCGCACTCCCTCGTCAGGGCAAGACTCGACCACAGAACGTGATCCGCATTCGTCAGGCAACGTTGGTTCGAAGGAGGCAGGAAGAGTGAAGCGCTACATCGCGATCGTGTGCGTGTTCGCCCTCATGGCCGCGGTCCTCGCTGGCTGCACGGGCACCTCGACAGGCGGCTCCAAGGAGTCGACCTCCGGCGGCGAGATCGTCATCGGCTCGGCGCTGTGCCAGACGGGCATCCAGGCGCCTCTCGACCAGCCCGCGCTCAAGGGCGCGCAGCTGGCGGCCGACGTCCTGAACAAGAAGGGCGGCATCCTGGGCAAGCAGGTCAAGATCGTCGCCATCGACGGCAAGAGCGACCCCGTGACCGTCGGCAACGCAGCCAAGCAGCTCGTCGCTGACGGCGCCAAGGCGATCATCGCGCCGAGCGACTTCGACTTCGGCGGGCCCGCAAGCCGCGAAGCGCAGTCGGCCGGCATCGTCGGCATCTCCCCCGCCGCCTCCTCCCCGCTCTACGGCTCGGCCGCGTTGGGCGACAAGCAGTTCACGCTCTCGATGTGGAACACCACGATGGGCGCCACCACCGCGGAGTACGCCTACAAGAAGGGCTTCCGCACCGTCTACGTGGTCACCGACGACTTCATCGACTACACCAAGTCGCTGAGCCGCTACTTCATCGTCCGCTTCAAGGAGCTGGGCGGCACGGTGCTGTTCGAGGACACCTACACGCAGGGCCAGGGCGACGCCTCCGCGCAGCTCGCGCGCATCAAGGCGCTCAAGACCAAGCCCGACTTCATCTACGTGTCGTCCTACATGCCCGACCTCGCGCTCATCATCCGCACCTTCCGTGAGAGCGGCCTGAACATGCCGGTCTACGGCGGCGACTCCTACGACGATCCGGGCCTGTTCGAGGCCCTGGGCGCGCAGTACGGCAACGACATCGTCTTCGACACCCACGGCTACCTCTCGGCCGAGGCCAACGCCAAGTACCCCGAGTTCGCGGCGGCCTACAAGGCGAAGTTCGGGACGGACCCGAAGGAACTCTGGGTGCTCACCGGCTATGACGTCGTCATGGTCCTCGCCCAGTCGATGGAGAAGGCCGGGACCACGGACGGCGCCGCTGTCGCCAAGGCGATGGAGGGCCAGGAGTGGGACCTCTTCACCGGCAAGCTGAAGTGGTCGGACGCGGCCAGCGGTCACCAGCCTGACAAGGCGGCCGTCATCGTCCAGCTCACGGCCGGCAAGCCCGCGTTCCTGGGCTGGTTCCGCCCGGAGAAGATCCCGGCCCCGTAAGCATTCTCACGACACGATCGGTCCGGGACGGGAGGGAGTGTGTCACGCTCTCTCCCGTCCCGTCCGATGCGTTGAAGCCGGCAAAGACAGCCCCCGACAACCCTCTCTAGGGAGACGCGCGTGGAAGCACCACCCGCGAGGGCCGACAGCGTCCTCGAGATACGCGATCTGTGTAAGTCCTTCGCAGGGCTGAAGGCCGTCGACGGCGTCAGCTTCAGCCTGCGCACCGGTGAGATCCTGGGCCTGATCGGCCCCAACGGTTCGGGCAAGACCACGCTCATCAACGTCGTGACGGGGCTCCTTCCGGCCACGAGCGGCCACGTCGTCATCGACGGGACCGACGTCTCCAAGGCCAAGGCGCACCGCGTGGCCCGGGCCGGCCTCGCCCGCACCTTCCAGACCATCCGGCTCTTCCACGAGCTGACCGTGCTGGAGAACGTGGAGGTCGCCGCCGTCGCGATGGGGCGCTCGCGCCGCGCCGCGGTCGGCGTCGCCTCCGGCCTGCTCGCCGAGCTGGGCCTGGAGCAGTGGGCGGGGCGCTTGGCCGGGGAGCTGTCGTTCGGCCACCAGCGCCGCCTGGAGATCGCCCGCGCGCTCGCGATGGAGCCGAAGTTCGTGCTCCTGGACGAGCCCGCCGCGGGCCTCAACGAGGAGGAGAGCGACGAGATGCTCGCCCTGCTGCGCGGCGTTCCCGCCGCCAAGCAGGTAGGCATGCTGGTCGTGGAGCACGACATGCGCCTGATGATGAACCTCTGCGACCGCCTGCACGTGCTCAACTACGGCCGCACCATCGCCGAAGGCACGCCCGCCGAAGTCCGCGGCAACACCGAGGTCGTCGCCGCCTACTTGGGAAGCACGGCCTAGAGGATGGACACGATGCTGACAGTCACGGACCTGCAGGCCTCGTACGGCGCGATCACCGCGCTGCGGGGCATCTCCCTCGAGGTCAGGGAGGGCGAGCTCATCGCCCTTCTGGGAGCTAACGGCGCCGGCAAGTCGACGACGCTCAAGTCGATCACCGGCGTGCACCGCATCGCCAAGGGCGACATCGTCCTGTCCGGCGAGTCCATCGCCAACAAGACGCCCGAGGCCATCGTCAAGAAGGGCATCTCGCTCGTTCCCGAAGGGCGCGACATCTTCGGCGGCCTGACCGTCGAGGAGAACCTGCGCCTGGGCGCGTACACGTGCTACGAGCGGACCAGGTACCGCGAGGACCTGCAGGAGATGTTCGCGCTCTTCCCGATCCTGGAGGAGCGGCGCCGGCAGGCCGGCGGCCTGCTCTCCGGCGGCGAGCAGCAGCAGCTGGCCATCGCCCGCGCGCTCATGAGCCACCCGAAGCTCCTGCTCCTGGACGAGCCGTCGCTGGGCCTGTCGCCCACGATGGTCGACCAGATATTCGTGCTCATCAAGTCGCTGCACGAGCGCGGCATCACCATCCTGCTCGTCGAGCAGAACGCCGAGCGAGCGCTGGAGATCGTGGACCGCGCCTACCTGCTCACGAACGGCTCCATCACCTTCGCCGGTACGCCGGAGTCGCTGAGGAGCCAGGTCGACATCGCGGACGCCTACTTCGGTGGCGGCCACGACCCGTCGAAGAGCGAGGTGGTCCTCTAAATGGAATTCGTCATCAACACCGTCAGTCTGGGCAGCCTCTACGCGCTGCTCGCGCTCGGCCTGGTCTTCGTCTACGGGATCCTCAAGCTCGTGAACTTCGCCTACGGCGAGTACGTGATGGTGGGCGGCTATGCGCTCTTCGTCATGGGCTCGATCCAGGGCGTGCCGTGGTGGATCACCGCGATCGTGGCGATCCTCATGGCGGCGCTCGTCAGCTACCTGACCGAGCTCACCGCGTTCCGGCCGGTGCGGACGCGCTCGCTGACCGCGCTGCTGGTCACGTCGTTCGCGGTGAGCATGCTGCTGCAGAACGCGGCGCTCATCCTGGTCTCGCCGCGCGCCAAGGCGGTGCAGTTCCCGCCGATCTTCAACCAGACGGTATCGCTCATGGGCGCGGTGACGCCGGTGCGCAACCTGCTCATCATCGGGACCGCCGCGGTGCTGCTGACCGCGCTGAGCCTGCTCATGAAGTACTCGGTCATCGGCATCGCGATGCGCGCGGCGGCCGAGAAGTTCACCACGACGCGCCTGATGGGCGTGCCCGCGAACCTGATGATCTCGATCGCGTTCGTGATCAGCGGCTTCCTGGCCGGCGTCGTCTCGATCTTCTGGGTGAGCCGCTCGGCCTCGGTCGACCCGCTCACGGGTGCTGCGCCCCTGCTCGTGGCCTTCATCGCCACCGTGGTGGGCGGCATGTTCAGCCTCTCCGGGGCGGTCGTCGGCGGCTTCGTCTACGGCCTGCTCTTCAACCTGCTGAGCGTCTTCCTGCCGGCGTCGATGATCAACTACCGCGACGCGTTCATGTTCGTGATCGTGATCCTGTTCCTGCTGTTCAAGCCCGAAGGCCTCATACGCGGCAACTACACCGAGGAGCGTGTCGGATGAGCGCCCCCAACCGTGTCCCGGCCTGGATGGAGCGCGGCTCGACGCTGCTGCTCATGATCGTGCCGCTGGTCCTCGCCGGCGTCGCGATCAACGCGATCGGCTCCCCGCTCGTCATCAACATCTACACGTTCCTGTGCGTGAACCTCGTCCTGGTCCTCGGCCTGCAGATGTTCATGGGCAACTCGGGGATCCTGGCGTGGACGTACGTGGGCTTCGTCGGGATCGGGGCGTTCGCGGCGTCGATCCTGTCCACGGATCCGTCGCTGAAGTCCATGGGCGTGCCGAACATGTATCCGTTCCTCGTGCGGCTGCAGCTGCCGGTGATCCCCGCGCTCATCGTGGGCGGACTCGTCGCCGCGGCCGTGGCCGCCGTGATCGCATGGCCGCTCATGCGCCTGTCCAACGCGGTGGGCGTCATCGTGCTGTTCGCCACGCTGATCGTCATCCACGTCGTCATGAACCAGTGGGACAACGTCACCAACGGCCCGCGCACCTTCTTCGGCGTCCAGCAGTACACGACGCTGTGGGTGGCGCTCGCCGCGGCGGTGCTCGCGATACTCGGCGCGCACTTCTTCAGGGAGTCCGCGCTGGGGCTGCGCCTGCGCGCGTCACGCGACGACCGGTTCGCCGCGGCCGCCATCGGCGTCAGCGTCGTGAAGACCCGCTACCTGTCGTTCGTGCTGAGCGCGTTCGTGGGCGGCGTGGGCGGCGGCGTGTGGGCGCACTTCATCACGTCGTTCTCGCCCAAGTCCTTCTACATCTCGGAGGCCTTCCTGCTGCTGACCATGCTCGTCATCGGCGGCCAGGGCAGCATCTCCGGCGCGGTACTCGGCACCACGATGGTCACCCTGCTGCGCGAAGGCCTGCGCCAGGTGGAGACGTCGCTGGGCAGCTCGGGACTCGTCGGCGACGTGTTCGGCCTCACCGAGGTGGCGCTGGCGATCCTTCTGGTGGCGATCCTCATCTGGCGCCCCGACGGCATCGTCGGCGGCCAGGAATGGAAGTGGCCGCTGTGGAAGCGGCGGGCCACGGCCGGCGAGGACACGTAGGCCACCGGCCCCGGTACTGCGAACAAACGAACGCCCGCTCCCGGGTCCGGGGGCGGGCGTTCCTGCGTGCCCGCGCGCGCGGGCGGGCGCGGGCGTGCGGCCGGCGGCTACAGCGTGAAGCCGTAGCCCGCCAGCACGCTCTTCGGCATGAGGTAGCGCGCGGTCTTGAGCGGGTCGACCACCTGGCAGATCTGCGCGTGACCGGAGAGGCTCATGAGCTCCACGACCTCGTCCAGCTCCAGCGGCAGGCGCGCGACCAGGATGTCGGCCATGTCGCCGACGGCGATCTTCACGGCGTCGTCGAGCGTCTCGGCCGAACCGATGGTGTAGAAGCCGTCCGCGGTCTCGAGCAGGGGGTTCGCAAGCGCGAGGCCCTTGATCACGTCGAAGCGGACGCGGACCGTGCCGGGGGTCTCGGCTCCGGCGACGCAGATCTCGCCGTCGCCCATGACCGCGTGCATGTCGCCGCACGCGAACAGGCCGCCCGTGGCGAAGACCGGCAGGTAGAGCGTCGCGCCTTCGCCGATGAGGCGGTTGTCCATGTTGCCGCCGTGGCTGCCGGGCGTGCCGCAGTTGATCGCCCCGGCCGCGGGAGCCACACCGATGACGCCGATCATGGGCTTGAGCGGCAGGCTCACGTGCTCGTCCCAGACCGCCATGCCGTCCACGAACGGTATGTAGCGGCGCGTGACCGTGTCGAAACGGTCGCCGAGGACGCCCATGTCCTTGCCGGTGCAGATGACGCCCTGGTCGGCGATGGCGATCGACTCGATGGTGACCTTCAAGACGTCACCCGGCGCGGCCCCTTCGACGAAGACCGGGCCGGTGGCGGGGTTGATGTGCTCCCAGTCGAGGGTGTCGAGCGTGTCCGCCTCGGTCCGCAGCTGGTCGGCGAAGCAGTCGCAGGTGTCGATCTCGACGACCGAACCGTCGGGCACGGTCAGCGCGGGCGGATTGTCCGGCGAGAAGGCGTAGATGGAAGCGGCGGTCGTGAGGCGGTACGTCATGCGGCACCTCCGGATAGCGCGGGCGCGTCGCGACGGTCGCGGGGGCGCCCCTTGGCGGACAAGGGCGATGATTGCAGGTAGCGCGGGGCTAAGACAAGCGCTGTCAGACCGCGCCCGCGACGGCCTTGGGCTTGAGCGCCGGAAACGCCGCCAGCACCATGTCCACCAGCCGGCCGACCGGCCGCGTCAGGGCGTCGGTCGCCGGGATCTTGAGCTCGTACTCGTACATGGTGATCGCCGCGGTGACCTCGGCGTCCGTCATGTGCTCGTGGTTGATGGTGAGACCGATGACCTTCGTGTCCGCGAACGTCTCGATGAGGTGGATCTCGCTCACGGGCGTGGGCATGGGCACGTCCGGGAAGTCGCTCAGCCACCCGCGCGCCGGAGCGTGCTGGAGGATGACGGCCGCGGGGCGGCTGCCGCGCAGGACGAAGGTCGACGACAGATACGCCGGATGGCTGAGCGCGCCCTGTCCCTCGACGACGATCACGTCGGGGTGCTCGGCCTCCCACGCCTCGACCACGGCCGCTTCCATCTCGCCCGAGGAGAACTGGCTCGGGATGGCGTCCAGCGCGACCCCGTAGCGGGCGCCCTGGATGAGGCTCGTCTGGCCGGTGCCGACCAGGACGGCGCGCATGCCGCGGTCGTTCAGGGCGCGCGTCAGGATGGTGGCGGTGGTCCGCTTGCCGATCGCACCATCGGTGCCCAGCACGGCGATGCGCGGGCACCTGACCGAGGAGATGCGGCCGCTGAACAGGCGCAGGTTCTTCTTCTCGCGCGGGCGCCGCACGTCCAGGATCGTCACGCCGCGAGCTTCGGCGGCCGCGGCGAACTCCGGGTCGTCGTTCAGGAACTCGTGCAGGCCGTTGACGATGTTCATCCCGCGCCCGACGGCGTCCAGAAGGACCCGCCGCTCCGCGACGGAGAGCATGCCGCTGGCGGGCGCCACGCCGAAGATGAAGAAGTCGGGGACGCACCCGGCCTTGCGGATCGCGTCGTTGAGGTCCGCGCAGATCGGGATCCCGTTCGGCGTGCCGTCCAGGACCTCGCCGGCGTCGAGCGGCGCCATCTTGCTGTCGATCACCGCAAGGATCCGATACTTCTCGGACTGGCGGACGAGGCCGTTCGCGGTCTTGCCGTCGATCTTGCCGAAGTTGCCCTCGCAATAGACGACAGCACTGCCTCCGGACTGAGCCGAGTCTCGTGCTGATGTCATGGGAGTCCCTTGAGAAGGCCAGCGGCTGCTGGGTTGGTGAGTATACCCCGTATCGGCGACCGGGCCGCGGGTCCGCGCTCTACTGCAGCGGGAGCTGGTCGCGCAGGAAGGCGTCCGCGTTCGCGTACGCGAACTTCTCGGCGAGCTGTGTGCCGCAGTCGGCGGCCACCGCGTCGAAGAGGCCGATCAGCGTGCCCGGGTCCGAGAGCTCGCCCATGATGGCGACGCCCCAGTCGCTGCCGATCGACACGGCGTCCTCGCCGGCCAGCGACGCGATCCGGTCGATATGGCGCAGGGCCTCGTCGATCGATCCGCGCTCGCCAAGGAAGTCGGGCGGGAACGCCAGGCCGATGAGGCCGCCGTGCTCGCCGAGGGCCGTGAGCTGTCCGTCGTCCAGGCCGCGAGGGTGGTCGACGATCGACCGTGAGAACGAATGCGTGACCAGCACCGGCGGCGAGTACAGGTCGAGCGCCTCGTAGAAGCCGGCGTCGTTGAGGTGGGCCAGGTCGAGGAAGATCGGGCTGGCCCCGAGCGCGCGGACAAGCTGCCGCCCGGCCGGCTTGAGCGGAGCGGCGCCGTCGTCGTAGGAGCTGAAGCCGTAGGCGGTCTCGTGGTTCCAGGTGAGCGAGAGGCTGCGAAGCGAGTACTGGGCCCAGAGCGTCTCGAGCGTCTCGGGCCTGGTCGTCGGAAGCCGGAAGCCCTCCGAGTGGGGCAGGACGCCGGTGCGGCGGTCGTCGGCGTCCAGGTCCTTGACCGTCGTCACCAGACGCAGCGACGCGTCGTGCGTCTTGAGCAGCCGGTCGTGCGCGACGAGCTGGTCGATGAGCGACGTCTCCGGCGTATGCGGATACACCGATGACCAGACCGCGGCGGCATGGTGCGTGCCGGACAGGAAGCTCGGGCCGTAGACCGGGAAGCCGCCCTCGAGCCGCGCGACACCGGACAGCATGTCCTGATGAAGGTCGATGAAGGTCGTCCTGTGGCGCATATCGTGTGCCGGCAAGCGCGTACCCTCATCTTCTGTCGTCGTGCGCGGCCCTTGGCCTCTGTATAGCGAGAACGATTCCAGCGCGCGCAGGACGTGCCCGACGAATCGCAGGCGGTCGAAACGGGCCGTGAACGGCCGGGGGCGGACGCGGCACGGCCGGCCCCTGCCCAGAGGGTGCAGCGGTCGGCCGTGCCGAGAGTCGCCATGCGATCGAACGCAGTCAGGGTCAGGCGAGGTCCCAGATGTTCTCGCCGCGAAGGGCGGCGTCGGACCCGCCGTCGATGTAGATGACCTGCCCGGTGACGTGCGAGTTCTCGACGCCCGCCAGCCAGATCAGCAGATGCGCCGCATCCTCGGGCTCGAGGTAGTAGTTGCACGGCATCGGGACCTGCGAGTCGAGCGCCGCGCGGGCCTCTTCGGTGGCGATCATGTCGGCCACCATCGGCGTCTTCACGATACCGGGGCCGATCGCGTTCAGCGGTATGCATTCGCCCGCCCACTGCGGCTTGATGCACTCGCGGCGCACCCAGCGCGCGATCGCGCGCTTCGTCGAGCCGTAGATGAGCTGCTCCATGCCGCCGCCCGTGTCGACGAGCTCCTGAGCGCGGGCCACGGCCTTCTCCTCGTCGTCCGCGACCATCGCGTCGACGAGCGCCTTGTCGTTCGGCATGAGCGAAGCCATCGAGCTGATCAGCACGGCGCGCGGAGCCTCGGACTTCGCCAGCGTCGGCGCGAGGGCGTCCAGGAACTCGGTCATGCCGAAGTAGTTCACGGAGACGGTCTTGGCGATCGGGTGCGCGAGCCCCGCGCAGGCGATGACGGCGTCGATCTTCCCGCCGGAGAGTTCGATCGCCTTGTTCGCCGCGTCGAGACGCCCTTGCTTGGTGCTGAGGTCGGCGACGATGTCCGCGTCGTGGATGTCGACGCCGATGACGGTGTTGCCGGCCGCCTTGAGCAGCTTCGCGGTCGCGGCGGCGATGCCCGAAGCGGTTCCTGTGATCACGTACGTGCGTGCCATAGCGAGCCTCCGATCCAAGTCACTCTTTGGGTGATTCCACCAAAGTATGAACCTTGCGAGGCACTTTGTAACAATAGTTACAATATCTAAGAGAACTGCCAGCGGCACGCGTCGGGGCGGGCGTCGGAGGCCGCACGCGCCCCCGCTCCCCGCCCGTGACGAACGGAGCGGCGGCCCCGAATGGGACCGCCGCTCCGAGGATAGCGTCCGTCGCGGTTCGCGGGACCCTAGTTGATGCCCAGCAGCTCGACCTCGAACACGAGCGTCGCGCCCGGAGGGATCACGCCGCCGGCGCCGCGGTCGCCGTAGCCCAGCTCGGCCGGGATGGTGAGCTTGCGAACGCCGCCGACAGCCATGCCGGCCACGCCCTGGTCCCACCCGGCGATGACCTCGCGGGCGCCGAGGTTGAAGGAGAAGGGCGTGCCGCGGTCCTTCGACGAGTCGAACTTGGTGCCGTCGGTCAGCCAGCCGGTGTAGTGCACGCTGACGCGGTCGCCCGCCTTCGCGGCCTCGCCGGTGCCGAGGGTGGTGTCTTCGATCTCAAGCATGTCGCGTCCTCCAACTGTCCTGTCGGTGAGGGGCTCGTGTGTCGCGATCCGGCAGCTCGCGGAGCGCCGCGCGCGACAGCGGCAAGGGTAGCAGACCTACCAGCCGCGAAGCAGCCACATCATGTCGGAGAAGTCGTCGGTGAGCACGGGTCCCGCCGGCGGGGTCGCCCATCCCCGCGCGTCGAAGCGCGCGACGTCTTCGGCAGCGCCCACGACCAGCCACCTCGAAGGCGCCGCCGCCAGCCTGTCGAGTTCGGCGGCGGACGGCGTGCCGTCCAGCGCGCGTGCGTCGAGCCCTGCCGAGCGGGCGGTGGACGCCACAGCGGGAACGAGGTCGAAGTAACGGTTCGTCATGTTGAACGCGATGAGTCCGTGGGGCTTGAGCGCCCGCGTGTACTCGCGCATGGCCTCGCGCGTGAGCAGGTGCGCGGGCACGGCGTCGGACGAGAACGCGTCCAGCACCAGCAGGTCGAAGGTCCCCGGCGCCGCGGCGGCCAGCGACAGGCGCCCGTCGCCCAGGACGACCTCCGGCGCCACGGAGGCGTCCGCCAGGTAGGTGAAGTAGCGCGTGTCGCGGGCCAGACTTGCGATGGCCGGGTCGATCTCGAAGAAGGTCATCGTGTCGACGGGCCGCGCGTAGGCGGCCAGCGTCCCGACCCCCAGGCCGGCGATGCCGATCGACGCGCCGCGCGGACTGCGATCGCCGACGTCGCGATAGACGTCGCCGAGGGGTCCGTTACGCGTGAAGTACGAGGTCGGTTCGGCACGCCTGGCGTCGAGGAACTGGACGCCGTGCAGGGTGGTGCCGTGGATCTCCTGCCGCGCGGCGCCGCCGAGCGCCGTGCGGACCTCGGTCACGCCGAAGAACGTCCGCACCCTCGCGAGGGGGTTCGACGAGAAGGCGGTCGCCAGCACGACGATCGCCACGGTGGTCCCTGCGGCGAGCGCCCATCCCGAGCGGCCGACCGCGATCACGAGAGCGCCGATGAGCGCCACGACGCCGACGAAGACCCCGGCGGCCCGCGAGGCGCCCGCCGCCCCGGCCACCAGCGCGGACGCCACGATCATGTACGGGGCGATCCGGACGCCGGTCTCGGTCAGCGCCGTCGGCAGGCCCTTCGGCCGATGGGTCTTCACGGCTCCGGGCAGCAGGGCCAGCGCGACCAGCCCGGCCACGACCAGGACCGGGTACTCGTAGACGTCGTCGAACACGAGCGGCGCGATGAGCGCGACGAAGGCCGTGGCCGCGAGGCCGCCGGCCGACACGAGCACGTAGAAGCGCGTGAGCTGAGACTCGCCCGGCCGGTCCAGCGCGAGCCGGCCGTGGACCGCCACCGCGACGACGGCGAACGAGCACAGCAGCACGGGCAGGAGGATGACGGGCGGGAAGCTGACGCGCGCGACGAAGGTGAGCCACATGAGCGTCGCGGCGGCCGGGGCCAGGCGCTCTACGGCGGGCAGGATGGTCCGCCCGCGCGCGGAGAACGCGACGACGAAGCTGGCCAGGTACACACCCAGCGGACCGATCCACAGCAGCGGTGACGAGATGTGGTCGGTCGCGAGATGCGTGCTCAGCGCCGAGAGCAGGCCCGCCGGGACGAAGGCCGCGAGCAGCCACAGGG
>CAZHMA010000021.1:0-17451 GCA_964533555.1 uncultured Eubacteriales bacterium
GGCGGGCGCCGCGATGATCCTGTTGCGCTCGGGGAGGTGGTAGGGCGGCGGCTGGGCTCCCCAAGGCAGCTCCGACACCGCCGCGCCCTCGGTGCGGATCCGGGCGAGCAGGCCGGCCGCACTTCTCGGATAGTCGACGTCGGCGCCGCAGCCGAGGACCGCGACGGTCATCCCCCGCACCTCGAGCGCTGCGGTATGGGCGGCCATGTCACAGCCCATCGCGGCGCCGGAGACGATCACCACTCCCCGCTCCGCTGCCCAGGCGGAGAACATCTGTGCGCACGACCGACCGTAGGGCGTCGCCCGCCGGGAACCCACGACGGCCAGTCCCGGGCGCAGGAGCGAAGCGTCGCCGAACCCGCGCAGCGTGACCGGAGGGCGCGGGGAGTGCGAGAGGCACGGCGGGTAGCCCGTCTTCCCGTACGTCATCTCCCACCCCGATGCGGGCGGCACCGTCACAAGGTCACCGCCCGGTACATGCTCGCCTCCTGCACGTGGCCGCCGTCCACACGGACGGCTCCCTGCAGGTCGGCCACGGTGCGCGCCACCCTGAGAAGGCGGGTGACGCCTCTGCCGGACAGGTGGAACGATCGGGCGCACGCGCTGACCTCGCGCCTGCCTGCAGGGGTGAGCGCGCACGCAGACAGAAGTTCCGCACCGGCTGCGAGCCTGACTGGGCGGCGTCCCTGCGCGGCCGCGAAGTCCCGCGCGCGCTGGACACGGAGGCGCACCGTCCGCGACGGCTCGCCTGCTGGTGCGTCCAGGAGCGCGTCTGGATCGACCCTGTCGACGCGCAGGATGAGGTCTATGCGATCGAGCAGCGGTCCTCCGACGCGCGCGTGGTACCGGCCGATGGCGGTATCGGAACACCGGCACGTGGCCCGCTGCGCTTCGCCCAGGTAGCCGCACGGGCAGGGGTTCATCGCCGCCACCAACGTGAAGCGCGCGGGGTAGGACACCCGGCCCTCCGCGCGGACGAGCCTGATCGCCCCGTCCTCCAGGGGCTGGCGCAACGCCTGGAGCGCCGCCGGGCCGAACTCCGCGAGCTCATCCAGGAACAGGACCCCGTTGTGTGCCAGGCTCGCCTCGCCCGGGCGCGGCGGCGTGCCTCCTCCGACGAGGCCAGCGGTGGACGTCGTGTGATGCGGCGCCCTGAAGGGCCTAGACCCGCCGAGGACCTGCCGTTCGTCCAACCCCGCGACCGAGTGGATCACCGCGGTCTCGAGTGCCTCGGCCGCATCGAGCGGCGGGAGTATGGCCGGCAGCCTCCTCGCCAGCATGGTCTTCCCCGCTCCGGGCGGGCCTACGAAGAGCAGGTTGAGGTCCCCCGCGGCCGACAGCTCGAGTACGCGCTTCGCACTCTGCTGGCCCGCGACATCCGCCAGGTCGGGGGCGGGTGCACCGCACCCGTCGCGGGCGGTGGCCGCTGACGTCGGGATCGGCAGACCCTGCCGGAACTCGGCGAGCGTCCGCGCGCCGTGGAACGACAGACCGTCCACTGCCGACACGCTCTCGCGGGAGGCCGCCGGACCTACCAGAGAGCAGCGGTTCCGCACGGCCGCGACGGCGTGGGCCAGCGTGCCCGCCACCGGCAGCACCCTGCCGTCGAGTGCGAGCTCGCCGACCGCCGCGACCTGCTCGAGCGAGATCCGGGGAACCTGGGACGTGGCGGCCAGGATCGCAAGGGCGATCGGCAGGTCGAACCCGGTCCCATGCTTCCTGAGCGTCGCGGGGGCCAGATTCACGACGATCCGCGCACTCGGGAAGTCGTAGCCGCACGCGCGGATCGCCGAGCGCACCCGGTCCCGGGCCTCGAGGACGGCGGTGTCTCCGAGCCCCACGATCGAGAAGGACGGGAGACCCTGCCCGACGTCGGCCTGGACCTCGACCGGTGCGGGCTCCACCCCCGAGACCGCAAAGGTCGCGACCCTCGCCTGGGTCACGCGCGGACCTCGAAAGCCGAGCGGTAGTGCCTGAGCAGTGCCCGGTCCTCGGCCAGCACCCGGATGGCGATGACATCGAAGCGGACCCGCTCGGCAGGGCGCACCCCGCTCTGCGCATACGCCTCCGCCAGTCGTACGAGCTTGCGCTGCTTGGCGGGCGAAACGGCCTCTTCAGCCGTCCCAGCCCGTTCGGAGCGGCGCGTCTTCACCTCCACCAACACCAGCGTCTGGTCTTCACGCGCCACGATGTCGACCTCGCCCACCGGGCAACGCCAGTTCCGCGCCTCGATCCTCATGCCGATGCGCTCCAAGTACGCGGCAGCCGCGTCCTCGCCACGCCGTCCCGTCTCGATCCGGTCCATGTGCACCCACCTCCGCGGCCAGTGTGGAGGCAGGGCCTTACCCGGATCGGACCGGAAGATGACCGGAGTCTTTCGGCGACAAGGCCGGCCGTGCGAAGGACGACGCGAACGGCGCGCCCTACCGGAACAGCGGCCCCTGTGAGCACGGTGCGAACGACCTGCGGTGCAGCGGGGTCGGCCCCAGCTCCGCTATGGCCGCGATGTGCTCGAGCGTTCCGTAGCCCTTGTTGACCGCGAAATCGAACGCCGGGTACTCGTCACTGTAGGCGCGCATGATCGAATCCCGGCACACCTTGGCCACAACGGAGGCGGCGGCGATACACGAGCACAACCGGTCGCCGCCGATGACGGCTGTGGCGGGAAACGCCAGCCTGGCGTCGTTCCCGTCGACCAGGGTGTGGTCGGGCTGGACCGGGAGTGCGGCCAGGGCGCGGCCCATTCCCAGACGCACCGCGTTCGCGATGCCGATGCGGTCGATCTCCGGCGCCTCCACGTGCACGATGGACACCGCGACGGCGGCGGCGTGGACCTCCGCGGCGACTGATTCGCGGCGCTCCGGGGACAGACGCTTGGAGTCGTCGAGCAGCGGGATCCGGGTCTCGGAGGCAAGGATCACGGCAGCGACGGTCAGGGGCCCGGCGAGCGCGCCGCGGCCGACCTCGTCGACGCCGGCCACCACGGCGTAGCCGGCGCGATGCAGCTGCATCTGGCGCTGCGCGAGCCGGTCGAGGCGCTGCCTCTCCGCATCGGCGGCGGACTCCCTGCGGCGATATGCGGACGCAAGATCGCGCACGCCGCTGCGGGGGTCGGAATCGAACGAAGCAAGGAGCTCCGCGACCTGCGATCGCGGGCACGTCTCGAGCAGCCTCCGGCACTCTGCGATGCTCGGAGCCGGCACGGAGGCCCCTACAACCAGGTGAGCCGGCTGAGCGGCCAGTAGATGGCGAACGCGCGCCCCAGCACCTGTGAGACGGGTTGCGGGCCGATGAAGCGACTGTCCTTGCTGTTCGCGCGGTTGTCACCCATCACCCAGATCATGCCGGCCGGCACCTTCACGGGTGCGTCGAGATCGGAATGGTCCGGGTAGGCCGCGTTCACATACGGCTCGACGAGCGCCTTGCCATCGACGGTGACCTTGCCGTCCTGCACATCGACCGTCTCGCCGGCCACGGCGATCACGCGCTTGATGAGGTCCAAGCGACCGTCCTCCGGTGAGACGAAGACGACGACGTCCCCCCGCTTCGGCTGCGAGAAGCGATACACGAACTTGTTGACAAGCACCCGGTCCGAGATGAGAAGGGTCTGCTCCATCGACGACGACGGGATGATGAAGGGCTGGACGACATACGTCTTGATGCCCAACGCCAGGATCCAGGCGAGGGCGACCAGCAGGACCAGCTCGGCCAGCCATCGGCCGAAGGAGAGCGTCTCCTGGTGCTGTGCGTCGCGGGCGGCGGCCTCGTCGGCCAGCGTGGTGACGTCCGCCACCTCGAGCTCGAGGTCCGGGCGCGCAGACGCCGGGGACGGCATGTCGCCGTCCCCGGATTCGTTCCGCTGGGTGTCAGTTGTGTCGGACATCGCCCGAGTGCGCTAGTAGCGCTTCTCCTTGAGGCGGGCGGCCTTGCCGACCTTGTCGCGCAGGAAGTAGAGCTTGGCGCGACGGACCTTGGCGCGGGAGACGATCTCGATGCCGACGATCTTCGGCGAGTGCACGGGGAACGTGCGCTCTACACCGATCGCGAAGCTGAGCTTGCGGACGGTGAACGTCTCGCGAGCGCCCTCGCCATGGCGGCGGATGATGACGCCCTGGAAGACCTGGACACGCTCGCGGGTGCCCTCGACGACCTTGTACGAGACCTTTACGTTGTCGCCGACGTGGAAGTCCGGCAGACCTTCGCGGAGCTGCTGGGCCTCGAGTGCCTTGATCCTGTTCATGTGATGTTGTCCTTTAGCGGTGCTGGTCAGGTGCGTCGTGCACCGGAGCTGACGAGTGACACGAGTGGACAGTATAGCCGCAAGGCGGACGCGCAGGCAACGGCGGTCTTCCGCCCGGCGACGGCTACTTCAGCGCGCCCCATCGGGCAGGCGGCCAGTAGATGACGAAGGCCTTGCCGTGCACGCTCGAGACGGGTCGCGGGCCCAGCCAGCGGCTGTCCTTGCTCTGCGTGCGGTTGTCCCCCATCACCCACACGGTACCTGCCGGCAGCGTCAGGGGGTACGTGATCCTCGGATCGCCGGGAAGCGACGGCTGGCCGTGGGTGTACGGCTCGTCCAGCGCCACCCCGTCGACGACGACCTTGCCGCCCACCAGGTCGACGGTCTGCCCGCCGACCGCGATCACCCGCTTGATCAGCATCGGCGTCTCACCCGTCGGATCGTCGAGCACCACGATGTCCTTGTACTGCGGCGAGCCGAAGCGATAGATGAGCTTGTTGACCAGTACCTGGTCGCCGATCTCTATGGTCGGGATCAGCGAACCGCTCGGGATCCTGTAGGGCTCGACCAGGAACGTGCGGATCAGCCACGCCAGCGCGAACGCCGCGACCAGCATGACCACGAACTCACCGATGGTGCCCAGTGCCGACCGCGGCCCCTCGGGCTCGGCGTCGTGCGGAGCGGCACCTGTACGCTCGTCAGTCACGTCGTCTCCTTGTTCTCGCTCGTGCGGTCGAGTTCCTCGGCGGCGATGGCGCGCTCCGCGGCCGAGAGCTCGGTCGTCTCCAGAAGGTCGGGCCTGCGCCGTGCGGTCCGACGCAGTGCCTGCTCGCGGCGCCAGCGCGCTATGCGCGCGTGATCGCCCGAGAGGAGCACGTCGGGCACGTCCATCCCTTGATACGACGCGGGCCTCGTGTACTGCGGGTACTCGAGCAGCCCCCACGTGAAGGACTCTTCGTCGACGGACGTGTCACCACCCAGGACGCCGGGCAGGAGTCGTGAGACCGCGTCGATGAGGACCATGGCCGGAAGCTCACCGCCGGTCAGAACGTAGTCGCCGATCGAGATCTCCAGGTCCGCAAGCCCGCGCACGCGTTCGTCGACGCCCTCGTAGCGTCCGCAGAGGACCAGCAGGCGCTCGCGGCCGGCCAGGTCCTCGACCAGGCGCTGCGTGAGCGGCACGCCCTGCGGCGTCACCAGGATCGTGGTGGGAGTCCTCGCGTCCATGGCGGTCACGGCCGAGACAGCGGCGAAGAAGGGCTCGGGACGCATGACCATCCCCGGACCTCCACCGTACGGCGCATCGTCCACCTGGCGGTGCACACCCGGCAGGGCCCAATCACGAAGGTCGTGGGCCGCGAATTCCAGCGCCCCGCGCTCCTGCGCGATGCCCAGCATCGACGATGTGAGCACCGTGCCGAACAGCTCCGGGAGAACGGATATGACGTCGACGCGCACCGCTCAGTCCTCGATCAGTCCGGGCAGCAGCCGCACACGCGCGACCATCGCTTCCCAGTCGAGCTCCAGGATGCACTGGTCGATCACGGGGATCAGCACTTCGCCGAACGGGCCTCCCTGGACGACCCACACGTCGTTCGCTCCCGTCACGAGCACCTCCTCGATCACGCCCAGGTCCCCGCGCTCCTCGTCGAGCACGCGCATGCCCGTGGGATCGTCCTCCTCGTCGGGGATGATGTCCTCCGGAACGTCCGCTGCGGCGGCCATGATGGAGGCACCGCGAAGCGCGTTCGCCGCATCGGGGCCGGTGACGCCTTCGAGTCTCACAAGCGGCCCCTTCGGGCCGGGCCGCACGCCCGCGATGGCCGACTCGCGGATGGTCCCAGGCGGCGGCACGAACCACACCCGCACGCCGATCAGACGTTCAAGGGGGAGGCCGTCGGTCACAGCGACCGAGACCTCCCCCGCAAGTCCGTGCGTCTTAACGATTCGTCCAAGCAAGACGAAGTCCGCCGGCTCCATTGTCTTCCTAGCCGACGATCTCCACGTCCACGTGAGCACTGTCGGTGGACCCGGCAGCGCGCGCGAGCGTGCGGATGGCCTTGACGATGCGGCCCTGCCGGCCGATCAGCTTGCCCACCTCGTCCGGAGCGACCGTGACCTCGAAGAGCAGGTCCGCGCCGTTGACCTTCTCGACGATCGTCACCTGTTCGGGATCGTCGACGAGCGCCTTGACCAGGTAGGTCACGAGCTGTGCGGTGTCCGCGGGCATGAGGGGTCTACCCTACTCGGCGTCGGCCGCGGGCTCCTCGGCGGGAGCCTCCTCGGCGACCGGCTCTTCGGCGGGAGCTTCCTCGACAGCGGCCTCTTCGACCGGCGCCTCTTCGACGACGGCCTCCTCAACGGCCTCGGGAGCGGCGGCCTCTTCGACGACGGCCTCCTCAACGGCCTCGGGAGCGGCGGCCTCTTCGACCACGGGCTCCTCGACGACGGCCTTGGCCGGCTTCTCGGCTTCCTTCTTGGCGGCCTCTACCTTGGCCGCCGCCTTCTTCGAGATCTTGCCGGCCGACTTCAGGGGCGCGGTCTTCTCACCCTTGGCGATAGCGATGAGCTTCGCCGCGGTCTCCGTGGGCACTGCGCCCTTGGCGACCCATGCATCGGCCTTCTCGACGTCGATCTCCACGGTCGAGGGCTGGGTGCGCGGGTTGTACCGGCCCAGGATCTCGATGAAGCGGCCATCGCGCGGCGAGCGCGAGTCCGCGACGACCACGCGGTAGAACGGCGCCTTCTTGGCGCCGGCACGCGCCAGTCGGATCTTGACTGCCAAGACGTTCACCTCCGGAAAGGGCCGCGGGCATCTGTGCCGCGGCCGCTGACGAGCAAAGCGACTGCTTACTATAGGGCAGACCCGCGAGGCGGTCAAAGCCGTGTCAGAAGCCGCCGAAGCCCTTCGGCATCCCGGGCATGCGCCCCTTGTTCTTCGACATCTGCCGCATCATCTTCTGCGCCTCGGCGAACTGCTTCAGGAGCTGGTTGACCTCCTGCACGGATGTACCCGACCCGCGTGCGATCCGTGCGCGGCGCTGACCCGAGATGATGGCCGGCTTGCGGCGCTCGGCGGCGGACATCGACTGGATGATCGCCGTCGTGCGATCGATCTGCTTCTCGTCGAACTTGACGTCCTTGAGCGCGGCCCGGTTCGCGCCGAGCCCGGGGATGAGCGACAGGATCTCGTCCATCGACCCCATCTTGCGCAGCTGCTGCATCTGCACGAGGAAGTCGTCGAGCGTGAACTCGGCCTTGCGCAGGCGCTGCTCCATGTCGGCCGCGGTCTTCTCGTCCGCGACCTCCTGGGCCTTCTCGATGAGTGACACGACGTCGCCCATGCCGAGGATGCGTCGCGCCATCCCGTCGGGCCGGAACGCCTCGAGCGCGTCGAGCTTCTCGCCGACGCCGACGAACTTGATGGGCTTGCCGGTGACCGCGCGCACCGACAGCGCGGCACCGCCGCGCGCGTCGCCGTCCAGCTTGGTGACGATGACACCGTCGAAGTCGACGCGTTCGGCGAAGGCGGAGGCCGCGTTGACCGCGTCCTGCCCCGTCATCGCGTCCACCACCATGAGCACCTGGTCCGGCTTGACGGCGCCACGGATCCGGGCGGCCTCCGCCATCATCTCCTCGTCGACGTGCAGCCGCCCCGCGGTGTCCACGATGACGACGTCGCGCATGTCGGCGATGGCGGCTTTCACGCCGGCCGCGGCTATGTCGACGGGATCCGCACCCTCGGCCCCGCGGTAGACCGGGATCCCCAGCTCGCGGCCGAGCGCCTCGAGCTGGTCGATGGCCGCCGGGCGGTAGACGTCACAGGCCACCATGAGCGGCCGGCGCCCCTGCTTGCGGAGCAGGTTGGCGAGTTTCGCGGTCGCCGTCGTCTTGCCCGAACCCTGGAGGCCTACGAGCATCACGACGTTGGGGACTCGCCCGGAGAAGGCGAGCTTGCTCTCGCCGCCGCCCATCAGGGCCGTGAGCTCCTCGAGGACGATCTTGATGACCGTCTGCCCCGGGGTGAGCGAAGACATGACGTCGGCGCCGACCGAGCGCTCGCGCACCGTGGCGACGAACTCCTTGACGACCTTGAAGTTGACGTCGGCCTCGAGCAGCGCCATGCGCACCTCGCGCATGGCGGCATCGACATCGGCGTCGGACAGGCGTCCGCGGCCGGTCAGCTTGGAGAAGACGTCTTGCAGGCGCGTGCTGAGGTTCTCGAACACGTGGGCTCCAGGGTCTTGAAGTCGCGCGGCGCAAGTCCCCGCGCGGCCGTTCAGGTCACGGGGATGGTACCACCCGCATGCGCGTGACGGGTGCCCAAACGGCCACGACGCGCCCGTGGATCGTCGACAGCGGCAGCGGCCCGATGAAGCGGCTGTCCAGGGAGACGGCGCGGTTGTCGCCCATGAAGAAGAAGAGGCCCTTCCCAACGACGAGGTCTCCGCTGATCGGACGGTCGGGCGACGCCAGCACCTCGTGCTGGAACGACTCCGGTTTGCCGTTCACGGTCACGAAGTCCCCGCGGACGCTGACCTTGTCACCCGGAAGGCCGATCACGCGCTTCACGATCTCCTCGGTGATGCCGTCGTGCGACCAGCGCAGGACGACGATGTCGCCGCGGTGCGGCTGCGGCCAGCCGTGGGTGATGAGGAGGTACTCCCGGTCGACAAGCGTGGGATTCATGGACGGCCCGGACACCTGCCCGACGTCATACAGCGCGTAGAGCGGCACGATGACCGCGACCAGCAGTGCCAGTAGAGGCAGGAGCAGCTTGCCGGCTATGCGGTGTGAGCGCAGTTGCCTCGGCGTGAGGCCTTCGGGTACCGACATGTCCATGTCAGGCCCCCGCGAGCGCCCGGGCGAACTCGAGACGGTCGAAGAGATGCAGGTCCTCAAGGGACTCCCCCACGCCGATGCGCAGGATGGGCAGGCCCAGCTCGCGCGAGATGGCTACGGCGATGCCGCCCTTCGCGGTTCCGTCCAGCTTCGTCAGGACGATGCCGTCGAGGTCGAGCGCCTCGTTGAACGCGCGGGCCTGGAGCAGCCCGTTCTGTCCGGTGGTCGCGTCCATCACAAGCACGCAGCGCACGGGGTAGGTGCTTTGGGCCCGCGCGACGCGCTGCACCTTCTTGAGCTCGCCCATCAGGTCTGCCGAGGTGTGCAGCCGACCCGCGGTGTCGACCAGGACGAGGTCGGCCGCGGTGTCACGAGCCACGGCAAGGGTGTCGAACACGACGGCGGCAGGATCGGCCCCCCGCTCGCGCTCCACTATGGGAACGCCCGCGCGGTCGGCCCAGACGCGCAGCTGCTCGATGGCCGCGGCCCGGTACGTGTCCGCCGAACCGACGACGACCCTGCGACCTGCCCCGGCCGCTTCGGCGGCTATCTTGCCGACCGACGTGGTCTTGCCGGTCCGGTTGACGCCCACGAACAGGACGGTCACCGGCGACTCGCCGAGAACGTCGGTCTGTTCCGGCAGCTCGTCAGCGACCATCTCAGCAAGCGCGCGGAGCACAGCCGAGGCGTCGGGAAGGTCCTCGCGGCGGGCATGGGTCCGCAGGCGCGCGACGATCTCGGACGACGCGAGGGCGCCCATGTCGGCAGCGATGAGGCTCTCCTCGAGCCCGTCCCAGAAGTCGTCCTCGAGCGCGGGGCCACGGCCGACGATGGTCGCGACGCGCTCGGCGATCCCCTCCCGCGTGCGGGAGAGGCCCGACGAGAGCCGCTCGAACCAGGACGGGGTCACGCCGGTGCCTCGACAAGCTCGCCCTTGCGGTCGAGCCGCTGGCTGACGACCTTGCTCACGCCGTCAGAATGCATGGAGACGCCGTAGAGCACGTCCGCCATCTCCATGGTCCGCCGCTGGTGCGACACGACGATGAACTGCGTGCGGCCGCGAAGGCTGTCGACGAACGCCACGAACCGGCGCAGGTTGGAGTCGTCCAGGGCCGCCTCGACCTCGTCCAGGATGTAGAACGGGCACGGGCGGGTGTGGTAGAGGGCGAACAGCAGCGCGAGGGCCGTGAGGGACTTCTCCCCGCCCGACATCAGTGTCATCTTCTGCAGCTTCTTGCCCTGCGGCTGGGCGATGACCTCGATGCCCGTCTCTTCGGGATCATCGGGATCCGTCATGCGCAGCTCGGCGTGGCCGCCGGGGAACAGCACCGTGAACACGTTCTGGAAGTGGGCGTTGACCTGCTCGAACGTCTCAAGGAACCGGTCGCGCATCTTGCGGTCGATGGCGCGGACCACCTTCTGGAGCGCCTGGCGCGAAGTCGTCAGGTCGGCGATCTGCTCCGCCATGAACGTCTTGCGCGCATCGAGGGTCGCGTACTCCTCGACGGCGAGCTCGTTGACGGGGCCCATGTTGGCCATCTGCTTGCGGATGCGCAGCGCGCGCTCGCGCGCACGGTCGGCGTCCTCGAGCGCTGGGATCTCGAGCGCACGCTCGATGGGCGTGTCGTAGTCCTCGACGATGCGCGCGACCGCACCGTCGACCAGCATCTGGAGCTGGCCCTTCTCCACGCGGATGTCGGCCATCGCCTCGTTCTGGACGCCGACGGCCTCCTGGGACTCCCGTACGGCCTCCTGAGCGGCGTGGATCGTGTCGCGCAGCGACTCGGAGTCCGCCTGCTCGAAACGGGCCCGGTCGCGCAGCTTCACGGCCCAGTGCTCCGCGCGCTCGAGCAAGGCCGCGTACAGGTCGTGCACGGGCTGGATGCGCTCCCGAAGTATCTCGAGCGAAGCTTCCGAGTCGACCGACGCCGCGAGCGCGTCGTTCAGCTCCGCCAGATCGGCAGCGGCGGTCGTGTACTGGCGCTTGATGTGGACCTCGCGCTCGGAGACGGTGGCGATGTCCACCTGGCACTGCGATAGCCGGTCCGCGATGGCCGCCTCCTCGCGGAAGCGGTTGTCCCGGGTCTCGCGCCGCACGGCGGCCTGCTCCTCGAGCTGCTCGATCTCTTCCTCGAGACCGGCTATGAGCGCGATGACGGAGTCGCGCGCGGGAGCGTCCTTGGCCGTGCGGTCGCCGATGGCCGACTGCCGGGCGACGATGCGTTCCTGCTCGATGTCCAGGTCGGTCAGCGCCTTCTCCAGGCGTCCGACCTCCTCGAGGAGCGAGACGTGCTCGCCCTTCTGCGCCGCGATCTTCTGGCCCAGCTCGAGCGCGTCCTGCTGCGCGGCGGTGAGCGCCTCCTCGGCTTCCGTCACGGCGGCTTCGGCGTCGCCCGTACGGGCGAACGCGGCCTGCTCGTCGTTCTTGAGCTCGTTAGCGCGCCGCTTGCGTGCGAGCACCGACGACGACGGGTCGAGCGTGGGGCCGAGGGTGAGCTTGCCGGACGGCCATCCCATGTGGCCTTCGGCCGTGGCATAGGGGACGCCGGGTGACCGCTCCGCGGCGTCGAGGGCATCAGCCAGGGTCGGCACGTAGAACACGTCACCACGCCGCGACTCCAAAGCCGGGCGTACCAGCCAGTCCCACTCGACGGCCTCGCTGAGCCGGCGCCCGACGCGGGGACCCGCGGGAAGGGCCGGAGGCCTGGCGGACGTGACCGGCAGGACCGCTATGTCGCCCGCCTCGTGCTCCTCGAGAAGTCGCATGAGGCCGGATGCGGCACCCGCGTCCTCGACGAGAACGCAGAAGAGGTCGGATCCCAGAGCGCGCTCGACGACCTTCTCCAGCTCGGGCTCCGCCTTGATGTGGTCGGTGACGGGTCCGATGAGCCCCGAGAGCTTGGCCTCGGACGAGAGCACCCAGGCGAGCGCCGGCGTCGCGTTCTGGAACGCGCGGTCGACCTCCTCGATCGCGAGGACCTCGGCCCGGACGGCGGACAGCGCGTCGCGGATCTCGTTGAGGTCCTTGCGGCGGGACTCGACCACGCGGACCCGCTTGTCCACATCGGCCTCGGCCAGGGCGTGCTCCTTGGAGGTGCGGGCGTGCGTCGACTCCAGATCGGTCAGCCGGGCCCGGCGCGCGGTCAGCGTCGCCATGAGGGAGCCCCGCTGGGATCGCAGAGCCTCGCTGCGGCTCTCGAGCAGTTCGACCTCGAGCTTGAAGGCCGCGAGTGCCTGCTCGAGCGAAGCCATGCTGGCCCTCGCGTCGTCCGCCTCCTTGCGCGCGCGGCGGGCGGCCTGGTTGACGCCGGTCAGCTCGTCCTCGGCGGCCTGGCGCTCCTTGCGCGCCGCCTCCGATTCGCGGCGCAGCTCCCCGAGGCGCGAGTAGAGCCCCTTGAGCTGCGAATCGGACGCGCCGCGCTCCTCGGCCAGCTGGG
The DNA here is from genome assembly GCA_964533555.1 of uncultured Eubacteriales bacterium. Lineage (GTDB taxonomy): Bacteria > Actinomycetota > Coriobacteriia > Anaerosomatales > PALSA-660 > JANYAK01. The sequence continues at coordinate 12,520 of CAZHMA010000021.1, forward strand.
CCAGCTCCGCCTCGCGGCGAACGCGCCGCGACTCGTTCACGTGCACCTTGGCGCGCAGCTCCGAGAGCCGCTCCACCAGGTTCTTGCCCTTCTCCTCGAGCAGCAGCAGGCCCGCGTTCAGCCGCTCGAGTACCGCCTGGAGACGGCGGCGCTGTTCGGAGAGGTCGCCGACGAAGAGGCCCTTCTCCTCGAGCAGGGACTGGAAGCTGGCCAGCTCGCGCTCCTTCTCGGCCAGACGGTAGCGCGCAAGCTCGACCTCGGCGTCCTGCTCGCGTTCGCGCTTCTCGAGCGCCTGCCACTGGTCCTGGAGCGCGCGCAGGTCAGCGACGGCCAGCGCGACCTCGAGCTCGCGCAGGTCCGCGCCCATCGCCTCGGCCTGCTTCGCCTTGTCGGCCTGGCGCTGCAGCGGCCGGAGCTGCCGCTCCACCTCGCCCAGCACGAGGCGCGCGCGTTCGAGGTTGGCATCCATCCCGGTGAGCTTGCGCAGCGCCCGTTCCTTGCGTTTCTTGTGCTTGAGGACGCCGGCCGCCTCCTCGATGAGCCCCCGGCGCTCCTCCGGCCGCGAGTTCAGGATCTCGTCGAGGCGGCCCTGGCTGATGATCGAGTGCGTGTCCCGGCCAAGCCCGGTGTCGTGCAGCAGGTCGTGCACGTCCATCAGCCGGCACGGCGAGTTGTTGATGAGGTACTCCGACTCGCCGCTGCGGTACATGCGGCGCGTGATCGTGACTTCCGAGAACTCGAGCGGCAGGGTGCCGTCGCTGTTGTCGAGCGTCAGGTCGACCTCGGCCACGCCCACGGCCTGCCTGGCGGAGGACCCGGCGAAGATCACGTCCTCCATGGCGTTGCCGCGAAGCGACTTCGCCGACTGCTCTCCCAGCACCCAAAGGACCGCGTCCGTGACGTTGGACTTCCCGGAGCCGTTGGGCCCGACGATGACCGTCACGCCCGGCTCGAGCTGCATGGGGACACGGTCCGCGAAGGACTTGAAGCCCTTGAGAGTCAGCGACTTCAGATGCAACGCGGCGGCCCTTCCGTGCGAGCGTGTACGTGGGTGATGTGCGCGAGGTTCGCGCGGCTCACAATGCTATCACAGGGGCGGCCTCAGACCCGGCCGCCGCCGGGGCGGTTCAGCCGGCTGTGAGCGCGCTCAGCGCCTCGGCCGCCGCCTCCTGCGCCGCGAGCCGCTTGCTCGCACCCGACCCTCTCCCGATGACGACCCCGTCGAGTGACACCTCGACGAAGAACGTCCGGGCGTGGTCGGGACCCTCATGGCCCGTGGTGCGGTACTCGGGAAGTCCGAGGCCCTTCGCCTGCGTGTGCTCCTGGAGCCGCGACTTCGAGTCGGCGATCTGCTCGAGAAGGGCCGCGGGATCGAGCCCTCCGGCAAGCGCACGGTCCACGAACTCCCGCGCGGCCTCGAGTCCCCCGTCGAGGTAGACGGCCCCGATGACGGCCTCCATCACGGCCTCCAGCACCGACGGCCTCTCGTGCTCGCCGCCCTGTCGGGCCCCCTTGCCGAGGCGGATGTGCTCAGCCAGGCCCATGTCGCGCGCCGCGCGCGCGAGCGTGCCCATGCGCACGACGGACATCTTCATGCGGGACAGGTCGCCCTCCGCCAGGTCCGGGAACCGGCGGTACACGATGTCCGCGACGAGGACGCCGAGCACCGAGTCTCCGAGGAACTCCAGACGCTGGTAGTCAGGGCCGCCGTGCTCCGCGCTCCACGAAGGGTGCGTGAGCGCGGCCGCGAGCAGGTCCGGGTCGTTGAAGGTCAGGCCGAGGGAGCGTGCGGCGCTCGCGGTGTCATCACCGGGGGTCATCGGTTGTCGACCGCGTGCGCGGTCAGGCCCGCTTGAGGATGACGGTCGCGTCATGCCCGCCGAAGCCGAAGGAGTTCGACATGGTGGCGCCGAGTGATGCCTGGCGCGCGACGTTCGGCACGTAGTCGAGATCGCAGGACGGGTCCGCCTCTTCGTAGTTGATGGTGGGCGGGATGAGTCCGTTCTCCATCGCCAGAACGCAGGCGGCGGCCTCCACCGCGCCCGCGCCTCCGAGGAGGTGCCCCATCATCGACTTGGTCGAGGACACCGGCGGCGCGTCGGCACCGAATGCGCGCTTGATGGCCAGGGTCTCCGCGGCGTCGCCCTGCTCCGTGGATGTGCCGTGGGCGTTGATGTAGTCGATATCGCCCGGGGCCATCCCGGCCTGCTCCAGGGCGGCGACCATGGCGCGGCGCGCACCGTCGCCGTCGGGTGCCGGGCTGGTGATGTGGTAGGCGTCGGCGGAGGCGCCGTAGCCCACGACCTCGGCGCGGATCTTCGCCCCGCGGGCGACCGCGTGCTCCCACTCCTCGAGGACCAGGATCGCGCCGCCCTCCCCCATGACGAACCCGTCACGCCCCGCGCTGAACGGACGCGAGGCGCCCTGCGGATCGTCATTGCGCGTCGAGAGCGCCCGGGCGGCGCAGAAGCCCGCCAGTCCCAGAGGCGTGACGCCCGCGTCGAAGCCGCCCGTGACGACTATGTCGCTCTGGCCGCGGCGGATGGACTCGAAGCCCTCCCCGATCGCGTGAGTGCCGGTGGCGCAGGCGGACACGGGAGCCCAGTTGACGCCCTTCGCACCGTACTTGATGGAGATGAGACCGGCGGCGAGGTCGACGAGCATCATCGGGATGAGGAACGGGCTGATGCGCGACGGCCCGCGCTCGATGAGCGTCCGGGTCTGCTCCTCGAACACGTGGAGGCCGCCGATCCCGCTGCCGACGATGACGCCGACGCGCTCGGCCTCCTCCGGGTCGATCGACTCGAGGCCGGCCTCGCGCATGGCCTCGTCGGCGGCGACCATGGCGAAGTGCTGGAACCGCGACATCCGCCGCGCTTCCTTGCCCGACAGGACCTGCGTCAGGTCGACGTCGACCAGCCCCGCGAAGTGCACCGGGTAGTCGCTGGTGTCGAACGTGTCGATCGGGCCGATGCCGGAGCGCCCGGCCGCCAAAGACTCCCACATGGCGTCCACGCCAACCCCGACCGGGCACACGACGCCCATGCCGGTGACCGCCACGCGCCTCATGAGCGTGCTCCTTCGGCCGCGAGCTTGTATCCGGCCACCAGGCGCTCCATCAGTTCGGCCACCGGAAGGATGTCGTTGATGCGGCCGACGCCGCCTCCGACGAAGACCAGCCCGTTCTCCACGTCGCCCTGATGCGCCTTGACGAGCTTGTCCATGATGCAGAACTGCCGGCCGCACTTCTTCAGGCAGGCGATGCAGCCGGTGATGTGCGCCTCCTCGCCGCGCTCCAGGCGCTCGGTCAGCGGGTTGCGCAGCGCGCGGCCCGGAAGACCGACGGGGCTTTGGATGAAGACCATGTCGTCGTCGGTCGCGTCCACATACATCTGCTTGAACGCGGCCGGTGCGGAGGACTCGACCGTCGCCACGAAGCGCGCACCCATCTGCACCCCGGCGGCGCCCATCGACATGACCTCGAAGATGTCCGCGCCGTCCACGATGTTGCCCGCCGCGATGACCGGGATGTCCACCGTGTCCAGGATCCGAGGCAGAAGCTGGCGGACCGGTTCGTCCGTGCCGAGATGGCCGCCCGCATCATGACCCTCGACGACGACAGCCGCGGCGCCGAAGCGCTGCGACAGGTCGGCCACGCGTTCCGAGCCGACGATCGGGACCATCGGCACGCCGGCCTCGGCCGTCCACTCGAAGACGTCACGAGAGAAGCCCGCGCCGGAGATCACCAGGTCGATGCCTTCGGCCAGCGCGGTCTTGACCAGGTCCGCGAAGTTGCGCACCGCGACCATGATGTTCACGCCGATGACGCCGTCAGTGGCGGCCCTCGCGGCGCGGATCTCGGCGGCCAGCTCGTCCGGGGTGAGACCGGATCCGGCGATGATGCCGATCCCGCCCGCCGACGCCACGGCGGCAGCCAGCTGCGCCAGCGATATGCGAACGGCCATGCCGCCCTGGATGATCGGCAGACGCGAGGTCACGTTGCCTATCGTGAGCGAGGGGAGTTCCACGGGTGTCCTTCGCCGGTGATGCCAAGGACCCGGCGCCCCCATTGGCGGGGGCGCCGGACCTGGGCTGATGATCGAAACCGTCAATCGGGACCGGGCCCGGTCCCGCAGAGTACTGCTAGAGGCTCTCGGCGATAAAGCTCACTGCGTCGCCGACGGACTTTATCTTCTCCGCCTGCTCGTCCGGGATCGAGATGCCGAACTGCTCCTCGAGCGCCATGACGAGTTCGACGATATCGAGCGAATCGGCGCCGAGGTCGTCGACGAACGCGGCGTCCTCAGTGACGTCGTCCTCCTCGACGTTGAGCTGGTCGACGATGACGTCCTTGACCTTGTCGAAGATCTCATCGTGCTCCATTGGTGGCGTGACACCTCCCTTTAGATGCTCTCTCAGGGGCCTCGCGGAGGCCCGGTTGCGTCGGAGTCTAGGCGAACGTCATGCCGCCGTCGATAGCCAGCACCTGACCGGTCACGTACGCCGCCTCGTCGGAGGCGAGGAACGCGACCGCGCTCGCGACGTCGGCCGGGGTGCCGAGCCGGCCCAGCGCGATCTGGCCCACCACGGTCTCGCGCACGAGGTCAGGGAGCTTGGCGGTCATGTCCGTCTCGATGAATCCGGGTGCGATCGCGTTGCAGCGCACGTTGCGCGACGCAAGCTCCCGGGCGGTCGTCTTGGTCAGTCCGATGACGCCGGCCTTCGCCGCCGAGTAGTTGGCCTGTCCCGCGTTGCCCATGATGCCGACCACGGAGGTGATGTTCACGATGCTGCCACCGCGCGCCTTCATCATCGGCCTGGCCGCCGCACGGGTCATGTAGAACACGCCCGACAGGTTCGTGGAGATGACCGCGTCCCAGTCGTCGTCCGACATACGCACCATCAGGCCGTCTCGCGTGATGCCGGCGTTGT
>CAZHMA010000022.1:0-3495 GCA_964533555.1 uncultured Eubacteriales bacterium
GGCTTCGACGGCACCGGGAAGGACCGTCGAGAACCCACGGGCGATCGGCTGCCTGCGAATCGCTCGCGGCGTCGCCGACTCGTTCGCGCGGCGGATGAACCACTGCCAACCGACCGCGGCCAGGTAGATGACGCCCGGGGCCATCGTGATGAAGTAGCGAGGGACCTGCACCGACTGATGCCCGTGGAAGTCCGCGTATGCGAGGAGCCAGGCGACGAACGCCGCGTCCAGCGCGCCGGAGACCGAGACTCTGCGGATCGCGTGGTCATCAACGGCATCCCGGGTCGCGAGCAGGCGCCATACCAGCAGCACCGCTGCGGGGATGGTGAGCTGCCGCGCCACGAGCCCCCCACCGTACTGCGCTGCAACCGCCACTCCCACGCCTGTCGCCGCGAGCATGAGCGCGGGAAGTCGCGGCCTGAGCACACTCAGGTGCGAACCGATCGCCGCATAGAGTCCAAGGGCCCCGACTGCCAGGAACATGAACGCGATCCAGGCCGCGCTCGGTGAGGCGAGGAAGGACAAGACGTTGCGCGCGTAGTACACGGCGTGACCGGCAGCAGCGCCCTCGCCGCCGGGCGCCGTCACGGCCTCGCTCACTTGGAACGCCAGGACGAATGGGAACAGCGCGTCACCGAAGCGCGCCGTGTAGTACACACCCGCCGGCACGTACGTTGCCAGGCCCAGCGCGAGCGCACCCCAGATCTGCCTGGGATGACGGAACGGCTTCCAGCGCAACAGAAGCCATACCGCGACGGGAAAGGCGAACAGCAGCACGGTATAGCGCATCAGTACAGCGGCGACGAACAGCGGACCCAGGGCCAGGTACCAGCGCGCGTCGCGTTCCGTTGCGGCGATGGCCGCCAGCAGCACCCACATGGAGAGTGCGACGGCGGCGGTGTCGGTGTACCCGACGCCGATGTACTGCCACAAGGGCGTGACCGCGAGCAGGGCTATGGATGCGGCCCCCGCCAGCCAAGGTGAGACGCGGCGTCGGAGCAAGAGATAGAAGGCGACGATCCCCGAGAAGGTCAGCAGCCCGTCGATCACCTGTATCACTGACTGGTCGAGTGGGACGATCCGGAAGGCGAGAGACGTCAGCAGAGGCAGAAGCGGCGGACGGTGCGGCTCGCTGTACCCGGTCCCCTTCCCGGCAAACTCCGCCGCGTTCGCGAGGAACGCGTACGTGTCCCATCCGGGTCCGACTCGTATGGCGACGGCGACCTTGTACGCGATGAGAGACGCCGCTGTGGCGACGGTCGCCAGCAGCGGCAGGAGCGCGCGGCCGCGTCGCTGTTGCTGGGGTTCCGAACCGTCCACCCTAGCCGCCACGCTTCCAGCCCGACCTCAGGGCTCCGACTGCCACGATGACCGTGATGAGCAGCGGCATGATCACGGACATGACGAGGCGGCCGGTGCGCAGAAGCACGATGCTCAGAGTCCCGAGCAGCGTCGTCACCAGCTCGATGGAGCGCAGGCCTGCCGCACGGATGCCCCGGCGCGTCTCGTCCATCGGCCCGGGGATCGTCCACTGCTGTTCCTCCATCAGCGTCACCAGGAAGCCGCTGAACCGGAAATGGAACACCACGAAGCGGTAGATCGGCATGCTCAACAGCGCCAGCGTGGCGCGCTCGATCCGCGGGCGCGTGTGCTCGTCGGCGATGCTGAACACGGCCAGCGCGTTGAGCGCCTCGATCCCCACGTAGAAGACGTACATGCCGATCAGCGCCGTGGCGATGACGCTCAGCGAGTAGCCGAGCAGCGGGAAGAACAGGATGAGGGGCGCCCATATCAGCCGGGGGAACGCCATGGTGTGGTCGAACAGGAGCATCTTCGGTACTGACGTGTGGCCGAAGGAACCGGTCTCGCCCCGGCCGATGATCTCCTCGTTCAGCCCGCACACCTCGAGCTGGCCGCGGCTCCATCTGGCGCGCTGGGCGTAGAGCTCGTCCCAGCTTGTGACCGGCTCCAGATAGACCCTGGCGTCGTGGGCGAAGCCGATCTTCACCTTCTCGCGGTGCAGCCGGAACGTCAGGCAGGTGTCCTCGGAGACGGTGCTGTTCGTGTAGCGGCACTCGGGCGTGAGTACCTCACGGCGGAACGCCGAACACGCGCCGGCGAGTGTGTACATGGTCGACGTGATGCCCTGCGACCGGCGTCCCAGGTCGAACGACGACAGGTACTCGAGGAACTGCCACTCGCTGATGAGGCGGGCGAGCGGCCGCAGTTTCCGTGGGATGAGATCGCCGTTCTCGTCGAGCAGCAGCGCGCCGTTCTCGTCCCGGGCCTCGAGCAGTTCCCAGTCCACCTCGATGTTGCCGGTGAGCGCGCCCAGCTCCTCGTCACGGACGAACGCGCTTGCGATCGCGCGCACCGCTTCGGGCGCCAAGACCACGTCGCTGTCGATGTTGACCACGATGTCGCCCGTCGAGGCGTCGATGCCGGCGTTGAGCGCGTGCGCCTTGCCGCCGTGGCCGTTCTTGATGAGCGTCAGGCGACCGCGATAGGGTCCGACCTTGATCGGACGTCCGCGGACCCGGAACGCAGCGTCCTCGGACTCGCCGTTGACGTGCCCCTCGACCTTGTCGGCCGTGTCGTCGGTGCTGCCGTCGTCCACGACGATGATCTCGAGCCGGTCGTGCGGGTAGTCCTGCGCTTTCACCGAGTTCAGGCAGCGGTCGATGACGGCCGCCTCGTTGTGTGCGGGCACGATGATCGAGACCGAGGGCAGCAGCGCCTCGTCGACGGGCTCCGCGCGGCGCTCCGCGCGGCGGGTGCGGACCACCCACAGGCGGCCGAGGGTATCGATGCCGTCGACCAGGACGGGGGTGATGAGCCAGACCCCCCAGACCAGCACGAAGATGAGCACGCTATTCACCCGCCACCTCGCCCAGGTCGGCCGAGACGATGTGGATCGTCGGGCGGGTGACGAGGTACCAGTACAGCGCGATGGTCGCCGCGAAGAAGAAGACCCGGCCGAACACCGCGTGCGCGGCGTACACCCAGTCGGTCCCGAGCGTGTTGATGATCCCGACGATCAGCAGGATGCGCAGGATGTTGATGACCCACGTCGCCACCGCGCCGATGCCGACAGTCAGCGCCTTGCGCCCGTTCGCAAACGCCGGGTAGAAGCCTACGAGGCCCGCGAAGGCGAAGGTCTCGAGAAGCGCCGAGCACTCGATGCCGATGTCGAACACGGCCCAGCCGGTGTGGTTCGGGATCGCGAGCCCGGACCTGCCCAGCACGCCGATCGAGACGCCGATCATGTTCGCGAGCGTGCTGACCTGCTGAGCCTGCCAGGCCTCGACGCTCGCATCGAACCCGAACGTCCGCACCACCGACAGCGCCACGATCACGAATCCGAACGCACCGGTGATGTAGAAGGCGAGCCAGCGGCGCGCACGCCACAGCGAGAACCCGTGGGCGCCCACGGTGATCGCCGCGAGGATCCGTTGGAGCGGAGAGGCGAGCCCGAGCGCCCGACCCCCCCGGCCC
>CAZHMA010000022.1:3505-15821 GCA_964533555.1 uncultured Eubacteriales bacterium
GTGCGGGCCACGCGGCGCAGCGGCGCGACGGCCACAGCGAGACCGTGAGGGCGGCCCAGAGGATGCCCGCTACGATCGGGGTGACGGGGGGGGCGATCACGGGCGCACCACCCTCCCGGCCGGCGCGAAGCTGTCGCGCCGCCGCCACAGCCACCAGCCGCCCGCGATCGCGGCGATGCCCGCAAGCGGCCAGCCCATGGCCGGGATCGAGAAGAACTGCGACGTCTTCGCGTCGATCAGCGCACCGCCCGATTCACGCCACGTAGCGGTGACGTTGTAGGTGCCCTGGTGGGGGAACTTCGAGTTCACGACGTTCCACGGAGCGGACTCGGTCCACGTCCCGTTGCTCGCGACGTTGATCCCGGTGGTCGTGTGGGAGGACACGGCGCTCACGCCGTCCCAGGTGCGCGGCGCGCCCGCGCCGTCGATCCACGTGTCTCCGGCGCCGAAGAGTCCGTCGCCGTTCTCGTCCCACCACATCACGTAGGTCATGGTGGAGTTCGTGATGGCGCGCCCGATCCGGTTCTGGACGGACGACGTGACGTCGACCCGATCGCCCACGCGTGGAGCGTCGGTCGCGGAAAGGGCCGTGATGGCCGCTTTCCACTTCATCGTGAACGGCGTCGTCTCGAGGAGCGCGCCGCCACTGCTGTGGAGCTCCAGTGTCCAGCCGCCGGTCAGGTCGGTCGCGGTGGACGGATAGGCGTCGTACGCCTGGCCGTCGGTGTCCACTGTGCGCATGGGGCTGGTGCGCATGATGGCCCCGGACGGGCTCCTCCAAACGAAGTAGACGCTGCTGCCGGGCGGAAGGCCGGCCCCGCGACCGTACACCGTGTCCGTGAGCGAGTAGGCGCTCGCCTGGTTCGTGTAGCCGCTCGAGTCGAAGATCGCGAGCTGGCGCACCGTCGTCGTGTCGGTGACGGCCGCTGTGGTCGAACCGGTCGTGGCGTGCACGGTCGTCGTGTCCACGACGCCGCTGCCGGTGCCGGCGGGCACGGTCACTCGTGCGATCACGTCGGTGGCCGCGCCGTTCGGCCCTAGTGTCACGGTCGTGATGGGCGTGACACCGTCGGCAGCGTAGAAGCGGACGGTCCAGCCGCGCGACGACGTGGCCGACAGCGTGATCGTGCGCGTCGTGGGCCAACTGTTGGTGATGGTGTGCCGGTAGTCGACGAGTGAGTTCGCGCCCGCGTAGAGGGCCCGGTTCGGCGTGATGGTCAGCCCGGCCTCCACGCGGGTCGTCGCACTCGCGGTGGCGCGCACCGTTGGAGCGCCCTGCTGCACCGCGGTCAGCCTCGTGATGTCCTGGCTGCCGATCGTGGCGGTGGACGGCACCGACACGTGAACGACCACCTGGGTCGAAGCCCCCGCGGCCAGCGACACGGACGTGATGTCCGCGCCGCCGACATTCGTGATCCGACCCGGGAACGAGAGACTCGAGGCTGTCGACAGGTCGAACACGCCAGCCGTCGCGAGGTTGTTCGTCACCGTGAAGGTGTACGCGGCGATCTGGCCCGGTGCCATGGAAGCCGACCGATCCGGCGTGATCGTGATGCGTCCGGCGGCGGTCGTGTCGGTGGCGGTGTCCACGATCGTCGCGTCCGTGTGCGAGACCGCGGTCAGCGTGGTCGTGTCGCGGGTCCCGTCAACGGTGCCGACGGGGATGGTCACGCGCACCTGGACCGTCTGCGATGCGCCGGGCGCGAGGGTCACGCTGGAGAGCGGCGCGCCGCCCGTGTTCGTTATCGCGAAGGGCCATCCGTGGCTCGACAGGGCCGATAGGTCGAAGGTGTCGCTGGCGTTCCCCGTGTTCTTGATCGTGTGGTTGTAGACGATCGTCTCGCCCGCTTCGCCCCCGCCGGTGTTGTCGGGGCTCACGTCGACGCCCTTGAGCCTCAGCCACCAGATGCCGTCGACGTTGTCCTCGACCTGGCCGCGGCTCTCCTCGAGATACTGCGGCGGGTTGCCGGTCCACTTCCGGGTGTTGCTGGGGACCCACTTCACGCAGAACGACTCGCCGTTGGCGTTCACGAAGTGGATGGCGATGGGGCTGCCGGCGGGCACGCCCAGGTCGGTCCAGGCCACTCGCCCCTCGAAGTCGATGCCGTTGGTGGCCATCCACCCGTCCATCGGGGCGGCCGGGACGATCTGGCCGCTCTGGATGTCGGCCCAGCCGTCCGGCGTCTCGCCGTCGTAGCCCATGGGATCGCCGCCCGGGTGAAGGATCGGCCCGTCCTTGCCGGTGATCGCCTGGTTGTAGCGCAGGATGTGCGCCGTGGGGCTCGACGCGTGCGCGTCGGCGAACCGGCCGGCGCCGGACTGGTTGACCTGCCACGAGCACACGACGTCGCTGTTCTGCAGGAGACCGTCGCCGTTCAGGTCGATGTACGCCCCGAACACGATCGCCTTCGTGCCGCCCGAGGTCCTGCGATAGGCCAGGTAGAGGAACTGGCTGTCCCAGGTCGCGTTGACCAGGTAGACGTCGCGGTCCGGCTGGCCCGGGTAGTCGGGATCGGGGTCCGATATCTGCGTGTCATGGACGGCGTTCTGCGGATCGGCCCGCACGCCGGCCCAGTCCGAGAGGTCGCCATCGATGCTGATGGGCGTCGAGATGATGGCGCTCGCGGGCACGACGGCCGACATCAGGGGCAGCAGAAGCCCCAAGACGACGAGCAGGCGCAAGGCCGTCCGCGATCGCGGCCCGGATCCAGTCCTGCGTTGTATTCGGCTTCTGTCGGAGACTCGGGGCAAACGCTCTTCCACCTTGTTCGAAGTGTCGTCTTTGCCGGAGCGCGTTGTGGGCAAAACGCAAAGGGGGGTCGAAGATGAGACCCCTCTCATAGTATCGATGGCCTTCGCGCGCGCGTATATACGCGCGCGGCCTGCGGCCGCATGTCCCGCCGTTCGGTACGCTACTGCGCTGATTTCGGCGATATGTGGCGGTGGAGCGGTCGAAAAGGCTCGACGAACGGATTCCTAGGCGAGGCCTCGCAGCAGCGTCTGCGTCGCATATTCGCCCTCCCACCGGATGAGCGTCGTGTGCGCGGTCGTCTCGAGCTTGCGGCCGTCGACCCCGACGAGCACCAATGCGGTGGCCGCATGCGCCTCGTGCTTGAGATACACCCGCCGGCGGGCTGCGCGGACCGCCGCGCGGTGCGCGGGGTCGACGAAGCCGAGCATCGAGCGGCCCGTGACCTCCGACGCGTCCCGCGCGCCGAGGGCTCGAACGATCGCGGGATTCGCGAACACGATCGTGTCATCCACGGCGACGACCAGTCCGTCCGGCAACTCCTCGACCAGGCAGCGGTACCGCTCCTCGCTGTCGGCGAGCGCCCGGAGCGCCTGTTCGCGGGGAGAGACGTCCGCCGCAAGCGACAGCATCGCAGGCTGGCCGGCATACACCATCGGCGCCGACATGATCTGGACGTCGGCGCTGCCGCCGTCAAGGCGGCGAAGGCGATACACGACGGCGCTGGGGCTCTCCCCTCGGCACACCGCCTCGATGTCGCGGAGCGCGACCGCGTGCTGGTCGGGTTCGAGGAACTCAAGGATGCTGCGGCCCACGATCTGCTCGGGGGACGAGGCACCGGCCAGCTCCATGTTGCGGGAGTTGACCCACAGGATGACCCCTGTGGTGGTGCTTGCGATGACCGCCGATATGGGAAGACCTTGGAGGATCTTCAGAAAGGCCGCGTTTCCGGTCTCCGACATCGCACTCCTTCGATTCGCTTATCCGCACACCCGGAGTATCCCCACTCGGGAGCACCGGAACGCGCCGCCTGCCGCCGACGGACGACGCCCTGCGCGCTCCCAGCACCATCCCGCGGCGTGCGAACGGCGACTTGCGCTGCCACGATGACCGTTCGTCGGGTATAATCCGCAGGAGCGTTCTCGCTAATCTGGCCTAAGCCGCCCTGCCGTCCGGTGTTCGGGGAGGGGACGAATGGAACCGATCAACGTGCTGGTCGTGGATGACGACCCATCCATCGTCGAGATGATCAAGCTCGGCCTGGAGACGGACGGCATGAAGGTCCTCAGCGCCGGAGACGGCGCGGAAGCGCTCGACGTGCTCGCACGCGAGCCCGTCGACGTGATCCTCCTCGACATCATGATGCCGAAGGTCGATGGCTGGATGGCGCTCATGGAGATCCGGAACAACCCGCTTACCGCGGACATCCCGGTCATCATGCTCACGGCCAAGACCCAGGATCTCGCGAAGATCCTCGCCTTCAAGCAGGGCGTCCAGCAGTACGTGACGAAGCCGTTCAACATCCTCGAGCTCGCCGCCCGCGTGCGCAGCCTCGTCCACACACGTGTCCGCAGCGCGGACTCGGGCGGGGGCGCCGAGGGCGAGTTCCGCAAGCTCGCTGTCCGCAAGGGCGGCCGGACGGTCCTGCTCTCCATCGACGACATCGTGTACGTCTCGGCGAAGAACAAGTCGACCTACGTGCACACCTACGAGAACCAGTACCTCGTGGACATGACCCTCGGTGAGCTTGAGAAGAAGCTCGCCCGCGAGTCGTTCCATCGTCTGCACCGCAGCTACATCATCAACCTGAACTGCATCAAGGAGATCCTGCGCATGGACGGCGGCTACGTGGTCGTCGCGACCGACCGGGACGAGACCCACATCCCCGTCGCGCGCCGGGAGGTCCGCTCGTTCAGGGAATCGGTCGGCATCTGATGAGCGTGCGCCGCTCGCCCCGCGGCCGGCGCATCGCCGCGATCGCCATCGGCCTGGCGCTTATGGCGCCGCTGCTGATGCCGTCGCCCGCGCTGGCGGTGCGCACGGTGGGCATCTCGACTCCGACGTTCGACTTCAACGTCGCCGCCGGCCAGACCGGCAAGGGGGAGCTCTACGTCATCAACGACGGCACCGAGCCGATCAAGGTGATGGTGTACGCAGCGAATCAGAAGACCGACGCCAAGGGCAAGATCACGTACGAGGTGCCGAAGTTCGGCGATCCGGGATTCTCCGGTCCCGCGACCTGGTTTCGTCTGCAGATGCCGCAGGACTCCAAGGCCATCGGCAACACCCCGTATCTGGAGTTGAAGGCGAAACAGCGAGTGCTCGTGAAGTTCAGCTTCGAGGTGGCACAGGGCGTGCCGGCCGGCGACCACCAGGTGATCATCTTCTTTGAGATGTTCGACTTCGCGCAGAGCGGGGGGATGCTCTCCACGGTGTCGGGGCGCGTAGGAAGCCGCGTCCGGGTCCGCGTCCAAGGGACGCTCGTCGAGAAGATGACGGTCCAGCCGTTCAACGTGCGCGATCTCGTGATCGGCGACCTCATGCCGTACGACTTCGTCGTGCGCAACGACGGCAACGTCGACAAGCCGGTCGTGGCCAAGATCGAGATCCTCGACGCCGGCGAGAACGTGGTGCAGACGAGTTCGGTCATGACCGAGACGGTGCTGTACGCGCACTCCATGACCGAGCAGGGCGCCGTCCTGAGGCTCAGCGAAGTGGGCATAGGCAGGTTCACCGCACGGCTCACCGCCACCTATCCCAGGGAGCCGGACGCCAACGGGGAGGCCGTCTCGGCCGAGATCGTGAAGGATCGCACTATCTGGGTCTTCCCCCTCTGGCTGGTTGTCGGCGCCGTCGTGGTGGTCGGAGGACTCGTCCTGTGGCTGTCATGGCGAAGCGCCATCCGTGCGGCGGAGAGCAGGGCGTCTCGTTCACAGCGTCGCGGGGGACGACGTTCTAGCGGTCATCCGTCGGGGATCAGCCGTCCCGAGGCGATCGGCTCAGACGAGCGCGCGTCGCGGGAGTCTCGCGCGCGCAGTGATGAAACGAATGCTCCGGCGGGGCAGGTCGAGGATGCCCATCAGGCGACATTGGCGCCGACCGAAGCCGCGGCCGATCCGACATTCCCGCGCGAGGTCGATCTCTGGTCGGACGGCGAGGACGCCTGGTCCTGACGAAAAGCAGCGTACCGCGCGGGGCCCAGCCGGGGATGGGCTCGGGCCGGCCGCACCGGCTCCCAGTCAGTCCGTAGTCACGAAGTAGTCCGTGGTGCCGCCCGGGATATCCACACGCACCGGCGTCGAGCCCGTTCGCGCGCCACTGAGGCTGCTGGAGCCACCCTGGGAAACGAGGGTGAGTCTCCAAGGGACGTTCGAGCGCACGTCGATGTGGTCGTGGTCGACTAGCGTGTAGTCGACCCTGGCTGCGACGGACACGGTGACCGTGATCCCTGCCGAGCCCGACCCGGACGCTGCTGACGCCGCGGGAGAGGCGACGAGAGACGCGAGCAGCAGCATTCCTGCCACCGATGCAACCAGCCTGCGCTTCATCTCGTCCGCCCCCTGGAGAGCCACCTTCGGCCTACAAGGTCTATTTCGGCAGACAAACGGTCGAGATGAGTGACGAACGAACCAATGTGACGTACTAACGGACGAACGGCATCACTCCGCGTGGGGCTGCACTGCGACGAACGGCCGCCTCCTGCTTCCCGGAAGGGCCCTTGTCGGTGTCGATCCACTGGAGCGACCGCCCAAGCCCGCGTCGGGCGAGAGTGTGACGCGGTGCGGAACAAGAAGAGGCCCCGCACCAGATGGTGCGGGGCCTCCCGAGACTGTCTGTGCTTGTCGGCTAGCTCTGGATCGCCGAGTACTGCAGCGTGTAGGTCGGCATGCCGACGGTGTCGGTATTCCAGTCCGGCGCGAACGAGATGGTGTCGCCGAAGGGCTGACCCGTGCCCTTGCCGAAGGGCTCGGGGGACGCCTGAAGCGTGCTCGAGAGGTTGTAGGCGGAGGGATCGCTCGACCAGACCGCAGTCAGGTTGCCTGCACGGTTCGAGTCGATGGTGAACGCGACTGCCTTGGACTTCGAGGTTCCGGGGTCGACGCCGGTCCAGTCGAGTGCGAAGCCGAGCGCCTGGCTGCCGGACAAGTCCGCTCCAGCTGCTGGCACGACCGTGAGGTTCAGCTTCGGATTGACCTTGACCGTCACGGCCACGTTGGCCGACGCACTTGCCGCGCTCGCGTACGCAACGATGCCGAAAATGAGTGACACGATGACCAGTGCTACCAACATTGTCTTCTTCATGTCTGTCCTGCCCTTCCTGTATATGCAACTGTCGGGTTCGGCGGGGCGGCCTCTCCCGACGCCCCTGCGCCTGCACTGCAAGTTATCGGGGAGGGATGAGAACATCTTCATGGTGGTTCGCCGTTCGGCGCATAGGTGTGACGGATGGCACACATCTTGCGCGGGCCCGGCGACCAACGGTTCGCCAGGCGGATGAGCGGGGAGACGTGCGAGAAGAGCTCTACTGGAGCGCGGTGTAGGCGACCGTTGCCAGAAGCGGCACCCCGGGGTCGGTCGTCCACGGCGGGGAGACGGTGAGGCTGTCCGCGAACGTGGCGGTTCCGGCGGGCTTCACGCCGGAGGCGGCACCGGTGACCAACAGTCCCAACAGCGCGTAGTCTCCGCCGACCACCCGTGTGATCGTCACCGGCGCACTCGAACTCACGGTGACATTCACCGCCCGCGGTCCGGAGGTCACTCCGGGATCGACCGCGCCGAAATCCACCGTGGTGGTATCGATGGACATGGTGAGGAAGTCGGCGGTGATCGCGTACGCGGGGCTGGTGCCGGCCCCGGTCTGGGCCGTTGTGGAGACCGTCAGGGTGTGGCTACCCGCGGCGGTCGGATTGACGAGGCCGAACGCCGGATCGAACACGACGTTGAAGGTCGATCCGCCGGCGAGCGTCTGGCCCGCTGCCAACGTCAGAGTAACGGCCCGGCCGGCGACTGTGACCGCGGCAGGCACGACGCCCCCGATGGTGACCGACCCCGCCGGGGGAGCCGCCGGGACGACCGTGTCGGATGGGAACGTGACCACGATGCGGTTCGCGCCCGCGGCCGTCGTGCCGGCGAGTCGGCCCAACGGCCCCAGAGTGATCGGGACGGTGTAGCCGGCCGCCTGTGCCGCTGTCCCCGTGGTCAGTGCCACGGTCCCGACCGAGACGGCGGTCGCAGGTGCGGTCAGGGCGTAGGCGCGCGTGCCGGTCATCACGGCCGTCTTGTCGCTGGTGAGGGCGACGGAGTAGCTGTAGCCGGCGCCCGGCTGGGAGGGGTTGACGACGCCGCCGACGCTGACCGTTAACGTCTCGACCGGCCTGTCCCTGGGGAAGTTGATGTTGACGGCCCCGGTTCGCGCCACCTGATCCACTGCGACGCTCGTTATCGGATAGACCTGCCCGCTGCCCTGTTCGACGGCACTGCACGTCGCGGCGGTCACGCCTGCGAGATCCGTGTTCGCCGGGAAGGTGAAGAGCGCCACGGTGATGCGTTCGTTGACCTTGGTGGTGGTCGCCTGCGCGCTGTAGGTGGTAGGCGCGTTCACTGCCAGCGACCCTGGAGCAGCCAGCGTGGGCACGGACACGGCGGCGGCCGGACCGGGGAAGGACACGACCACCAGGGCGACCGCGACCGCCACCGCGGCGGCCCGCCTCAGGCGCCGGCGGACCCGCTGTCGCGCCGTCCATCCGTGGATCGCGATCCGCACCGGTCGCTCTCTTCTCGTCGCGCGCGCAACAACACCAGACCGCAGGTGAGTGCGGCCACTCACAAGTATCGGCGTGTGAGCCTCGTCACTTGCGCCAAGGATAGCGGATGGCCACGGCGCGTCGCCGAACGGCGTCGGCGCGACCCCGCACGGTATACTCTACCCGCGAACGGGAGTACCGATGTGCATACTCCCGCCCCGGTCGAGAGGTGCCCCCGAAGCGATGGCCGTCCCCATCACCCCCATCAAGGTCGGCGACGTCGTGCGGCTGAAGAAGCCGCATCCGTGCGGCGCCAACGAGTGGGAGATCACGCGACTGGGGATGGACATCGGCCTGACGTGCGTGGGCTGCCAGCGCAAGGTGCGCCTGATGCGCTCCGAGTTCGACCGGCGCTTCCGCGGGTTCGTACGCCGCGCCGACGCGCCGCCTCCCGCCTAGGGCTCGTCGGCCGCTTCCGGCGCCGCGGTCTCGGTCGCCGTGCCGGCGAAGGGAACGACGACCGGACCGGCCGGCGTCGACACCCAGATCGAGCCCGGCTTCGGAGTGCGGTTGACCTGCATGTGCGTGTGGTCGCCGCCGTCGGCCGTGTAGTCCGCCAGCTGCAGCGCGGTGAACTTCGACAGCTTGCGCACGCAGGCCACCTTCGTGATGCCCGCCTCGACCTTGTCGCCGGGCGCCACGCACACGCCGGTGATGTGGATGAGGACCACGTCGACTCCCGGTACGCCGTCGGGGGAGATGTGGACCTCGAAGTCCTCATACTTGCTGTACAGCTTGTACTTGCGCACGTAGACGACCGTGCCGTCGACCGGCGCGATCACCGCTGTGCCGGGCGATGCGCCGACGTCCACCGCAGTCTCCGGCTTCCCGCTTCGGCCGCTGCGCCAGAGGCGGATGACCTTGCCGCCCCAGACGTCGCCCACGGCGACCGCGGCCGCAGCCGACGCGGGCTCGGCGGGCGCGGGGGTGGCCGTCGCCGACTTGGCGGCGCGCTTCTGCGCGGCCAGCCGCGAGGCGGTCTTGAGGTCCATCGTCGGCGCCAGGGACAGCATGGGGACCGCGGTGTTGAACGACGACTGGTGGAACGCCACCGCGGTGACCGCCTCCGCGGGGACCGGGAGGTGCAGCCGAAGTGTTCCATAGGTCGCGAAGACCGGCGTCGGGCGAACCATCTTCTCGAGCGCCTGTGCGACCGGCGCCGACGTGCCGCCGCCCACGGTGACGCGGTCGGGTCGGGAGGCTCCACCAAGGTTGGAGAGAACGGCCGCCGAGACCAGGAAGACGGCGATGGTGGCGATGAGCGGCACGGCCCACGGGTCGCGTCGTCTGCGTCCCCGCCCGCGCCGGGCGTCGCCGAGCGTCATGCCGGTGTCCCGGGCCGGGCCGAAGTTCAGCTCGCGTCCTGACACCGGCGGCCTGCGGCCTCGTCTGCGGTTGGCGGGACTCGCCATCCGAACACCGTTCTATTCGCGGGTGGAGCAGCGCGTCGCGACACGCCTGCGCGCGGTCCGGCGGGCATCGCGGCACCGAACACTATAGAGGATGCGTCGGCCTCACGGATGCGCCGCCGCACGTGTGGTAGCATCCATTCGTCCCGACGGCTACAGCGGCCTCGGGCGCTGCGAGAGGGAGTCTCTGTGGAGAAGGTCGAGAAGGTCCTCGCGGCCGAAGAGAAGGCCTGTCACGTGGTCGCCGACGCGCGTGAGCGCGCCGCCGCGATCCGCGCCTCGGCGGTCGTCACGGCCGCCAAGAAGGCCGCCGACACCACTGCCAAGGCCACGCGCGACGCCGAGACGGAGCGCGAAAGCACCCTGGCGGCGGCACGCGAAGCCGCGGCGGAGCTCGAGACACGGGCGGCCGGCAAGCTCGAGGCGGAAGGTTCCGCCGCGCGGGCGCGTTTCGACCAGGCCGCCCGGGCGCTCGCCGGGACGCTGAAGGGCTGACGCGTGGCTGTCGCCAAGATGCGCCGCGTCCAGGTCATCGGATACCGTCCGGTGCTGGATGTCGTTCTCGAGAAGCTCCAGTCGGTGGGGGCCGTGCAGGTCTCGGCCGCGCCTGAGGGGCTGGAGACCGAGGGGCTGCCCCCCGAGGACGAGCGCCGACGCATCCTGGACGAATACGCGGCGGACGCCCGCTTCGTGCAGGAGTTCCTCGCCCGCTACCACACATCCTCGCGCCCGTTCGCGGCGTTCGTCACGGAGAAGTTCCACTTCTCCGCGGAGGACTTCGAGCGGCTCGAAGGCGGCACCGCGCTGCTGCACCTCTATCGCGCCTGCGATGACCTTGCGGACCGCATGGCCTCGCTGGAACGCGAGCACGCGAAGCTCCGGGACCTCGTGAGGGACCTGGAGCCGTGGCTCGAGGTCAGGCTCCAGATCGAGCGTTTCCGCGGCACGGACCACGTCGCACTCTTCACCGGCACCGTGCCGACGGGCGACTCCGAGCGGATCCGCGCGCAGCTGCGCGAGGTCTCGCCGTACGTCAGCGTGGCCGAGTATGGCGGCGCCGGACTCCGCACGGCGTGGATCGTGCTGGCGCACCGCTGCTGTGTCGACGACGTGCGCTCCGCGCTCGCGAGCACGCGGTTCGTGGAGGTCCCGTTCGAGGGCCTGCACGACTACCCCGCCGAGGAGTCCGCGATCGCCGCGGACCGCATCGCCGTCATCGAAGGCGAGCTGGCCGAGGCGCGCGAGCAGGCAGTCGCGCTGTCGGCCGAGCACTACGATGAGGCGGTCGCGATCGTCGAAGCCATCCAGAGCGACCACGCGTCGGCGACCGTGCGCGATCGATTCGGGCGCACGCAGAGCGCGTTCGTGGCCAGCGGCTGGGTCCTCGCGTCCCGCGAGACGGAGCTCGCCGCCGCGCTCGAGGAGTTCGCAAGCGACCTTGATGTGACCTTCTCCGACCCGACGGCCGAGGACGACCCGCCCGTCGAGCTCGACAACCCGCGGTGGCTCAGGCCCTTCGAGGTGCTCACCGACCTCTACGGTCGCCCCGCGTACCGGGAACTCGACCCGACGCCGCTGCTGGCGCCCTTCTTCCTGCTGTTCTTCGCCATCTGCATCGGGGACGTGGGCTACGGCGCGATGCTCATCGGCGGCGCGTGGCTGATCAAGAAGAAGCTCGACGTGACTCCGGGCGTGAAGCGGTTCATGGATCTCATGATGATCGGCGGGGCCGCGGCGATGGTCCTCGGCGTGCTGTTCGGCAGCTACTTCGCGCTGGACACCGCGGTCATCCCGCCGGCACTGCTGGCGCTCAAGGTCATCGATCCGCTCGCGCAGCTCCAGGTGTTCCTGGTGGTCACGATCGTGCTCGGTGTCCTTCAGGTGTTCTTCGGCGTCGGGATCGCCGCGTACGACTCGTTCAGGCGGGGCGACGCGGCCTCGGCCGTGTTCGAGCAGCTCTCGACCATCTTCCTGTTCGTGATGGTCGGCGTGTGCGTCATCGGCTTCTCAGCGGGCATGCCGCTTCTGGGCTCGTGGGCGCTCGTGATCGGCATCGTCGGCACGATGCTCATGCAGGGTCGCGCGCTCGAGGCGGCACTGGGTGACGCGGAGGCCCCGATCTGGGACCGCGCGGTCGGCTGGCTGTGGCTCTCCGCCGTCCTGGCGTCCATGTACGTCATGGCCACTACATCCGTCGGCACCGGCATCGGCGTGCTGGCGGGCGCGAGTGTCGCCTCACTCGTTTCGAAGACCGGGCGCAAGTCGGTCGTGGCGCTCCTCGGCGGGGCATACGCCGTGTACGGCATGTCCGCGTTCCTGGGCGACATACTCTCGTATACTCGACTCGCGGCCCT
>CAZHMA010000022.1:15831-16843 GCA_964533555.1 uncultured Eubacteriales bacterium
TTCCATCCGTTCTTCAATGGCCAGACTCTGTGGCTGGTCGGCATGGTGTTCAACGTGCTCGCGGGCATGGTCTGGGGTCCGGTCGCGTCACTGTGGTCGGCAGGCGGCGCGGGCATGCTGGGGGCGGCGTTCGCGGCTCTGGCGGCGGTCGCCATCTTCGTCGTCGGGCACGTGTTCAACGTCGTGATCAACCTGCTCGGCGCGTTCGTGCACCCCGCCCGTCTGCAGTTCGTCGAGTTCTTCAGCAAGTTCTACGAAGGAGGCGGACGTCCGTTCGCCCCGTTCAAGTACGTGACCAAGTCAGTGGTTCTGCATGCCGGCCCTGTCCGGCAGGAAGGAGGAGCGGGCTCGTGACCAATCTCTGGTGGGGTATGTCGGGGACGGACTGGGCGCTGTTCGGAGCGGGTCTGGCCGCGATCCTCGGCGGCATCGGCTCCGCGTGGGGCATCACCGTGGCCAGCGCCACCGTGTCGGGCATCCTGTCCGAGGACGACACGAAGTTCGGCAAGCTGCTGCCGCTGGCGGCCATGCCGGGCACGCAGGGGATCTACTGCTTCATCGCCGCCGTGCTCGTGATCATCTTCTTCGGGCTGCTCGGCGGTAAGGTCGACTTGCCCGGGATCGCCGGGTTCAAGGTCTTCCTGGCGTGCCAGCCTGTCGGGTGGCTGTGCTTCATCTCGGCGTACTTCCAGGGCAAGACCGGCGCTTCGGCGGCCGGTATCGTGGGCGCCGACAAGCAGGCCCCGGCGCTCATCTTCCCGGCGCTGGTCGAAACGTACGCGGTCCTCTCGCTCATCGTGACGATCCTCATGCTGCTCGGCCTTCGCGCCGCCTACGCGGCCTAGGGGACGACGTGGCGATCGACGATATCGTCGCCAGGATACTGGCGGACGCTGAAGGCCAAGCGGCGGCGCTCATCGCCGCGGCGGAGGCGGACGCGGACCGGGTCACGGGCGAGGCCGGTGCCCGCGCGGACGCGTCGCTTCATGGCGTGACCAAAGAACGCGGAGAT
>CAZHMA010000023.1:0-16339 GCA_964533555.1 uncultured Eubacteriales bacterium
CTCTCCGCCGGCTACTACGACGCGTACTACGGGTCCGCCCAGAAGGTACGCACGTTGATCATCCGCGACTTCGAGCGCGCGTTCGCGGACTACGACGTGCTCGTGACGCCGACATCGCCGACCACCGCGTTCAAGTTCGGTGAGAAGGCCACCGATCCGGTCGCCATGTACCTGTCGGACGTGTTCACGATCCCCGCGAACCTGGCGGGCATCCCCGCCGTCAGCGTTCCGTGCGCGACCGTCGAGGGGCTGCCGGTCGGGATCCAGGTCATGGGTCCGCACTTCGCCGAGTCGATGCTCATGCGGGTGGCCTACGCGATCGAGTCCGCGAGCGGGTTCGACCCCGTGCCACCGCTGTTGGGCGAGCTCGGTCCGGCCTGACCGCGGCCGCGTCTGCGCGACTCGCCGAGACCCGCGCCGGCGTCGCGGGGGCCTTCGACAAGCCGAAGTAGCGCCGGCCCGGTCTTGTGGCTATGCGCTCCTGCGCAGCCGCTCCAAAGCATGCACCCAAGCGGGCAGCTCGGGCAGGTGCGGCAACTCGGGCAGGTGAGGCAGCCTTGCTGAGAGGTGCTGGGCCGCGCGCATGCCCCGGCGCACCAGCAGGAAGCCGAGCACCGCCGCGATCCCGGCGAAGCCCGCCAGCACCGTGGCCAGGATCAGCGCGGCCTTCCAGTCGAAGAGCACGCGCGAGTCCTCGGACATCGTCGTGTTGCGCGAGAGCAGGAGTACCACGTTGCTGTTGCGCGCTTCGACGTCGCTCGCCACCACGGCTCCGCCGAAGCTCCGGTCCAGTGCCACCTTGTCGCCGATCACCAGGACCGCTCCGCCCTGCGTGACGCTCGCGTCCCGCTCGGCCATGACCGCGCAGGCGCCGCCGGTCTTGAGCGCAGCGTCGCCCTTCGCGGACAGCATGCCGACGACTGAGGCGCTCACATCGGCATCACCGCCCACGTTCGCGTTGCCGATCGCGCTCTGCGTCGCCGACAGGGTGTCGGTCTCGGCAGACGCGAGGGCGGTCATCGAAGTCTGCAGGGTGTCGACCAGTACGGGCTCGACGCACGGCTCCTCGCCCTGCGCGCCCGGTCCCGCCACATTCTCGTCCGATGCCATCTCGGCACCTCCTCGCTCGTCTGATGGTGGGTCGCATGAACCCCGCCAAGGCGGAGTGGCTCTGCCCTGCATACGTACCCGCCTGATGCCTTCGGCCACCGCATGCGCTGCGGTCTGTCTGCCGTTCGCCGTCGCTGCGGTGCCGCAGACCGAATGAGAGAAGCCTTATCCGACCGTGCGGCGCGCTGCGCCGCCCATCGACTAGAATCACACGCACGCCCCCGAACCAGCGAGAACCTCATGACACTCGAGCCGAACGAGATCTTCAGACTGGCCATGGCCCTGGGTCTGGCGCCGCTCGTCTACGCGCTCGCGCGGTCGCTGCGGTTCCCGGGTGCCCGGTTGCCGTTCGCCATCATGTACGGCGCGTTCGCGATGGGCTACGCGATGACGGTCCTGGAGGACGTGGCCGCCCATGACGCGTTCGATCTCGGCCAGCACGCGTGCTCGGCGGTGGGAGCTGTCGCCTTCGCGTTCGCCGCGCGCGCCGTCCTGCTCGAGGTACGGCGCCAGCGGGGGACCTCGTGAACGGCGCGCTGGGCGCATTCGACGTCGTCAGCATCGGTGCGTTCGCCATCGCGGTGTACCTTCTCGTCAGGACGCCTTCCGACGGTCGCAGCCCGTTCAGCGCGGGCGCCAAGGCGTTCCTCATCGCCGCCGCCGCCGTCTACCTGCTGGTCATGTCCAACGACGTGACCCACCGGCTCGGCTGGGTGTCGATCGTCGAGCCGATCGAGGATTCCGTCGAACTCCTGTTCACGCCTCTCATCCTCGTGGCCGTCTACTCGCTGCTGGTGCGCCAGCAACTCAACGACGCTCATCAGAACTACGAGGGGCTGCTGCACACCGGGGACATGATGATCCGCGCCATCGAGAGCACGCCTGCGGGCACCGTGTGGATCGACACTGAGGGCCACATCGCCTTCGCGAACCCGGCCGCCACCGCGATGCTGGACCTCGAGGCCACCGACGCGGACGAGGAAACAGGCCACCCGGACTGGATCGTCAGGATCGGGGCGGGCACGTCGGGCCGGTCGTCGATCGCGCCTGACTTCGCCCGGCTGGTCACGCGAGACGCCCTGGTCGACGTGCAGGTGATCGTCGAGTGGCCCTCGGGCTGGCGTCGACGGTTCTCGGTGAACACGGCGCCGACACTGTCGCCGGACGGCCGTATCGAGGGCGTGATCGCCTCGTTCCTGGACAAGGAACCGTGGCGCGTGCTGCAGCATCATGGCAGTCCCGCGCAACGCGCTGCGGCGCCGCCGGCGGGTATCACCGATGCCGCGCCCGCACCTCCTCCGACGACCGACGAGGACGCGCGGTCCGGTATCTGACGACCGCGTGCTTCGGCTCGGGTAGAATCGGCCATGGTGGCGCGCACGGCCTGCTCGGAGCGCGCCCGCAGGCAGACCCGTCGCCCGAGAGGTTCTCATCGACATGTCCAAGGACCGGCTCACCGAGGTGCTCGAGAAGTGGGAGGCCGTGATCGGCCTCGAGATCCACACCGAGCTCACAAGTCTGAACACCAAGATGTTCTGCGGGTGCCCGGTGGCCTTCGGCGGGGAGCCGAACACGCGCGTGTGTCCGATCTGCCTCGGCATGCCGGGATCCCTGCCGGTCCCGAACGAGGCGGCGATCGAGTCCACGGTGCTCGCGGGACTCGCACTCGAGTGCGAGATCAGCCGGTGGAGCCAGTTCCACCGGAAGAACTACTTCTATCCGGACATGCCGAAGGACTATCAGATATCGCAGTACGACCTGCCGTTCTGTATCGGCGGCCACCTCGACGTCGAGGTCGACGGCGGGGGCGCCAAGCAGCGCAACGATGTGGAGCTGGACGTCGACGGCGCCTACACGACCCGGATAGGCGTGACGCGTATCCACCTCGAAGAGGACACCGGCAAGATGATCCATGTCGGCGGGAGCGAAGGGCGCATCGCCGGCGCGACGCACAGCCTCGTCGACTTCAACCGCGCCGGGACGGGTCTCATGGAGCTGGTGTCCGAGCCGGACATCCGCACTCCCGAGGAGGCCCGCCGCTTCGCTCAGAAGCTGCGGCTGATCTTCGTCTCGCTCGGCGTGTCCGACTGCAACATGGAGGAAGGCTCCATGCGCGTCGACGCCAACGTCTCGCTGCGCCTGCGCGGCCAGGCGGAGTTCGGGGCCAAGGCCGAGGTCAAGAACATGAACTCGTTCAAGTCCCTGCACGACGCGCTCGCATACGAGATCGTCCGGCAGGCCGACGAGCTCGATTCGGGCGGGATCGTGGCCCAGGAGACCCGCCACTGGGACGCCGGCAAGAAGCGCACGTCGAGCCTGCGCTCCAAGGAGTACGCGCACGACTACCGCTACTTCCCGGAACCGGACATGGTGCCCTTCGTGTTCGATGACGAGTACATCGCCCGCATCCGCGAGCGCCTGCCCGAGCTTCCGGACGCGCGCAAGGAGCGGTTCGCGCGCGAGTACTCCCTGCCTCCTCACGACGCCTCGGTGCTGTCGGGCGACCTCGAACTCGGCGCGTACTTCGAGGAGGCCGTCGAGGCCGCGGGCGGTCCCGAGGCCGCGAAGGCCGTGGCGAACTGGGTGCTCGGTGACTTCTCGGCGCACGTGAACGCCCAAGGGCTGCTCCCGATCGACTCCGCCGTGACGCCGCGGAAGCTCGCCCGGCTCGTCCAGCTCATCGACGACGGCACGATCTCCGGGAAGCAGGCGAAGACGGTCTTCGCCGAGATGGCGGCGACCGGGGAGAAGCCGAAGCAGGTCATCGAGCGTCTCGGCATGCAGCAGGTCTCGGACTCCGGTGCCATCGAGGAGGTCGTCGACGCCGTGCTCGCCGCCAACCCCGCGCAGGTCGCCGACTACCGGGGCGGCAAGGCGGGGCTCTTCGGGTTCTTCGTGGGCGCCGTCATGCGCGAGACGGGCGGCCAGGCGAACCCGGCCGTCGTCAACGAGGTGCTGCGGAGCAGGCTCGACGGCTAGCGTGCGAACGTCCGGTGACGCGCTCACCGCACCCGGGCGGTAGAATGCTGGTCATGGCTGACCGATCCCAGCGTCACTTGCCCGTGTGTGCGCTCGCTTGCGCGCTCGTGTGCGCGCTCGCGGTGTCCGCAACCCCCGGCCTCGCTGCCGCCACGACCTCCCTCGAGGCGCAGCTGGCTGCCAAGAAGGCCGAGGCGGCGAAGGTCGAGAAGGAGCTCGGGGTGCTCAGAGGGCAGCTCGAGATCCAGATGGCCGAGTACGAGAAGGCGAGCGCGGACCTCGAGGACGCGCGGCAGGCGCTGCTCATCACGAGCGCCGAACTCGAGCAGCTGGACGCGGACATAGCCGCGGATCAGCAGCGCTTCGACGAGCGCGTCGTCGAGATCTACAAGTCCGGCGGTCTCGACGAGCTCGAGCTGCTCCTCGGGATCCGGTCGATGGGCGACTTCGTCGAGCGGCTCAGCATCATGTCGATCATCCAGGACAACGACGCCCGCCTGCTGGCCGGCCTTCGCACGACGCGCGGCTCGAGCGCGCTGCTCCAGCAGCAGCAGCAGCAGCGGGAGGCGGACCTCATCGCGCTCAGGCAGGCGGCCGAGTCGCGCCGCCTGACGATCGAGTCCTCGACCGCGAAACAGGAGCGGCTGATGGCGTCCATCGGCAGCGATATCGCCAACCTCGTGCGCGAGCAGCAGGAGGCGGCCGCGGCCGCGGCCGCCGCCGCAGCGGAGGCCGCGAGCCGGGACGGCGGGAGCGAGCCGCCGGTGCCATTCGCCCCCGGCAACGTCATCTCCGACGCGAAGTTCACCGCGTCCGGATCGATGTCCGCGGAAGCCATCCAGGGCTTTCTCGACTCCCAGGCGGGCAACCTGAAGTCCTACTCGGGCCCGGATCATGCAGGGGTCACGAAGACCGCCGCGCAGATGATCGCCGAGGCCGCGACCGCCTACGGCTGCTCGCCGAAGGTCATCATCGCCACGCTCCAGAAGGAGCAGTCGCTCATCTCGCGCCCCAGCCCGAGCCAGTACGCGATGGACTGGGCGATGGGCTGCGGGAAGGCCGAGTCGTTCACGATCTCCAGCTACAGGGGGTTCGGCAATCAGGTGTGGAACGGCGCGCGCGTATTGATGAAGAACCGCGCGGGATGGCGCAGCGGGTCGATGCTGCCGATCGACGGGACGGCCGTCTACCCGGCCAACGCCTCGACGTACTCGCTGTACCGCTACACCCCGCACTTCCAGGGTGCGACGTCGTTCTGGCGCCTGTACTGGCGCTACTTCGGAGATCCGCTGTAGGCCGGTCGGCCGCTGCGCCCGGCCGCCGCCCTTGTTCGGCTACACTGCGGGCATGAGCCAGACACTCACGATCGCGACCGTCCTGATCACGCTGGCGCTCGTCTTCTACACCGTCGGGGTGTGGGCCGAGCGCTTCAGGCGCTACCTGCAGCCGTGGCATGTGGCGGCATTCTGGCTCGGTCTCGCGTTCGACACCGGCGGCACCTACGCGATGGAGCGCATCACCGGCGTGTGGGACTGGACGTCATGGCACGCGCTCACCGGGCTCGCCGCGATCCTGCTCATGCTCGCGCACGCGACGTGGGCGAGCGTCGTGCTGGCACGCAAGGACGAGGCCGCCCGGGTCACCTTCCACCGCTTCAGCCTCGTGGTATGGCTGGTGTGGCTCGTCCCGTACGTGGGCGGCCTGATCGTCGGGATGTTCGGGGGCAAGCTCTAGGAGGCGACATGGGGTTCACGACGCGCGTACCGCTTCTGAACAACCGGTTCCTGTGGTGGGACTTCGCCAAGGTCATGGTCATCTCGGCGGTCGGGATGTGGGTCGCCGTCCTCGCCGTCAGCTTCCTGGTGGATCCGGGTGACCCCGTCTTCCTGCCCTGGCAACTGCCGGCGGCGTGCGTCGGCGTCATCGCGGTGTGCTGGGTGATCGCCTGCCTTGTGCTCGGCAACGCGTACAGCGCGACCATCGCGATCGATGACTTCGGCGTCCGGTGGGAGTCGGGCCGCAAGGAGAAGGCCGTCAACACCGCCGTCTTCATCGCGGGCGCGCTTGCTGGCAGCCCCGGCGCCGCGGGAGCGGGGCTCCTGGCCGAGAGCGAACAGACCGGCTCGATACCCTGGGCGAAGATACGCCGGCTCAACATCCACGCGGGCCCGCGCGTCGTCTCGGTACGCAACAGCTGGCGCGTGGTCGTGAGGCTGTACGTGCCTGCCGAGCTGTGGGACGAGGTCGTCGCGAGGCTGCAGGCGGGCGTCGCCCACACATAACCTTAACTACTTGCGATTCCAACCCACACCAACGAAGGCCGGCGCGGTCCTAGACTCGGACTTGCCCCACAGACGACCGGGCAAAAGGAGAGAGTCATGGACATGGTCTTCGTCATCTCGATATTCGCGATCCAGTTCATCGCCGTTGCGCTGCTCGTCGTGGCGCTCCCGCTCTTCGTGGGCCTGATGGCCTGGGACGTCATCGGTGACCGGCGCCGTGCGCACTCGACGGCCGAGGTCGCCCAGTTCGAGCCGCGCCGCTCCCACGCAGTCCGCGCCACGCCGCGGATGACCGCCTGATCGCACCCGCAAAGCAGGGTGGCTCCGAGGGCGGTTCCTGCACTCGAGGCGGCCCGACTGACAATCGATCGACCCGACGCCCCCGACCGCGGATCCGCAGCCGGGGGCGTCGGCGCGTCTCGCGCGATCGCATCCCGGCTAAGGTTCCTTCACAATTGCAGGTTGCGCGCCGCGGCATGTTGAATACACTCATGGTGGGCGTCCTGCCGGGGGGCGGTCCGCACGGGGTGGCGCAAGGGGGACCCATGAACACGATGAACGTCTTCCGCTTTCTGCTCGCGCTCGGGCTCACGCCTGTGGTGCTGGGCATCGCCAGGCGGATACGCATGCCGGAGGCGCGACTGCCGTTCATGATCGGATTCCTGGGGATCGTACTGGGCTTCGGCATGGCGGCGGCGCAGCCGCTGTGGAACGTACAGGCGCTTCGCTCCGCCCGCCACGTGGTCTTCGCCATCGGCGGTCTGGGTCTGGCATGGGCCGCATGGCAGGCGCGCCGCAGCGTGTTCGCGTCGACGGGAGCGCACCGATGACCCCCGTGTGGTCGTTCACCGAGGACATCCTGCCCTGGCTGGCCTTCAGCACGGCGATGGTCACCGTTCTCATGATGCCGGTCGTCGCGGGCGGCGCGGTCAGCCGCGGCGCCAAGTGGTTCTTCGCCGCGTCGATCGCGTGCTACATGACGGGCACCACGGCCAGCATCGCGGGCCACTTCACGACTCTCCCCGCTACGGTCACCACGGTCGTCGATGCGATCGAGGTGCTGTGGATCCCGTTCATCCTGTTCGGTGTCTACTCCATGTACGCGCGGCAGCAGCTCAACGACGCGCTCACGGCACAGCAGAGCGTGCTGCAGACGAGCGAGATGATGGAGAGCATCGTCGAGACCACGCCGGCCGGGATCGTGCTGCTGGATCCGACGGGCTGGATCACGTTCGCGAACGAGGCGGCGCGGCGGCTCCTCGACCTCGAGGAGGTGGCTGACCTCGGTTCGCTGCGGACTCCCGGCTGGAAGGTGCACTGCGGCGATGCTCCGGCCGGGACTGAGCCCCGCGGCGACTTCCGCGACCTGGTGTGCGAGAAGCAGGCGGAGAACGTGCCCGTCGTGGTCGAGTGGCCGAACGGATGGCGCCGGCGCTTCTCGGCGAACAGCGCCCCCGTCCTCGCCGGAGACGGCACGGTGACGGGCGCGATCGTGGCGTTTGTCGAGAGCGAGCCCTGGCGCAGCGTCGGTCACTGACGCGGCATCGAGACGCTGCTGTGCTCGTGGCGCGCGCGCTCGAGCGCCGCGACCTCCGGGCGCGACCGCACGCGCATGCGCCGCGCTCGGGTATCTACTCCTCGTGCCCATGCCGCACCGCGGCCTCGCGACGGGAGTCCCGAGCATGCCCCACGCCATCTGGAGAGGGTCGATCAGCTTCGGGCTGGTGACGATCCCGGTCTCGGTCATGCCCGCCGAGGAACCTCGAGAACTCGCGTTCCATCTCCTCGACGGCCGAGATATGTCGCCGGTGCACAACAAGCGCGTGAACGGCTCCGGCGAGGAGGTCCCGTGGGAGCACGTGGTGAAGGGCTTCGAGATCGAGCAGGGGCGATGGGTCGTCGTCACCGACGATGACCTTCGTGCCGCCAACGTCGAGGCAACGCAGACCATCGACGTGCTGGCCGCGGTCTGCGCCAGCGATATCGATCCCGAGTACTTCGACAAGCCGTACTACCTGACGCCCGAGAAGGCCGGGCGCAAGGCGTACGCGCTGCTGCGCGAGACGCTGGCCGCCGAGAAGCGCGTCGCGCTGGCGAAGGTCGTCATCCGCACCCGCCAGCACCTTGCGGCGATCGTGCCGGAGGGCGACGCGCTCATCCTCGAACTGCTGCGCTATCCCTACGAGCTTCGCGGCACGGCGGATCTGGACCTGCCCGGCTCCGACTTGGCGGCGGCCGGCGTCACGGACGCGGAGCTCGCATTGGCCAGGCAGCTGGTCCAGGCCATCGCGGCGCCGTTCGAGCCGCAGGCACCCGAGTACCGCGACTCGTATCGCGACGACCTTCTCGCACTCATCCGTCGCAAGGCCGAAGGCGGCGAGGCGGCCCCGCTGCCGGCGCCGACGGGCGAGGCCGAAGGCGGCGAGGTCGTCGACATCATGGCGCTTCTGAAGCGCAGCCTCGAGGACGCCAAGAAGGCCCAGGCCTAGCGTGGCGCCGCTCGACGAGTACCGTCGCAAGAGGGACTTCGCCATCACCCCGGAGCCGTCGGGCGCGGCGGCGGCACGACGCGCGGCGCAGGAGCCGACCTTCGTCGTCCACAAACACGCGGCGCGGGCGCTGCACTACGACCTGCGCCTCGAGATGGGCGGCGTGCTCGCGTCGTGGGCGGTCCCGAAAGGCCCGTCATACGACACGGCCGACAAGCACCTCGCCGTCCACGTCGAGGACCACCCGATCGAGTACGGCGCCTTCGAAGGCGTGATCCCGGCGGGGGAGTACGGCGGCGGCACGGTCATGGTGTGGGACCGCGGAACGTACTCCGCGGTCGGCGATCCGGTCGCCGGGGTGGAGGCGGGCCAACTCAAGTTCGTGCTCTCCGGCGAGAAGCTGAACGGCGCCTGGGTTCTCGTGCGCATGAAGCCGCGGCCGGGCGACAAGCGCGAGAACTGGCTGCTCATCAAGGAGCGCGACGAGAACGTTCGCGCACGTGCGGAGTACGACGTCCTGGCACAGCGCCCCGAGTCGGCCGCGACCGGACGCACCATGGACCAGATCGCGGCCGAAGGCCGGCTGTACGAAGGGCCCCCGGCGGGCGATGCCGCGGGCCCTAGTCCGGCGGCCGGGACCGCGGCGGGCATCCCGGCCTCCAGCGCTCCGACCGCCGGGTCCGCCCACGCGGGCAACGTCGCGGAGAGACCGGAGGGCGGCGCCATCGCCGGACCGATCCCCGCGGATGCACCGTTCCAGCTCGCGACGCTCGTCGCCGAGGCCCCGGACGGGCCCGAGTGGATCCACGAGGTGAAGTACGACGGCTACCGGGTGCGCCTCGTGCTCGAGCGCGGGCGCGCGCGCGTGTTCACGCGCAACGGGGCCGACTGGACCGATCGCTTCAGGTCGCTCGCGACCGCCGTCGAGCGGCTGCCCGCGGCCAGCGCCCTCATCGACGGCGAGGCGGTGGTGTTCGACCGTGACGGCAGATCCGACTTCGGCCTTCTGCAGGAGGCGCTCGCCGCCAAGCGGGACGACCGCGTCGACCTTGCCGCGTTCGACCTGCTCTACATGGACGGATTCGACCTGCGCGGGGAGACGCTCGCGCGCCGCAAGGAGCTGCTGAGCCGGCTCCTAGCAGCCGCTCCCGAGCCCGGACCCGGGCCGCTGCGCTACGTCGAGCACCACGCCGGCGCGGGACCGGTGTTCCACGCGTCGTCGTGCGAGCTGCTGCTGGAGGGGTCGGTGTCCAAGCGCGGCGACCGCCCGTGGGCGCCCGGCCGGTCGCGCGACTGGCTCAAGGCGAAGTGCCTCGCGAGACAGGAGTTCGTCGTCGGCGGGTGGACCGACCCGGCAGGGTCGCGGTCCGCTTTCGGAGCCCTGCTCCTGGGCTACCACGACACCGAAGGCAAGCTGCGGTACGCCGGACGTGTCGGCACCGGGTTCACCGAGCGCACGCTTGCCGAGATGAGGACCCGCCTCGAGGGGATCGCCGCGAGCGCGGCGCCGTTCGCCGACCCGCCGGCCGCGCGCGGCGTCCACTGGGTGGCGCCCGCCCTGGTCGCCGAGGTCAAGTTCCGCGAGTGGACGCGTGAGGGGGTCGTGCGCCAGCCGTCGTTCGTGGGCATCCGGGAGGACGCCGACCCGGCGAGCGTCACGCGCGAGATGCCGTCCGACGCCGGGCACCCCGCGGTCCGGGCCGGGTCGTCGCCGTCCCCGGCCACCGGCCCGCTCGTCATCGCCGGGGTGCCCGTCACCAATCCGGACAAGGTCCTGGACCCGGCGGGCCTGTCCAAGGGCGATCTCGCGCGCTACTACGAGCGGGTGGCGGCCGCCATGCTCCCGCACCTGGCCGGTCGTCTCGTCACGGCCGTCCGGTGTCCGCACGGTCCCGGCGGCGAGGCCGGCGAGTGCTTCTACCAGAAGCACCCCGAACCCAAGGGCTGGCCCGCGTCGCTCCATGTCGTGCCCGTGCGGGACAAGCACGAGACGCTCGACTACTTCCATGTCGCCGACCTGGAAGGTCTGCTGTCGCTGGTCCAGCTCGGCGTGCTGGAGATCCACACGTGGAACTCGCCGGCGGCCGATTACGATCGCCCCGACCGTTTCATCCTCGATCTCGATCCGGGCGAAGGGGTGTCCTTCGGAGATGTGGCCTCTGCGGCCCGAACGATCCGTGACGCTCTGGGCGGCCTCGACTTGGCGTCCTTCCCCAAGACGACCGGGGGGCACGGCCTGCACATCGTGGTGCCGATCGAGCCGGGGCCGTCGTTCGACGCGGTCCGCGCATGGACGCATGCGTTCGTGGAGCGGCTGTCCGCGCACGCCCCGGAGACGTTCACTTCCAAGATGGCGAAGTCCTCGCGGCCGGGCCGGGTCTTCGTCGACTACCTGCGCAACGCGCACGGGGCGACGGCCGTGTGCGCGTACTCGACGCGCGCGAGGCCCGGCGGCCCGGTGAGCGTGCCGGTGTCGTGGCCGGAACTCGAAGCCGTGCCGGACCCTCTCGCGTTCACGATCGAAACGGTCCCGGAGCGCCTGGATCGCCTCACGACGGACCCATGGCAAGGCTACGAAGCGGGGAGACGGACGCTGTCCCCCGACCTGTTCCGCGCCCTAGGCGTCGAGGCGCCGCCGACGGCGTAGCCGTCGCGCGCGCCGGCGAGGCGGCGGCTACGCGGCGTATGAACGCAGTGCGCGCACAGAACGAGGGGGCCCTGCGCATCGACTTAGTGTCTTGGAGATGCGCAGGGCCCCCTCGTTCTGTGGGCTTCCCAGTGACGATAGCGGTGGCCCGAGGGCTACTCGGCCGCAGCCTCAGCCTCTGCCGCCGCGATCTCGTCGGCAAGCTCGTCCTCGGTGCGCGCCAGATCAGCGGCGAGGTCCTTGATCCAGTCGAACTCGTCGCCTTCCATCTCGGCGATCTCGTCGAGGTCGATGTACGAGACCGGCATCAGCACGCCGGAGTACCGGCGGCAGATCACGAGCTCGTCAGAGTCGTCCTCGCCCTCGGCGTCGTTGAACAGCACCGCCCATTCGGGGGCGGGAAACGCCGTCTCCACTCGCTTGATGAGCTCGAGCAGCTCGTCTGAGAACTCGATGACGGCGTCTGAGCCGATGAGTCTGGTCAGCACGGGTATACCGCCTTCCTGGTCTGAGGTCCGTCCGGCGCGGCGCGCCGTTCACCACCTTCTTGCCCGACATGCACCCCGGTGATTCAGGGTATGTTCGTCAGTACGTCGAACCCTAGCACGTGGGGGTGGCCCGAGATGACCGAGAAGTCACACTGGCCGTTCGGATCCGCCGAGGGTCCGGGCGAGGCCCGGGAGCAGGACCGCCAGAGGGAGCGGGAGGCGGAGCGCGAGCGCGCCCGCCTGCAGGCCGAAGTGGTGCAGCGCGCTGGGATGCGGCACGACCGCTTCCTGACCGGCGGGCGTGCGCACGTGAAGAAGCGCGGCCTGAGCTGAGCGCCTCTTCGGAGGAAGACGCCGTGACAGCGGGCGGCGATCCGGCAGGCGCGCAGCGTCCTCTGGAGAACCGCCGCCTGCGATTCGGCATCATCGCGGTCGCCTTGGTCGGGGCCTGCGCCGCGGTCGTCGTCTCGATCGCTGTCGGTGGTCCCGCTCTGATCGCGGAGGCCTCGAGCCTGCCGCTCACGGCGCTGTCGGCGGTCATGGCACTGAACCTCGTGAGCTGGCTGGGCGAGGCGGTGGTCTTTGCAGCGCTCGCGGACCGGCTGCGCCCGCGCGACGTCGCCCGTATGGTCGCGGTATACGTCGGCGGCGGGTTCCCCGCGCTCGTCACCCCGTTCGGGTCGGGCGGGATACCCGGTTGGACCTGGGCGCTCACGCGGGAAGGCCTGGGCGTCGGCGAGGCCGCGGCTGTGGTCGGGGCCCGCGCGATGGTGACTGGCGTGTTCTGCGCCTCCGCCGGAGTGGTCGCCGCGGTCGCGCTGCCGGCGCAGGCCTCCGGAGCGTCGGGTGGCGCGTGGTGGGGAGTCCTCGCGCTCGCGGTCGTGATCGCCGGGACCGCCGCGCTCGTCGCGCGGCCCGAACGCGCCGGGGCCCTGGCCGGTCGTCTGCTCGGGGGACGCGCCATCGCGCGGGTCGCGGGCCGGGAACGCGCCCGGCGCCTCGCAGAGACCGCCGCACGTGAGACCCTGCGGTTCGCCGCCGGGCTACGCGTACTGCTGCTCGAGCGGCCGGGTGCCCTGGCCGTCGCGGTACTGGGGCTCGCCGTCTCCAGGGCTTGCCTGCTCGCGGTCATGCCGGTGCTGCTCGCGGGCCTCGGTTGGCACGGGGACGTCCTGCCGGTCCTGGCAACGCTCCTGGGCGTCTGGGTGCTCGCCTCCGCGTCGCCCACGCCGGGCGGCAGCGGTGCCGTGGAAGCGGGGATGACCGCCGCCTTGTCGCAGTTCGCTCCGCTGGCCGTGGCGGGCGCCGCGGCGCTTCTGTGGAGAGGCATGACCTTCTACTTCGACCTGCTCGTCGGTTGGGCGCTCTTCTCGCGCTACCTCGCCAGGGACGGCGGCGGGCCTGCGAAGGACCCGGCGGGCGGCGCGGGAGACCTGTGACGGCCGCCGGCCGGCCCCGTTCCTGATACGATGCGTGGCGCCCGGCGGCCGCACGCCGGGACGAGGACGTCGAGGGAGATGCGCGTGGACATCGTTTGGATCGTTCTGGGTGCTGCAGGCGGATTCGGCCTGTCGTTCTGGCTCGGATACCGCTGGGGCGAGAAGTGCCGCAAGCTGCCCGAGTCGCGCTACTGGATCGCGAATGCGCTGGGCATGCTCCTCGGACTCGTGCTCGCGGTGCTGGGCTCCCAGTACGGCCTGTTGTGGCTCTGGGCCGCGGCGCTCGGCATCATGACCGGCAGCCTCTCGGGACTCAAGTACGGCCTTGGCAAATCGGTGGGGATCTGGCGGCTCATGGACGGCGCGAACGACGGGCGCGAACGCTAAAGCTGCGCGCATCCCGTTCTTCCGCAAGAAACATCCCTACGCTAAACTGTGCATTTCTTGGGGCGGCCGCTGCGCCATGCCGAACGGGGGCGCCGCCTGTGAACGAGCACGTCGTCCCGAACATCCGAGGGACCCAACGAGAAGGACACTCCGTGGACACAACGCCAGTCTACGACCTGCCGGTCGACTCGAAGCTCGGTCAGTCGCCGGTCTACATCGATGACACCACCCTGCGCGACGGCGAACAGACCGCCGGTGTGGTCTTCGCCAACAAGGAGAAGATCCGCATCGCGAAGCTGCTGGACGAGGTGGGGGTGCGCCAGATCGAGGCCGGCATCCCGGCGATGGGCGGCGACGAGCGCGAGGTCATCGAGGAGATCGCGCACCTCGGCCTGAGCGCGTCGGTGCTGGGCTGGAACCGCGCGAACACGGCGGACATCCAGACCTCCATCGACTGCGGCGTGGACGCGATCGCCATCTCGCTCGCGACCTCTGACATCCACATCGAGACGAAGCTCAAGAAGTCGCGCCCGTGGGTGCTCCAGACCATCGCCGAGTGCGTGAGCTACGCCAAGGACAAGAACCCGGACCTCTACATCTCCGTGAACGCGGAGGACGCGTCCCGCACCGACCTGAAGTTCCTGTGCGAGTACGCGAAGGCCGCGAAGGACGCCGGCGCGGACCGCCTGCGCTTCTGCGACACCATCGGCCTCATGGAGCCGTTCCGCACCTTCACGGTCATCGACCACCTCATCCAGGAGACCGGCCTGGAGATCGAGATGCACACGCACAACGACTTCGGCATGGCCGTGGCCAACGCCATCGCGGGCATCCACGCCGGCGCCAACTGGGTGAACGTCACCGTCGGCGGCCTTGGCGAGCGCGCGGGCAATGCGGCGCTCGAAGAGGTCGTCATGGCGCTGAAGTACGTTGAGGGATTCGAGCAGATCCAGTTCGACACGCCGCGCTTCCGTGAGCTGGGCGAGTACGTGGCCAAGGCCGCGGGCCGCACGATCCCCGCGTGGAAGTCGATCATCGGGACGAACATGTTCGCCCACGAGTCGGGCATCCACGCCGACGGCGTGATCAAGAACCCGAAGACCTACGAGGTCTTCGCCCCGGAAGAGGTCGGACTGGAGCGCCAGATCGTCATCGGCAAGCACTCCGGCTCCAAGTCGCTCATCCTGAAGTTCGGCGAGTACGGTATGGACCTCACGAACGAGGAGGCCTCCGAGCTGCTGCCGCGGGTGCGCACCATGTCGATCGAGCTCAAGCGCTCGCTCTTCGACAAGGAGCTCATCTACATCTACAAGGACTTCATGGCCGACAAGAAGAAGGCCGCCAAGTGACGGACGCCGCCGGCAAGACCATCGCAGAGAAGATCTTCAGCGCGCACGCGGGAACGGACGCGCGCGCGGGCGACATCGTGGTCGCGGACGTGGACTTCGTGATGGGCCAGGACGGCACGTCGCCGCTGGCCATCCGTGCGCTCGAGCGCATGGGGGTGACCGCCGTGTTCGATCCGGCGAAGGTCGCCGTCGTCATGGACCACTCGTCCCCGTCGCCCATCGAGGGCGTGAGCGCGCTCCACACGCTGATGCGCGAGTTCGGCAAGCGCACCGGTGCGAAGGTCTACGACGTCGGGTGCGGCGTGTGCCACCAGCTCATCCCGGAGAACGGTCACGTCGTCCCGGGCGACCTCATGGTGGGTTGCGACAGCCACACCTGCACGTACGGCGCGCTGAACGTGTTCTCCACCGGCGTCGGCAGCACCGACGGCGCCGCCGCGATGGCGTCGGGCAAGCTGTGGTTCAAGGTGCCCGAGACCATGCGCTTCACGCTCAACGGGACGCTGCCGACGGGCGTGTTCTCCAAGGACGTCATCCTGCACATCGCGGGGCTCATCGGCGCCGACGGCGCCACCTATATGGCCATGGAGTTCGACGGGCCGGTCATCGACGCGCTGTCGGTGGACGCCCGCATGACCATCTCCAACATGGCCATCGAGGTGGGTGCGAAGGCGGGCCTCATGCGGGCCGACGCCAAGACGCTGGCCTGGTACGAGGGCCGCGGCGAGCGCACACCCGCGCCGGTAGTCCCCGACGCCGACGCTGCCTACGGCGTCACTCATACGCTCGACCTCAGCGAGCTGACCCCGCAGGTCGCCAAGCCGCACTCGGTCGACAACGTCAGCCCCATCGCCGAGGTCGAGGGCACGCCTATCCAGCAGGGTTTCGTGGGGACCTGCACGAACGGGCGACTCGAGGACCTCGGGATAGCCGCCGGGATCCTGGCGGGTCGCAAGGTCCATCCGGACGTGCGCTTCATCGTGGCGCCCGCGTCGAAGCAGATACTGCTCGACGCCATCGACGCGGGCTACATCTCGACGCTCGTCGAGGCCGGCGCTGCGCTGGTCACGCCGGGCTGCGGTCCGTGCGTCGGCACCCACAACGGCGTGCCGAGCAACGGCGAGAACGTCATCTCCACGGCCAACCGCAACTTCAAGGGCCGCATGGGC
>CAZHMA010000024.1:0-15610 GCA_964533555.1 uncultured Eubacteriales bacterium
TCGGTCGCCGCCATGAATCCCCCGCCCGCGCCCGCGCGCATCCGGGCGGCGTCGAACCGCGCGGTCGACAGCATGCCGTCCACGGCGCGCAGCGAATCCGCGAGCGTGTCGATCGCATCGAACGCCGGCTCCTTGTCCTCCTGCATGTCCTTGTTGTACGCGAGAGGGAGCCCCTTCAGCGTCACCAGCAGCGCCGTGAGGTCACCCACCACGCGGCCGGTCTTGCCGCGCACGAGCTCCGCGAAGTCCGGGTTCTTCTTCTGAGGCATGATCGAGCTCCCGGTGGAGAAGGAATCGTCCATGCGCACGAATCCGAACTCGTCGGACGACCACAGCACGAGCTCCTCGCACAGTCGCGAGAGGTGCACCATCGCGACCGAGCACGCGTAGGTCAGATCGAGCAGGAAGTCCCGGTCCGAGACCGCGTCGAGCGAGTTCGCGGACACGCCCGAGAAGCCCAGGTCGGCGGCGACCGCGCGGCGGTCCAACGGGAAGGTCGTCCCCGCGAGCGCGGCGCTGCCGAGGGGCAGGCAGTCGGCCGACTCGACGGCGGCGCGCAGCCGCCCGACGCCGCGCGTGAGCATCCAGAAGTAGGCCAACAGGTGGGGGCTCAGCAAGACGGGCTGGGCCTTCTGAAGGTGCGTGTAGCCGGGCATGACCACGCCGAAGTGCTCGTCGGCCAGGCGCAGCAGCGTGGAGCGCAGCCCGTTGCTGTGCTCGACCAGCCGGACCAGCGACTCCTTGGCGTACATCCGGGTGTCGAGCGCGACCTGGTCGTTGCGCGAGCGCGCCGTGTGCAGGCGCCGCCCGGGGTCGCCGACCTTGTCCACGAGGGCGCGCTCGATGGCCATGTGGATGTCCTCGTCCGACGCGGAGAACGCGAAGTGCCCCGCCTCGATCTCGCCGTGGACCTCCGAGAGGCCGAGCTCGATCTGATCCGCGTCCTCGGCGGAGATGATGCCTTGGGCCGCCAGCATGCGGGCGTGTGCGATCGACCCGCGGATGTCTTGCTCCCACATCCGCCGATCGACCGGCAGCGACGCGCCGAACTCGCTCACGAACGCGTCCAGAGACTTCGAGAAGCGGCCGCCCCAGGGGGTCTTCGCGTCAGCCATCCGCTCCACCGTCCTGGTCGTCGTCGGAGGCGTTTGGCGCGGCCGGGGGGACCTCGCCGGCGGCCGGGGCTGCCGGGGCTGCCGGGGCTGCCGCGCCCGGCCCTGTCGCGCTCTTGCGGCCGAGCACG
The DNA here is from genome assembly GCA_964533555.1 of uncultured Eubacteriales bacterium. GTDB lineage: Bacteria > Actinomycetota > Coriobacteriia > Anaerosomatales > PALSA-660 > JANYAK01. The sequence continues at coordinate 1,244 of CAZHMA010000024.1, forward strand.
TAGCCGAACCAGAAGAGCGCGAGCGACGGGACGAACAGCAGCACGATCACCACGAGGATGATCAGCCACTCCGCTCCGCCGGGGAGCCCGAAGATACCGAGAAGCACCTAGACCTCGCCCTCCTTGCCGACCTTGCGCCGCTGGCGGGCCCAGACCTTCGTCGGCAGTCCCCAGAGGTCTATGAAGCCCTTGGCGGCCTTGTGGTCGAACGTGTCGGCCTCGTCGTAGGTGGCGAGGTTGTAGTCGTAGAGCGAGAACGGGCTTCGCCGGCCGACGACCACGCACGAGCCCTTGAAGAAGCGCAGCCGCACGTCACCCGTCACGAGCTTCTGGGTCGTCTCGATGAAGCCGTCCAGCGCCTCCTTGAGCGGCGAGAACCACAGGCCGTTGTACACGAGCTCGGCCCAGGTCTGCTCGATGCCGAGCTTGTAGTGCAGCACCGCGCGCTCCAGGCACAGGTCCTCGAGCGCCTTGTGCGCCTGTATGAGCGTGAGCGCGCCCGGGACCTCGTAGACCTCGCGCGACTTCACGCCCACGAGCCGGTTCTCGATCATGTCGATACGGCCGAAGCCGTGCTTGCCGGCGAGCTCGTTCATCGCGTTGATGATCTCGTGGAAGCTCATGGGCTCTCCGCCGAGCGCCACCGGCACGCCCTGCGAGAAGCTGATCTCGGCGTATTCGGGTTCGTTGCCGCACTGCTCGCTTCGGGCGTCGTTCGTCAGCGTGTAGATGTCCGCGGGCGGCTCCATCCAGGGGTCCTCCAGGACACCGCACTCGATGGCGCGGCCCCAGAGGTTGTCGTCGATGGAGTAGGGGTTCGCCTTCGTCGTCGGGACCGGGATACCGCGGGCCGCGGCCCACTCCATCTCCTGGTCGCGCGTCTTCAGGTCCCACTCGCGGACCGGCGCCAGTATCTCGAGGTCCGGGTCCAGCGCGGCGACACCGACCTCGAAACGGACCTGGTCGTTGCCCTTGCCGGTGCACCCGTGGGCTATGTACTTCGCACCGCAGCGGTGCGCCTCTTCAACGAGGTGCTTGACGATGATCGGCCGCGACATGGCCGAGAGCAGCGGGTACTTGTTCTCGTACAGGGCGTTCGCCTTGAGGGCCTTCGCCAGGAACTCCTCGACGTACTCCTCGCGGACGTCCTTCACGATCGACTCGACCGCACCGATGCTCAGGGCCTTGAGCCTGACGGTCTCCAGGTCCTGTCGCTCCTGGCCGACGTCGATGGCCAGCGCCACGACGTCGACGTTCTTGTGCTCCATCAGCCACTGGATGGCGACCGACGTGTCGAGTCCGCCGGAGTATGCGAGTACGCAGAGGTCCTTGCCCACGTGTGCTTCCCTTCGGTTCACGGCAGCCGCTGCGGCCGCTGAGGTCGCGGCGCGGTGCCGAAGCGGCCCGCGCCGGTGGAGCGTCAGTTCACGCCGCGGTACTTGTCGATGCTGTCGACGAGCGCGGCCGCGTCGTCGTCGCTCCTGGCGATGATGAGCACGGTGTCGTCGCCCGCGATGGAGCCGAGGACCTCTTCGAGGCCGGCCGCGTCGACGGCGGCCGCGACGCCGGGCGCCGTGCCCGGCGAAGCCTTCACCAGCACGAGCTTCTCGGCGCGCACGACGCTCGTGACCAGTTCGCTGATCATGCGCTGCAGATGCAGGTCCTCGGCCAGCACGTAGACGCCCTCGGGAAGCTTGCGCAGGCCCATCTCGGTGATGTCGCGCGAGACTGTCGCCTGCGTGCAGACGAAGCCGAAGGCCTTGAGCCGCTCCACGAGGTCGCGCTGCGTACGCACGCGCTCGCGGCGCACGACCCTTCTGATGACGTCCTGACGCTCGAGTCGTTTCCTCACGTCGCTATCCCATCACGAGTGACAGCAGGGCCTTCTGCGCGCGCATGCGGTTGGCGGCCTCCTCGTAGACGATCGACTGCTCGGAGTCGATGACCTCGTCGGTGACCTCCTCTCCGCGATGCGCGGGCAGGCAGTGCATGAACACGGTCTCGGGCTTCGCGGCCATCATGAGCTCGGTGTTCACCTGGTATCCGCGGAACTGCGCGAGCCGCTCGTCGTGCTGGACCTCCTGGCCCATCGACGTGAACGTGTCGGTGACGACGACGTCCGCACCCGCCACCGCCTCCCTCGGGTCGCGTACGATGGCGAGCTGGGAACCGGTCGACGCGGCGATCTCCTGGGCACGCGTGACGGCCGCCTTGAGCGGCTCGAATCCCGGAGGGCACGCGACGGTCAGGTGCATGCCGGTGTGCGCGGCCCCGATCAGCAGCGTGTTCGCCATGTTGTTGCCGTCGCCCACGTAGGCCATCTTCAACCCATCGAGGTGGCCGAAGTGCTCGTCGATGGTGAGCAGGTCGGCGAGCACCTGGCACGGGTGGTAGTCGTCCGTGAGCGCGTTGATCACGGGCACCGAGGCATGCTCGGCGACCTCCTCGATATGCGACTGCTCGAAGGTCCTCAGCACGATGCAGTCCACATACCGCTCCAAGACCTTCACGGTGTCCTTCACGCTCTCGCCTCGCGAGAAGGCGCTGCCCTCTCCGATGAGCATGATGGGCGTCCCGCCGAGCTGGTGGATGGCGACCTCGAAACTGATGCGCGTGCGCATGGAAGGCTTGAGCATGATGACGGCCACCGCGCGGTCGGCGAGCGGCCGCGGCCGGTTCGACGACTGGTGCCACATGCGCTTCTGGATCTTGGCGCGCTCCAGGACCGTCACGACCTCCTGCGAGGTCAGGTCACCGAGCGTCAGCAGATCGCGTCCTTCGAGCGTCATACCGAACCACCTCCGCCGTCCGAGGATTGCAGCGTCTCATAAAGTGCATCGAGAAGTGTATCAATCTCCGGCTTTCCGCACACGAGCGGCGGCAGCATACGCAAAATGCGGTCACCAACCGCGTTGACGACCAGTCCGCGGTCCAGCAGGGCGGCGGCGACCGACTGCGCCGAGGGCGTGGTGAGCTCGACGGCGTTCATCAGGCCGATCCCGCGGACCTCGGCCACCGAACCGGTCTCGGAGGCCAGTGCGTCCAGGCGACCACGCAGGTACTCCCCTGTCGGCACGGACATCGGTCCGAGCTCCTCTTCGGCCAGCGCACGCAGGCACGCGCGCCCGGCCGCGCACACGACCGGGCCGCCGCCGAACGTCGAGCCGTGGTCGCCCGGGCCGAAGGTGTCGGCCACGGCGCCCCTCGCGACGACCGCGCCGATCGGCAGGCCGTTGGCCAGGGACTTCGCCAGGCACATCACGTCGGGGACCACACCGAATCCCTGGTGCGCGAACGCTGGCCCGGTGCGGTAGAAGCCGGTCTGCACCTCGTCGAGCACGAGCAGCACCCTGCGCTCGTCGCAGAGCGCGCGCACGGCGGCCAGGTACGCGGGATCGCACGGGTAGACGCCGCCCTCGCCCTGGACGGGCTCGAGCATGACCGCGCACGTGTCCGCCGTCACCGCTGCTTCGAGGGTGGCGATGTCGTTGAGGGGCACGTGGTCGAAGCCCTCCGGCAGGGGCCGGAACAGCTCCTGCTTGCTCGCCTGACCGGTGGCCGCCAGCGCACCGAGCGTCCGGCCGTGGAACGAGCGCTCGGCGGTCACGATCCGGTAGCAGCCTTCGCCGCGCTGCTGCCTTCCCCAGCGCCGTGCGAGCTTGATCGCGCCTTCCACGGACTCCGCCCCCGAGTTGCAGAAGAACACCTTGGCGGCATGGCCGAAGAGCCCGACGAGGTCGCGAGCGAGCTCGTCGCGGTGCTCCACGTAGAAGAGGTTCGAGACGTGCACGAGCTTGCCCATCTGCCCGGCGACGGCCAGTGCCACCGCCGGGTGCGCGTGGCCGAGGTTCACCGATCCGATCCCGGCGATGAAGTCGAGGTACTCCCTGCCGTCGTCGTCGAACAGCCGCATGCCCTCGCCGCGCACGAACATCACGGGCTTGCGCGCGTACGTGGGCATGTGGAATGCCGCGTCGAGCGCGGCGGTCTGCGTGTAGAGGGCGCCCATGCTCAGACCCCCGTCCCTGCAGCGTCCGCCGTGATCATGGTGCCGATGCCGGCGTCCGTGTAGACCTCCAGGAGGAGCGAGTGCGGTACCTTGCCGTTGAGGATGTGCGCGCGCCGCACGCCCGCGTGCAGGGCGCGAACGCAGGCGCCGATCTTGGGGATCATGCCGGAGCTCAGCGTGCCGGAGGCGACGAGCTCCTCGGCCTCCGTGTGCGTCAGCGCACTTATCAGCGAGGACTTGTCTTCGAAGTCGGCGTAGAGCCCGTCGACGTCGGTGAGGAAGATGATCTTGTCGGCGTGCAGCGCCGAGGCGATCTCGGCAGCGGCCAGGTCCGCATTGACGTTGAGGCTGCCGCCGTCATCGCCCGCGCCGACCGTGGCGACCACGGGGATGAAGCCGTCCTCCAACAGGTTGTCCAGCGCCCTGGTGTCGATGGAGGTGACGTCCCCGACCCGGCCGAGCCTCTCGGAGACGGGGGTCGCGCAGATGAGGTTGCCGTCGTCGCCGGAGACCCCGATCGCCAGCTGCCCGTGCGTGTTGATCGCGCAGACCAGCTCGCTGTTGACCTTGCCGACGAGCACCATCTTCACGACTTCCATGGCGGCGTCACTGGTCACGCGCAGCCCCTCGTGGAACTCGACCTCCATGCCGAGGCGCCCCATGAAGTCGGAGATGTCGGGGCCGCCGCCGTGGACGACGACGGGATTGATGCCCACGTACTTCATGAGCACGATGTCGTCGGCCACCGATTGACGCAGGGCGGGGTCGGTCAGCGCCGAGCCGCCGTACTTGATGACGACCACCTTGCCCCAGGTGGACTTGATCCACGGCAGGGCCTCGGTGAGCGTGGCGGCCTTCTCGAGCAGGAGGTCCAGGTTCTCGACCATGGCTGGCATCAGCTCCGGTATTCGCCGTTGATGCGGACGTACTCGTAGGTCAGGTCGCAGGTCCAGACTGTGGCGGCCGCATCGGCCAGGTGCAGGTCGACGACGACCTCGATGTCCCGCTGCGCCAGCGCGGCGGCAGCCGCTTCCTCGTCGAACGCCTGTCCCGTCCCGTCGACGCAGGTGGTGATCCCCGCGAAGACGATCTCGAGCCGGTCGGGGTCGACCCGCGCGCCGGACTTGCCCACGGCCATCGCGACTCGGCCCCAGTTGGCGTCCCCGCCGAAGACCGCCGTCTTGAACAGCGGCGAGTTGGCGATCGACAGCGCGGCCTTCTCCGCGTCCGCCTCGCTGGCCGCACCCCGCACGGTGACCTCGATGAACTTCGAAGCGCCCTCGCCGTCGCGCACGATCATGCGGGCGAGCTCGCCGCACACGTGGTGCACGGCCGCGGAGATTGCGTCGAACTCCGGGGTCCCCGGGGGCACCGGAGCGCCGCCGGCCGCCCCGCTGGCCATGAGCAGGCACATGTCGTTGGTCGACGTGTCCGAATCGACCGTGATCCGGTTGAAGGTGCGGCGGGTGGCCGCGCCGAGCGCAGCGGAGCACGCCTCGGAGGTCAGCGGCGCGTCGGTGGTCACGAACGCCAGCATGGTCGCCATGTTCGGCTGTATCATCCCGGAGCCCTTGGCCATCCCGCCCACCGTGTAGGTGGCACCCCCCACGGACACGGCGCACGCGTATTCCTTCGCAAACGTGTCCGTCGTGAGTATCGCCTCCGCGGCCGCCCCTCCGCCTTCAGAGCTCAGCAAGACCGCCGCGGCGAGGATCCCGTCGGTGACCCGGCCGACGGGCAGAGGAACGCCGATCACGCCCGTCGAGGAGACGACGACCTCCTCGGGCGCGCATCCCAGTACTGCGGCGGCCGTGTCAGCCATGGCGTGCGCGTCGGCGACGCCCCCGGGTCCGGTGCATGCGTTCGCGTTGCCCGCGTTGACGATGGCCGCGCGGCACAGGCCGGAAGCGATGTGCTCGCGGCTCACCACGACCGGCGCCGCGGCGACGGCGTTCGTGGTGAACACGGCCGCGGCCGGAACCGCGTGCGCGGCCGCGAGGATCGCGACGTCGAGCCGGTCGGACTTCTTGACGCCGGCCGCCACCGCGGACGCGACGAAGCCCCTCGGGGCCGTCACCCCGCCCGGGACCGGTACGAGCGCTATGTCCTTCGCGTCCCTCACGCCGCTCCCTACACCACCGGAGCGGGCCAGGTCAGGCCCGCAGTCTCGTCCATACCCAACGACACGTTCGCGCACTGGACGGCCTGGCCGCCCGAGCCCTTGACGAGATTGTCGATCGCGCAGGCGACCACCAGCGTCCCACTCCCGTCCACGGCAAGACCCAGGTGCGCGCGGTTGGTGCCGCGGACCTCGCCCGTGGAGGGCATCCGACCCGCCGGATGCACGGTGACGAACGGCTCGGACTCGTAGCGCGCCCGGTAGGCCTCGACGGCGTCATCGGTCGTCAGCCCGTCCGAGGCGTCCAGGTAGACCGTCGACAGCAGACCGCGGGTGGCCGGAACGAGGTGGGGCGCGAAGGAGACCTTCACCGGTGATCCCGCGATCTCCGAGAGCGCCTGAGCGATCTCGGGCGTGTGCCGGTGCGCGCCGACCTTGTAGGGGGCGACGGACTCGTTGACTGAGCAGTAGTGCGTGGCCGGTGTCGCCGACCGGCCGGCGCCCGAGACGCCCGACTTGGCGTCGACGATCACCCGGACGCTCGACGCGAGACCCCGTTCGATGGCCGGAGCGGCAGCCAGCAGCGTGGCCGTGGGATAGCACCCCGGACACGCCACGAGAGTGGCGCCCTTCAGTGCGTCCCTGCCGAGTTCCGGGAGGCCGTAGACGGCCTCACCGAGCAGGTGCGGAGATGTGTGCGCCGTCTCGTACCAGGCCTCATAGACGGCCGCGTCCTTGAGGCGGTAGTCGGCGGACAGGTCGAACACCCGCACACCCGCCTCCAGGAACGCCGGAGCGAGGTCGAGCGCGGCCGTGTGCGGCACGGCGAGAAAGGCGATGTCCGCCGCAGCGGCGAGCCGGGGCACGTCAGGCGCCACGAACGTCAGCCCGCAGCCGGCAAGCGCGGGATAGAGGTCCTCGACCGGACGGCCGGCGTCCGCGGCCGATGTGACGGCTGCGATCTCGATGCCCGGATGCCCGAGGAGCAGCCGCACCAGTTCGACGCCGGTGTAACCGGCTCCTCCGACGACAACGGCCTTGACCACGATCCTCGCCTCCACATACGGACCGATACGTGGCGAGATTCTAGCGTCCTATTCGCATATTGGTCAAGTTCTATGCGCTATTTGCGCAAAGTTGGTAGCAGTGATGCGTTAGTTGCGTATGGCTCAGGGTGACCGAATACACCGAGCCGGTGACCAGCGCAACCGGAGGCGCCCCCTCGGGCCTAGTCGGCCGCGGACACCTCGACGTCGACGTTGGCCAGGCGCGCGGCTTCCGCAAGGTCGGCGATCCACTCCGAGCCGGCGAGCGCGGGCGGCACCAGGACGAGCGCCGACATGAAGAAGAGCGGCGTCCCGCTGGTGGAGGCGGGCGCCGTGCGGGTCTCCGCCGACTCGATGGTGATGCCGCGCTGGGACAGCCCGTGGGCGATCTCGTGGATGATTCCCTCATGGTCTGCGCCCTGGACCTCGACACGGAACGGGGCCCAGCCGGTGCGCTCCTCATCGGGAGATGCGCTGGTCTCGCTGGTGGAGATCAGGTACCCCTCGCGCTCCAACGCCTCGAAGCCCGCTCCCAGCCCGGCCAGGCGCTCGGCGGGCAATGACGCGAGCAGCAGCACCGCGAACTCCCCACCGAGGCGGGTCATGCGGCTGGTGCCGATGTTGCCTCCCAGGTCCAGCAGGGCCTTGGTGACCGCCTCGACGATGCCGACGCGGTCCCGACCGGTCAGCGTCAGCACGATGTTGGTGTTCATGCGGGACCCGCCCTCTCCTGCTCGTCGACCCGCCGTGCGGGCCGCGTCCTTGAGGCTACGACCTCAGCGTCCCCCCGACGGCGCCGGTGACCTTGCGTACCAGGCGCTCGTGCGCCGCGGCGACCTCCTCGTCAGTGAGCGTTCGCTCCGGATCGCGGTACGTCAGCGAGAAGGCCAGGCTCACATGACCGTCCGGCACGCCCTTGCCCTGATAGCGGTCGAAGAGCCTGGCCGACTCCAGCAGCTTGCCGCCCGCCGACCGGATGGCCTGCTCGACGCGCTCGAACGCGACGTCGCCCGGAACGATGATCGCCATGTCGATCTTCGCGGCGGGGAACCGCGGCAGGTCCACGAAGTCGGAGACCTCGCGCGCGGCCGCCATGAGCGGCTTCAGCCCAAGCTCGAACGCCACGACCGGGCCCGCGCACTCGTACGCATCGAGCACCCGGGGGTGCACCTCTCCGAGCCATCCCGCCACGTCTCCGCCGAGCACGACCTCCGCGGAGCGGCCGGGCTGCAGCCAGGCGCGCTCGGCGGCGCGGACGCGCCACTTCGCTATGCCGAGTTCCTCGCAGACCGTCTCCACCAGGCCCTTGCCGTCGAAGAAGTCCAGGCCGGCTTCGCGCGCGTCTCCGGTCTCGTCCCACGACGGACGGTGCCATCTGCCCGCGAGCACGCCCGCCACCACCGTGCGTTCCTTCGGCTGCTTGCGGCCGTCGGCCGTCCACCAGACCGCGCCGATCTCGTAGAGGTGCACGTCGCCGGTGCCCTTGCGCTGGTTGTTGCCGACCGCGCGCAGCATCCCGGGCAGCACCGAAGACCGCATGATGGACTGGTCCTGGCTCATCGGGTTCAACAGGCGCACCGGCAGCTCGCCCGGACCGAACTCCCATCCCAGGCGCTCGATATCACGCGGATCACCGAAGCTCCAGGTGATGGCCTCGTTGAGTCCCGCCGCGCGCAGCGCCGCGCCGATGCGCTCCCGGCGCGCCTGCGACAGCGTGCGCCCGCCGACGCGACCGCGCCCCGCCGGCAGGGTCGAGACCACGCGCTCCATGCCGTAGACGCGCACGACCTCCTCGATGAGGTCGACCTCGCGCTCGAGGTCGGGCCTGAACGTCGGGACTTCCACGTCGAGCGTCCCGTCGGCCCCGGGAGCGACGCTCAGGCCGAGCCGCGACAGGATGTCGATGGTCTCCACGGGCGAGATGTCGGTCCCGAGGAGCCCGTTCATGCGCTCCAGGCGAAGCGCCAGCTGTCGCGGCGCCACGAGGGCCGGGTACGCGTCGGCGATCCCGACACCGACGATGCCGCCCGCCACCTCGGCGAGAAGGGCCGCGGCCCGGTCGATGGCCGCCGCGCAGCCGTTGGGGTCGACGCCGCGCTCGAAGCGCTGCGAAGCCTCGGAGATGAGGCCGAGGCGGCGGCTCGTCCGGCCGGTGGACGCGGGCTGGAAGCACGCCGACTCGAGCAGCACGTTCACTGTCGTGTCGGACACTTCCGTGGCGGCCCCGCCCATGACGCCGGCCAGCGCGACAGGGCCGGTCGGGTCGCAGATGAGCAGCGTGTCGCTTGCGAGCTCGCGGTCCTGGCCGTCGAGCGTGGTGAGCTTCTCGCCTTCGCGGGCCACCCGTACGGAGATCGCCACGCGGCCGCCGTCCCGTGCCAGCGTGTCGATGTCGAAGGCGTGCAGGGGCTGACCCAGTTCGAACATCACGTAGTTGGTCACGTCGACGACGTTGTTGATCGGTCGCGCGCCGGCAGCGGCCACGCGCGCGGCCAGCCAGTCAGGCGAAGGCCCCACCTTCACGCCCGTGACGACCCGAGCGGTGTAGCGCACGCAGAGCGCGGGATCTTCGATGGAGATGCCCACGACGCCGTCCGTTGCGGCCCCGGCCTCGTCGGGATGCGACACGGGTACACGGGCGGGCGTTCCGAGCACCGCGCCGACCTCGCGGGCGACCCCGGCCATGGACAGACAGTCCGGGCGGTTGGGCGTCACCTCGAGCTCCAGCACGGTGTCGGACATCCCGCGATACTCGGCGAAGGCGACGCCGACCGGCGCGTCGGCCGGGAGGATCAGCAGCCCGGACTGGTCCGAGCCGATCCCGAGCTCCGCGGCCGAGCAGTTCATGCCCTCGCTCACGACGCCGCGGAGCTTCGCCCGCTTGATCGTCATGCCGTTGGGCAGGGTCGCCCCCACCACCGCGACGGGGACGATGTCACCGGCCTCGAAGTTCTGCGCGCCGCACACGATGTTGAGCGGCTCAACTGCGCCCACGTCCACGGTGGTCACCCAGAGCGTGTCCGCCTCGGGGTGTCGCACCTTGGTGAGGATCCGGCCCACGATGACGCCGTCAAGCGCATCGCCGATGACGTGGACGGCCTCCACCTTGGTGCCCGTCATGTCGAGGCGCTCGGACAGCTCGGGGACCGGGAGGTCCACGTCGACAAGCTCCTTCAGCCAACCCATCGAGACCCGCATGCTGCCCTCAATCTCCGTCCGTGGTCGTGTCGCGCGTACGGCCGGGTGTGACACCCGGCCAAGAGGTCGTGCCCGCTAGAACTGGCGCAGGAAGCGCATGTCGCTCTCGAGGTAGTAGCGCAGATCGGGCACGCCGTACTTGAGGGCGGCGATGCGCTCGGCGCCCATGCCGAACGCGAAGCCCGAGTACGCTTCGGGATCGATGCCCACGTAGCCGAAGACGTTCGGGTCGACCATGCCGGAGCCGAGCACCTCGAGCCACCCCGACTGCTTGCACATGCGGCAGCCCGCCCCCGCACACAGGTGGCAGCTCACGTCGACCTCGGCCGACGGTTCGGTGAACGGGAAGAAGTGGGGCCGCAGGCGCACGGCGCGGTCGGGACCGAACATCTCCCGGGCGAAGTGCTCCAAAGTGCCCTTCAGGTCGGCGAACGTGATGTTCTCGTCGACGACGAGTCCTTCGATCTGGGTGAACTGCGGCAGATGGGACGGATCGGCGACGTCGCGGCGGTAGACGATCCCTGGGGAGAGGATGTAGATGGGCGGCTTCTGCTTCTCCATGACCCGCACCTGGACCGGCGAGGTCTGGGTGCGCAGCAGCACCTCGGACTCTCCGGTCACCGTGGGGACGGCGCCCGACAGGTCCTCGACGTAGAAGGTGTCTGAAGCGTTCCGCGCGGGATGGTCCGGCGGCGTGTTGAGCGCGGTGAAGTTGTAGTAGTCGAGTTCGACGTCAGGACCTTCGGCGACGCCATAGCCGAGGCCGATGAAGATGTCCACGATCTCGCGGACGACCTTGTTGATGAGGTGCTGCCGGCCCGGGACGTGTCGGCGGCCCGGCAGGGTGACGTCGACTGCGTCGGCCGTGACGCGCGCCTGCAGCGCGGCGTCCGCGAGCTCGGCACGACGCGTCTCGAGCGCCCGCTCGAGCGTCTCGCGCACCTCGTTGGACACCTTCCCGACGGCGGGGCGCTCCTCGGGCGTCAGCGTGCCGAGACCGCGCAGGACCGCGGTCAGCGACCCCTTCTTGCCGAGATAGGCCACACGCACCTCGTCCAGGCCCCTGAGGTCGTCGGCCGAGGCGACCGCCTCGAGCCCGGCCCCGCACAGCGCTTGGAGTTCGTCGAGGACCGACATGCTCCTCCTAAGTCCGTCGCTACAGAAAAGACAGTAACAGCAAAGCCGACCTCGTCCGGGAGCCGGTGTGATCGGCTGCCCAGGGACGGAAGTCGGCTTCCGCGGTACCACCCTGTTTGACCGGCGGTGGCCGGTCCACTCTTCTCGACCCGCGAAACGCGGGTCCGGGCGTCGTCTCAGCCCTTGGCTCCCGGTAACGGCGGGCCCCGGCTCCCCTAGCGGGGCGTGTGCCCCCGTTCAGGTCGCGGCTGCTGGAGTGAACCGCCGTCGCCCGCCGCGGGGACCCTCCCAGCCTCGGGGTCCCTCTCTGGCCGCGGCGCCTGCGCGCCGGCGTCTCTCCGTCATCGCCTCGTGTTCGCGATAGGCACGTGATTGTAACACCAGCGAATACCGCTCACCACCGCGTGCAGGACCTTGCCGCTGGGCACCGCGACGACGACGACCCCGGCCAGCTCGTCCGCCGCTGCCGCTTCCGGATCGCTGGTGCCGTTCGCGTCCCCCTTGGTGCGCAGCGAGCCGTCCAGCTGCACCGCAACGACGCGGTGGATGAACGCACCCGAGCGCCGCGGCGCAACGACGACCACGTCGCGCTCCCCCGCGTCACAGGGCGCGCGCCGGTACACGACGAGGTCGCCCGGCGCGAGGAAGGGCGACATCGACCACCCGCCCACGAACACGACACCGAAGCGCGGGAGCGCCCACGCAAGCAGCGCGAGCGCGGCCGCTGCGACGCACGCGCGCCGCAGCGGCCGGACCCACGGCGACATCAGCGGACCTGCTCCGCGTCCACGTACAGGCTGAGCTTCGCGTAGTCCTCGGACAGTTCGTTGCCGGCGGTCGCGGGAATCCCGATGCTGAAGTCCAGTTGCGCCCGGGCCGCAGGGGCGAGCGTCACCGGGGTGGTCCGCAACGCGCTCAGCGTCCCCTCATACAGCACCGTCCCCTCGGACGTCACGCGGCACGTGAGCGCCTCGTAGAACTCGGTGATGCCGGCCTTCTTGGCGGCGGTGACGACGAACCGCTCGGGCAGGACGCCGTCGTTGACCACGGTGAGCGGCCGCACGGCCACGGTGCCGGGGGCCAGGGCGTCGATCGAGATGGCGGCGGACGTCGGCTCGGTCGAGACCGACACGCTCCCGGCCTTGATCACGTTGTCGGGCACCTGTGCCTGCGCCGTGAAGTACGCGCCGGCGGCCCCCACCATCAGACCCGCGGTCAAGACGAGCGCGACGAACATCACACGTTTCATGCTGCACCACTCCTTCGGTGTTCGAGCCACCGAGGGTGGGCGGCGACGACGGTCCCGCGACCGGATGCCGCGGTGCAGCCACCTTCGCACAGACGCCTTGCCGGGTTCTGACCGTTTCCTGACCGAGGACGGATCCGACGCTACGCGACCTGCTCGTGCTTCCTGTGCCGGATCGCCTTGTAGATCTCGAACCACACCACGCTCAGGCAGCCCGCGCCGAGCGCCACGAGCAGGTCGACGGGGCCGACGAGCGCGAACTGGAACAGGTCGCGGGTGTACGGGATCGCGAACATCAGCGCGATACCCGCCAGCGTGCCGAAGAACACGTAGGACAGCGCCGTGTTCCGGTACTTCAAGCCCGCGGCCACAGAGTGCGTCCAGGAGCGGTTCACGAGGATCAGCGCCAGGTTCCCGATCACCAGGGTGATGAACGACAGGGCGCGAACCACCTCCGTGGACCGTCCCGAGAAGGCCGCCCACAGGTACACCGCGAGCACCGCCGTCAGGACGGCGAACCCTTGCGCCACGCTCACGCCGATCATGCGGCGGCTGAACAGCGGGTCGTTCACGCCGCGCGGCCGTCGCTGCATGATGCCGGCCTCCTCGTCCTCGGCCTCGAACACGACAGAGCACGCGGGGTCGATGATCAGCTCGAGGAACGCGATGTGCACGGGCATCATCACGAGAGGCATCTCGACGCCGAACAGGCGCGGGACGAACACCGGCAGCAGCGACATGCCGGCGATAGGCACGTGGACGGCGAGTATGTAGGCCATCGCCTTCTTGAGGTTGTCGTAGATCCGGCGTCCGACCCGCACCGCGCGCACGATCGACGAGAACGCGTCGTCGGTCAGCACGAGCGCCGCGGCCTCGCGGGCGACGTCCGTGCCGCGCTGCCCCATCGCGATGCCGATGTCGGCCGCCTTGAGTGCCGGCGCGTCGTTCACGCCGTCGCCCGTCATTGCGACGACCTCGCCGCGTGCCTTGAGAGCACGCACGATGCGCAGCTTCTGCTCGGGGACCACCCGTGCGAACACGTCGACGTCGTCGATGCACGCCGCGAGCGTCTCATCGTCCATGCCGTCCAGCTCCGGCCCGGTGATGATCCGGGTCTCGGTGTCCAGGCCGGCGTCCTGCGCGATGCTGCGTGCGGTGCCCGGATAGTCGCCGGTGATCATCACCACGCGCATGCCCGCGGTGCGCGCCTGCGCGACCGCCTCCGGCACGTCCTCGCGGATCGGGTCCTGCAGACCCACCAGCCCGATGAAGCGGAAGTCGAAGTCGTGCTGGACCTCGGGAAGTCCGTCGGCCTCGCGGAAGGCCGCGTGCGCGACGCCGAGGACCCGCAGCCCCTCGTCGGCCATGTCCGATACCTGGGCGACGATTGTCTCCAGCCGTGCCGGGGTGACGTGACACAGGTCGGCGATCGCCTCGGGAGCGCCCTTCGCAGCGATCACGTAGTCCCCGCCGTCCGGGCTCCTCCATACGTGGGACAGCGCGAGCAGCTTCTCGGAGAGCGGATACTCCTTCACGAGCGTCCAGTCGGCATGAAGGTGCTCGGTCTCCGCCAGGAAGCGGTCGCCCAGGACCTTGAAGGCCGTGTCCATCG